>JBEKLV010000099.1:0-9364 GCA_050008835.1 Bacteroidota bacterium | reverse complement strand
CGTCAATCATATATTTTCTTTCATCTTGATTGTTCACCGGGTATTTTCCTTTCAAATTGTAGATAGTCTTATCCGATCCCAATCCGACATAAACATCACCGTATTGTGCTGCCTCTTGAAAGAATGCTATATGACCGCTATGAAGCATATCATAGCACCCCGTTACAAAGATTTTTTTCTTTCTTCCCATTATTTAAATTGTCCTTCTCCCATTGTCAATGTTATGTGATACATTTCTTTCATATTCTTCTATGTAGTTCTTAGACTCCTTTTCAATTCCCGTTTCATTTTTGTTTAAATCAATACCATCAATGTAAGTGTAAGTCAACAACTGATAAAATTCCTCATGATAAAACGATGTGACCACTCATGCCTTTTAATATCAACTCCACGCACCCAATAGCCACCTTTTCTAAGCTTCTTGACAAGATGACATCCAATAAAACCACCTGCGCCACACACTAAAGCTTTTTTCATTTATTCCTCATTTATGTTTTTGCTTTTCTACTCTTTTTGATCAAATGAATTAATTTACCTTTCGACATGATTCACCAACGACCAATTTCGGTTTTTGAAATATTCTACATTTTTTTGTTGTGTGGATGTTCTATTTTTTCCAAGAGAATTTTAGTCGCTTTTTCCCAAGATATTCTATCGGTTGTAGAATGTATGTTATTGCAGGTTTGAAAATTGACTGGCATGGGATTTTATCAAATCCGACCAGTGAAATATTAACCTAAATAGAAAGCCGCATTTATTGAATGGCTTTGATTGCCCCAATCGTCATCAGACTATTGAAAGAAAAAAAAACTGTTGGACGATCTCTTCTTCCTAGTAACTCTTTAATGGCTTCAAAAAATGCTAGCCGTTCCTGAAATTCACAATTTCTGACATTTAACTAATAATTATTAATATGATATTTTTTCATCACATTGGAAAACCCGCGATATCGTTCCACATCAGGACATAGAAATCCCGGGCCTTTCAATTCCGCATAGTAAATTTCGATTTGCGAAATACTCAACTTCCACAAACGTATCAGTCTAGCCTACCTACATTTTGTCATCCTTTCGTCAATATTTCGTCAGCCTTTTGTGACCCCTAGGGCATCTGGCGAGATGGCTTAAAGATCGGCAATGCTAAGATATTCTATTCCTGCTTTAGCTGCATAAGCAAATATGTATA
The DNA here is from genome assembly GCA_050008835.1 of Bacteroidota bacterium. GTDB lineage: Bacteria > Bacteroidota > Ignavibacteria > UBA10030 > UBA10030 > Fen-1298. Next base: position 8,179 of record JBEKLV010000099.1, on the reverse strand, counting down.
TGCAAGTGCATTTTCAAATGCTTTCTGCTTATTCGTAACTCCAGCAGAATGACCTCCCTCAGTATTTTCATAATAATAAAAAGGAATTTTCATTGATTCGAGCTTTGCAGCCATTTTTCTTGCGTGACCAGGATGAACACGATCGTCGCGAGTTGAAGTCATCAATAATATCTTGGGATACTTTTTATCAGCTGATATATTTTGATAGGGCGAGTATTTTCCGATATATGCCCACTCATCGGGAATATCAGGATTACCGTATTCACCCATCCAGCTTGCACCGGCTAATAATTTATTGTAACGTTTCATATCAAGCAGCGGCACCTGACAAACTACAGCGCTGTAAAGATCCGGCCTTTGAGTGTAAGCAGAACCAACAAGCAATCCACCATTACTACCCCCTTGGATACCGAGATGTTTTGTGGATGTAATCTTTCTTACGATCAGATCCTCAGATACAGCAATCATATCTTCGTTTACTTTCTGCCGATTCTCCTTAATGGCAGATAGATGCCATTTGGGTCCGAACTCGCCGCCTCCACGCAGGTTAGCATAAGCATAGACTCCACCTCTTTCCAACCAAGCGGTGCCGAGAATACCTGAATAAGATGGTAACAATGAAATTTCGAATCCCCCATATGCATAAAGCAATGTAGGATTCGAGCCGTCAGGTTTGATCTCCTTTTTGTGGATAAGGAAATACGGGATATGTGTTCCATCCTTGGAAGTGGCTTCAAACTGCTGGACTTCATATTTGCTGCCGTCAAAATATTCCGGTAAGCTTTTTACTTTCTGAATTCTATTGTCATCTAAGACAAAATAAAGGCTTGTTGGCACAAGGAAACTTGTATATGTAAAGAAATATTGATCCGATAATTCGTCAGTTGATGATATATAGATGGTTCCATAATCGGGAGTTTCAACTTTATTGTTAGACCACTTTCCATCTCTCCAACTATATTTATATAACTCACTGCGGACATTGTTCAGCTGATTGACGAGCAGATAGTTCTTTGTATTTGAAACCGAGACGATACTTGAACGTTCCCCTGGTTTCCATATTATATCAAAATTCCGGTCTCCTTTTATAAATTTATCGTAATCGATACTTATAAGAGCACCTTGCGGATATATTTTACCGCTAACGTTCCAATCAGTTTTTAGTTCCAGCAATATTTGATTCTTAAAGATTCCATCAAATTGGGCATCATCTTGAATATCAAGCTTTATCAATTTACCGTTTTCGATCGCGTATACATACGCAGTGTAAAATGTTATTCCTCTATGCACAAAATCATAATTTCTTTCTGGAGTATAAATTGTGTATGCAGAGACGGATACATCTTTGATCTCTCCTTCGAATATTGTCTTGGCTTCGCTCAAAGGAGTTCCCCTTTTCCATATTTTTGCAATTCTTGGATATCCAGATTCCGTCAGAGAACCTTCTCCATATTTAGTCATAACATATAATGTATTCTCATCTTTCCATGAGGTTTCGCTCTTTGCTTCTGGAAGATAAAAACCGTCTTTAACAAATTGTTTAGTAGTTAGATCGATCTCACGTTTTATATCTGCATCACCGCCGCCGCGAGAAATTGAAACTATACAATGATTAAAATTGGGGGGTAAAAAACTGGCTCCGTGAAAAACCCACTTCTCATTTTCAGCTTTCGAAAGCATATCTATATCAAGTATCACTTCCCAATTGGGAGATTCTTTCAGATACTCGTTCAAGGTTGTCCTACGCCAAACACCGCGTTCATTTTTTTCATCCTGCCAGAAATTGTAAATGTAATCACCATATATACTTGGCGAGGCGATTCGATCTTTAGAATTATATATCTCAAAATTCCTTTTGTTAATTTCTTGAAACGCAGGAAATTTCTCTAATATTGCAAGTGTAGCATTGTTCTGTGCTTTTACCCAATCAAGGGCTTTGGTACCATCAATCTCTTCAAGCCATAGATATGGGTCATCTACCTCTTGTGCATTTATGCTTTTAGGTATACAGAAAAGAATTATAAGCGTAGTATATAAAAATAGTCGATTTATCATATCCATAAATCCTTTCATTAACCTGAACCAACATATTTAGTTTTCCATTTTTGCCTCATGGTGAAAATATTGATCTCTTTTAAAAGCATCGATCAAAGAAGTTTCTTTATCACCCTTAAGTAAAGCGCTTGTTTTACCTTTTCCCTTTCTGTCTGATTAATTATTTATTTCGTATTTATTAAATAACAAAATAATTAGGTAACCTCATAATAGTTGTGTAAATTTACTGAAAATATTTTCGAATAATACGTTTACTTCCAGTAATTAAAAACACCCGTGTCACTAAAAAACAACGGTGACAAGTAACTTTTGCAGAGGGATTTAATATTATGAAAAAGATCAAGGAAATCGCTTCGCAGTTACATATCTCCGAGGATGATCTCATTCTCTATGGCAACTACAAGGCTAAAGTACCATTGAAATATATAGACAACAATAAACTAAAAAATAGCAATTTGGTTTTGGTCTCGGCTATTTCTCCGACGCCAGCAGGAGAAGGAAAAACAACTGTATCGATCGGTCTGACACAGGGAATGAACAGAATTGGAAAGCAAACAACTGTTGTGCTGCGAGAACCTTCCCTTGGACCGGTCTTCGGAATGAAGGGTGGTGCAACAGGAAGCGGACGTGCGCAGGTTGTTCCTATGGAAGATATTAATCTTCACTTTACCGGAGATTTTGCAACAATTGAGAAAGCACATAATTTACTCGCTGCATTAATAGACAATAACATTCAAAATAAAAAATATAATATAGGAATTGATCCTCGAACAGTTCACTGGAAGCGAGTGATGGATATGAACGATCGATCACTCAGGAAAATTATTGTTGGTCTTGGTGGAACTCTTTCCGGAATCCCGCGTGAAACAGGATTTGATATAACGGCTGCTTCGGAAGTCATGGCTATACTCTGCCTTGCAGAAAATCTTGCCGACTTAAAGCGGAAATTGGGAAATATTTTTGTGGGATTTACTTTTGACAAAAACCCGATCTATGCACGCGATTTGAAAGCATGCGGTGCAATGACTGCACTGCTAAAAGACACTATTATGCCCAATCTTGTACAAACCATTGAAGGGAATCCTGCAATTATTCACGGCGGCCCTTTTGCCAACATCGCACAAGGAACAAACAGCGTCGTTGCAACAAAGATGGGTTTATCTCTTTCAGATTATGTAGTGACAGAAGCTGGATTTGCATTTGATTTGGGAGCAGAAAAGTTCTTTGATATCAAATGCGGTTATTCAGGGTTATCTCCTAAAGCAGTCGTTCTTGTTGCGACTTTAAAAGCACTAAAGTATCATGGCGGTGCGGATTTAAAAACCGTTAACCAGCCGAATAAAGAAGCATTGAAAAAAGGTTTGGGTAATCTCGAGAAACATATTGAAAACATTATTGCTTTCGGTATACGCCCGGCAGTTGCAATAAATAAATTTGCGGCTGACACGGATGAAGAAATGAACATTGTAAAAGACAGGTGCAAAGAGCTTGGTGTGCCTGCATCCATAGCCGATGTATGGGGAAAGGGCGGTGAGGGTTCGATGGAACTAGCAGATATAGTATGCGATATAGCGAGAAATTGTAAAAACAGATATATCCCGACATACGATTGGAATTGGGATATTCCGAAAAAAGTCGAAACCATCGCAAAAAATATTTATGGTGCAAAAGCAGTTGAGTATACGGCTAAAGCTAAAGCTGATTTAGAAAAGATAGAGAAGCTCGGTCTGGATAAACTTCCCGTATGCATGGCAAAGACCCAGAACTCACTTTCTGATGATCCAAAACTGCTTGGCAGGCCAGAAAACTTTCTGATAACAATAAGAGAAATAGAGGTGGCTGCCGGCGCTGGATTTGTAATTCCAATTACCGGCGAAATAATGCGGATGCCGGGCCTTCCTGCTATTCCAGCTGCTGAAAACGTCGATGTAGATGACAATGGAAAGATTACGGGATTATTTTAAGTACATTTTATCTTATAATATATTAAAACAATGAAGGATTAGATTTAATGGGCATTGCAGGACTTACTATAATCGGCGAATCGATAAACGATTCAGTTCCATCTACTCATGATCTTTTCGAAAAGAACGATATCGCCGGCATCATCGAGCTAGCAAAATCTCAAGCCGGGAGCGGCGCTGCCTACATCGATGTCAATGTCGGTTTACGTTCTCCCGGATTCATGGCAGAAATTGTAAAAAATATTCAGGAACATATTTCTCTTCCGCTGTCAATCGATACTCCAGATCCTGAAATCGCCGCCGCTGGATTGGAAGCTTACAATCCAGAGCTTGCCGGAAAGCGGAAACCGATTCTGAACTCAATTTCCCAGGCACGGCTACAAATGTTCGACATCTATAAGAAACAGCCATTTATTCCGATAATGCTCGTGACAGAGGGAGCAGAAAAAAGTGGCGATATAAAAATGAACAAAACAGCAGAAGAAACTTATGCTACAGCAAAAGTTATGATGAATATTGCGCGCGAACGCATTAAAGATGTAAAGAACAGCGAGCTCATTTTTGATCCTGGCATTATGCCGATTGGAAGTGATTCAGATGGAAATTTTAAGCGGTTGATAAATTCGATCAGGCTAATCCATCAAGATGCCGATCTCAAGAGCGTGAATATGTCCGTTGGGCTAAGCAATTTTACTGTTATGCTGCCATCAAAGCGTGCAGACGGTTCCCCTGTAAAAGGTTCACTTGAAAGCGCTTTTTTAACAATGGCAATGCCGATGGGATTTAATACTATTATAGGTTCGGTGAAAAGAAAATATTCGCTTCTTGCGGATGATCATCCAGCAATGCAGTGCTTAAAAGACATACTGGAATTAGAAGGTTATGATATCATTATGAGAGTAATGAATTATTATTCTTAAGATAATTTAAAAAGAATATTTTATTAAATGTCGCTCGATTTTATTACATATGGAAAACCTCCAATATCACCTCGTGAACGGAAACTCTCCCGCTTCATGCTTTTCTTTGAAGACGCTGTAAAAGTTCCTCTCTTCGGTTGTCAGCACTGCGGTGAATGTATATTATCCTCTACTGCTTTTATCTGTTCCCAAAGATGCCCAAAGCGAATTCGTAATGGTCCATGTGGCGGAACCGGTGAAGGTGGAACGTGCGAAGTATATCCGGAAAGAAAATGCGTATGGTACCGAATCTATAATCGATCAAAGCTGCTTAACCGTATTAGTTCGCTTTATCAAATAAAAAGAATACACAACTGGAATTTGGAAGGTACATCCGCATGGTTGAATGTATTCAAGAAGCGTATTGAAGCACCTGTCTGGTTTGTTCGAAATGATAAACAAAAGGTAAAGGACATTGTTTCCGGTGACACTCAAAGAAAAAATTGAATCGAACAGGTTCATTGTCTGCGGTGAGATAGGTCCGCCTAAAAGCTGCGACGGCAATGTTATCCGGGAAAAGTCGAAGTACTTTAAGGATGTTGTTGACGCGGTCAATATCACTGATAATCAAACAGCGCTTGTTAGTTTATCGAGTATTGCTTCGGCGAAAATATTATTGGAGGAAGGCATCGAGCCGATTATGCAGATGACGTGCCGTGATCGGAATAGGATTGCAATTCAGAGCGATTTATTAGGCGCTGCTGCATTAGGCATCTGTAATTTGTTGTGTCTAACCGGCGATCACCAGAAATTCGGTGATCAACCCGAAGCAAAGGGAGTATTCGATCTGGATTCGATCCAACTGATCGCAACCGTTGCTAAAATGAACAGCGGTTATTTTCTTTCCGGTCAGGAAATGAAAAAAGCACCAGACTTCCTCATCGGCGCCGCCGCGAATCCATTTGCCGAACCGTTTGAGATGCGATTAATTCGGTTACATAAAAAAGTAGAAGCAGGTGCGCGTTTCATCCAAACTCAGCCGGTATTTAATATGGATATTTTTACCCGCTGGATGGAAAGGGTTGTCGAGATGCGACTGCATGAGAAATGCGCGATTTTCGTCGGCGTCATGCCAGTGAAATCGGAGAAAGTTTTGCTTCACATGAAAAAGGAAGTCCCTGGCGTTAATATTAACGACGAATATATCGATCGCATGAAAGTGGCCCGCGACCCGAAAGAAGAAGGAATAAAAATTGCAGTTGAAATGATTCATACATTGCAGAAAATAAAAGGTGTGCGTGGCGTCCACCTAATGCCTGTGATGTGGGAAAGTATCACTCCAGTCATTGTCAAAGAAGCTGGCTTAGATGTGTTAGAATAGTATTACTTTGGGCAAGCAGAAGCCTATTACTCAATTTTCTTTATAAACGACTCTCTTTCTCATATCTTTTAATTCATCTTTCGTAACGTATTTAGGTACAACCTTTTTGAATCAATTATTTTCTTACTGCTTTTATAAATGCTCTTATATTTTCTGAACTTACTCCCGGCGGCATTCCTCCTCCACAAGAAAGAATTACTTTCGATTTGTCTTGCAGTGAGTCAACAAGCTGAACAGTCGTGTCTGTTACCTTGGCAACATCGCCATCAGCTAAAACATCCCTTGGAGGAATATTGCCAATTAATGTCACTTTATTCTGAGTTAATTGTTTCAATTCATTCAAAGAAATATCAAAACCCATATTGAATAGATTCACTCCTATCTCCGGCAGCATAGGTGCAGATACCTTGCAATGGGCATCGTTATGTAAAAATTTTATAGAAACATTTGCATCGTATAGTTCTTTAAAATAAGGCAATCCGAAAGTGCTAAATTCTTCCTTCCCCATAAAACCGATAATGTCATCCAGCATCAAAATCCCGTCAATGGATGGGAATGTTTTCATTTGCAGATGCAGCCAATCTTTGAGAAATAATGTAATTTTTTTCATGAGTGCTTCAGCTTTTTCCGGCTGCATCATCATCGTGGTCAGAAATTCTGTTGAACCCATTAGATAGCTGGCAATATTTAAAGGACCGCGTGCAACAGCAAATCGAATTTTATGCCCTGCTGCTTCAATTTTTGGCTGGGCAAGTTTTAATCGGTTGAGCATGAACGGCAAAAGGCCATCTGTTTTCGGATTCGGCTGTGGCATTGATTCGATATCATCAACCGATTGTATGATTTTATGCGCATGTGGAAATTCATTCGTCGGGAACACGCAGCGTGCTCCAAATGCCGATGGCTCAGTACACATGCCAAATTCCGACCAGAATCCTGGCAGAAACATTACATCTGGAAAATCCTGGAGTGCTTTCAAATTTGCCTTTAACCACAATTCATCGTTTGAAAAATAGTCAAGAATATTGATGCCATACCAATTCGGCAGCCATGGACAATCAATAATGAAACCAACCGGCAGCGGATTTAAAACTTCTCCCTTCATTGTTCTCTGAAGCATTTCCCATTGTTGATCTGTCATTCTACTTTTCCTTTATTAATTTATTTGACGGTCATTTTAATTTGCATATTGATATTTCTATTCTTATGGACTCAACTTTTTGATTTATAATTGGCACGCTCTGCTTTGGCCACTCGGATTGCTCGATATGTGCAATCCTTCATATCGCAGGTATCGCAGGTATAATCAACTCTCTTAACTGCTGTACCGACTCCTATAATCCCGCTGACAGATTTGATCGGCACCATTAAAGCGGATTCTGTAAGAGTAATTCCACAAAAATTTACAGGGAAGAAAGAAAATAATAGATGTTGCTCCGATACAGACCAATCGCAATAACCCGGACTATATCTGTTCGTGATTTTCAGTCCTCGCATTTGCATCTGCTTCTCGATGTAATCGTGCAGTACATCAATTGCTTGTTCTTCTGTTACAGACGCAACAATATCGACCATGTAACTTAACGCAACATCACCTTCGGTTGATAATTTCTTTGCCCAGGTCTCCATCGCCCGGCCGATTGTACAGACAAACAACGCTGCCTTTTCGCATTTTCTGAGTTGGCTAGCAACAATTTTTTGTAATTTGAAAAATTTATTTCCAATAAACAATCCATCGTTTCGATCTTCGGTTTTTTTGACATCGAGGAGCCGGTAGCCTGCTTGTATTTCACAATATTCTGGCAGTCGAAAAAGAATATTATCGATCATCTCTTCAAAATGTGCCGGGATTATCCCCTTAGCATATCCAAGCGTAGACA
>JBEKLV010000098.1:0-9392 GCA_050008835.1 Bacteroidota bacterium | reverse complement strand
AAATATTCCATATTCGAATTGCAGGCATACAAGATCGACATTGTTGATATTGAGAAAGTCGGCTGCGCGCGTGTACGAATGGATGTCTTTCTCCGCGAGTTCAAAACGAACTCGGGTGGGATAGTCATAACCGGCTTCGATATCGTTGACCGGTAAGGCAATACATGTAGTTTCAATATGTGCCGATGCAACAGCCTCGCATAAGTCAGTAGTGAATGTGGCAATACCGCACTGGCGTGGCAAGTAATTACCAATAAATGCAATGCGACTGATTATTGAGCTATTTTCCATTACAGTCTTTCCTTGACGATCCCGGTTCAGACCTTTTATTCCATTTTCTGAAATGTATTAGCAAGCATAACAATCCTCCTCCACTCAGAAAAATACTTACTGCAAGAGTGTATAAGAGGATACCGATGATTCTATTAAACAAGTATAGCTCGAAAGGATGAAAGAGTAATTAATCCTTTTAGGAGCACGACATTGTTCGATGGCTAAGACGAAACTTGTATAATCACATTTTAACAAAAAATGAATGTAAAGAAAGGGAGAACAAGTTCTTTACACAATACCAGACGCTGAGGACGGGAAACTAACTAAACACTATCGGAAGATGGACCGGGATAGTGTATGAAGCGATCATTCTATTTGTTGACTTCTATTTTGATCGGAAAAATACCCCGATCACAAGATATAACATGGTAGACTCGTTAGAGGTTAGTATTTAATGAAAATGAATCCAGACAGATTTCGGATAGAATCTATTGATACCTCAAAGGATTGTAGTTCTCTTCCAGGAGTCATATCATTCCGAAATGAATATGCCTTTACGTTACCAGACTTTTTGATATAAAAAATCTTCCAGCAATAATATGGAACTGCTACCATTCCAATATATTTATTTTCTAATGCAACTGAGCCGCACTACACAAGAACGCTATCGTATTCCTTGGCCAACTTCCGGGTGTATTCTTCAAGTTTCTTCCAACTGCCTCGATTTAATGTCGGTAATCAGCGAGTGATATTTGAATAATAAAAGCTCTCGAACTTGAAGGTGCCATAAGGATCACTCCTAAAAAACAAAATCGTAATCGTAATACAGAATTATCGAATTTCATTAAGCATTTAAATGACCACGCTGTTACGATTACGATTTAGGTTTTTGAATTCCTATGAGAGGTGTACGTGTTTTGATATTGTTGCCCTCGCACATGGATATTTCACAACTCTCGTTTAGAGCGGAACACTGTTCCCAATTTGTTACCGCAACCGACAACACCTCTTACTACCTAATACTAAGTGGGACCATTTTGAGCCCATGTGATAACATTTTGTGACTGTAAAACTAAAGACAAGTGCCGAATTCAATTTATATTCGGCACTTCTTTCACCAAAAAATCGACCAATTCAGATTCAGGAGCTAGTGACCGCAAGGTGATGGGGGTTCAAGTCCCCCTTCGGGCACATCAAACCCGTATTGCAAGGTTTTTCTTTTCATCTTAATCCTAATAGAACATAGCTGTTTGTTTTTACGAAACGTTTGCAGAAGAAACCGAACGTTGCCGTAGCTCTTCGAAGTAGACAAACGAATATTTCTACTGAAGCTCAAACGTTAGCGGCATTACTTCAGCATCCGAATGCTCTCTTCACACCGCACAATACATTTAACACAATCGAAGCGGTGAAACGAAAATCTTAGGTTAGTATCGATAAGATTTTGTACTTCTTAAGTAATAGAAATTTTCGGACTCGCGTGCAAAAGGAATCGCCTAAGTGCTCCATCTCTAGGTATATCGATAACCTTCATTTCATCCCTTTAAGTCCTTAATGCTATCATTACCAATCGGATTAAAGATTCAAACAATATGGTTTCCAGCTCAAGCACTTTTTATCTATATTAATAAAAACAGGATACGTCGTACCTGAGTCATTATGCTATCACTAGAACACATTACTATTCAATTTGGAGAACGCTTGCTGTTCCAGGATGTTACGGTGACTGTTGGTCCGCGAGACCGTATCGGGCTGGTTGGTTCAAATGGCAGCGGTAAGTCTACACTTCTGAAAGCTATCGTTGGTCTCCAGCAAACTGATACGGGAATTATCAGCAAAGCGCAATATGTAACGGTCGGCTACTTGCCGCAAGACGGTGTCACCGCTTTCGGCCGTACGTTATATCAAGAATCAGAGACTGCTTTTGAGGACGTGCTTCAAGTCCAGCACGAGCTGGATGACGCACACCAACAACTTACGACTTTCGACCCTTCCAGCGACGACTTTGTTGACACGCTTGAAGTTCTGGGTGAACTTCAGCATAAATTAGAAGACCTTGATGCCTACCGAATGAAATCCAAGATCGAACGCATTCTTATGGGACTCGGATTTTCTGTACAAGATTTTGAGCGGATGACGGATGAGTTCAGCGGCGGTTGGCAGATGCGCATCGCTCTCGCAAAATTGCTTTTAAAGGAACCCAATGTCCTCCTCCTTGATGAGCCTACAAATCATCTCGATATTGAGACACTCCAATGGTTGGAAGAATATCTTCGTCAGTACAACGGCGCTATCATTCTTGTCTCGCACGACCGCACATTTCTTGACAATCTTACTACAAAAACATTTGCTCTCAGCCGCGGCAAATTTGAAAGTTATGCCGGCAATTACTCTTTCTATGAAACCGAGCGCGAAGTACGCAAAGAACTCCTGTTAAGCCAACTCAAGAATCAACAGCAGCATATTAAGCAAACGCAGGAATTTATAGAACGATTCCGCTACAAAGCGACCAAAGCGCGTCAAGTGCAAAGCCGGATTAAACAGTTGGAAAAAATTGAAGTGGTAGAGGTGGAAAGCGAAGAAGAGGAAATCCATTTTCATTTTCCACCACCGCAACAAAGCGGTCGTGTAGTGATGGACTTAAACCACCTTAGCAAACACTACGGTGCCTTAGAGGTTTTCAATAACCTTGATTACAAGGTCGAACGCGGCGATCATATTGCCATTGTGGGAGTAAACGGTGCAGGTAAATCAACATTATCAAGAATCCTTGCTGGAGTAGAATCCTACGACGCAGGCGAGCGCGTCATTGGCTACAATGTCGTACCATCTTACTTCGCACAAGATCAAGCGGATGAACTCGATCTCACCAAGGATGTTCTGCAAACAGCTGAGGAATCCGCAGGAAAGGAAACTCGCACACAGCTTCGTACACTTCTTGGTTCTTTTCTTTTTCATGGCGACGATGTTTTTAAGAGCGTATCCGTTCTCTCCGGCGGTGAAAAGAGTCGGCTTGCATTAGCAAAAATGTTGTTGCAACCAGCAAACTTTCTTATAATGGATGAACCTACGAATCATCTTGACATGAAATCAAAACGTGTACTGCAGGAAGCGCTATCAAAGTATGAAGGCACTTTCGCTATCGTCTCGCACGACCGCGCCTTTCTCGATCCTATGGTCAATAAAGTCTTAGAAGTGAAACCCGGTTCGCTCCGAATGTTTCTCGGTAATCTCTCCGATTATATTATGAAGAAAAAGGAGGAGCGCGAACAGACAGTGCAGAGCACTGAAAAGTCAAATACACCTCTCTCTAACGAGACGCAAGCGACATGGCAAGAACAACAAAAACGCCGTAAAAGTATTGCCCGCGAAATCCGCGTCGCGAAGAAGAAAGTTGAAGAAGCTGAGATTAGAATCCATCAGCTGGAAACTCGAAAAAAGGAAATCGAGGAAATGCTAGCAAATCCAAACCTCTATAAAATTGGCGAAGAGGTAAAATCAATTTCGGCTGAATATACTGACATACAGATCCAAATCGAACAGGCATATAAAAACTGGTCTGATTTGACGCATCAATTTGAGCAAATAAAAAAAACACTTGACGCTTTATTTGCAATGAAATAAGAGAAGCATCAAACACAGTTATAAATTCAAGTTGAAACTTGATAATGGAATTGGTAAACTGTACAAGGTTTCTTTAATTTATAATTAAAAAGCGTTTATGCAGACTACGATTTCCTTTATTCTCGACGGCAAAATCATTACTCTCGGTTTCAATTCCGCTTCACAACTAACACCGACAACAACGGTTCTAAATTATCTTCGATGTCTGCCGAATCACAAAGGCGTAAAAGAAGGTTGTGCCGAAGGCGACTGCGGCGCTTGCACGATTGTCGTTGGTGAATTAGCCGCCGACAATAAAATCCATTATCGAAGTGCTGATTCATGTCTTGTATTCCTGCCAATGCTGCACGGCAAACAACTTGTAACAATTGAGAACCTGCAAAATAAAAATGGACAATTGCACGCAGTTCAATCTGCAATGATAGAAACAGGTGGAAGTCAGTGCGGATTCTGCACACCGGGAATTGTAATGTCGATGTTCTCGCTTTACAAGAATTACAAAATACCGACACGTGAACAAATTGATGATGCCATCACCGGCAATTTGTGCCGATGTACTGGTTACAAACCAATTGTGGAAGCGGCGGCACGCGCATGCGTTCATAACGGAATCGATCATTTTACAGATGACGAACAGGCAATCGTTAAACTTCTCAAATCGATCTCCCGCGAATCTATTTATATTAAAACCAAAGAACAGGAATATTTCCGCCCAAATACTCTAAAGGAAGCTCTTTCATTAAAAAGTAAATATCCCAACGCCATCATCATCTCCGGTTCAACCGATGTTGCATTGCGAGTAACGAAAGGGCATGAAGTCTTACCACAACTCGTTGATCTCTCCGGCGTTGATGAATTGCAATCTATACACGAAACTGCCGACACACTCACACTCGGTGCAGGAAATATTCTTAACGACGTACATCACACTGTAAAGAAAAATTTTTCGGCGTTATATGAAATTATTTCGGTCTTTGGTTCACAGCAAATCAGGAACATCGCTACACTTGGCGGCAATCTCGGGACAGCATCTCCTATCAGTGACACATTGCCCGTGCTGATGGCATATAACGCGGTTATCATTCTCCAAAGCATCAACACAAAACGCGAAATCAGTCTGGATGATTTCATACTAGGTTATCGAAAAACCGCCCGGAAATCAGATGAGCTGATTACCGCAGTGCGTCTTCCTAAATCACAATATGGCGCAATCATCAAATCATATAAAGTTTCCAGACGTAAAGATCTCGACATTTCTACAGTGAGCGCAGGATTTAGATTGGAGTTAAATGACTACAAAACGGTGAAAAATATCAAACTCATTTATGGTGGTATGGCAGATTGTACAAAACGCGCAACAAATACAGAACAATTCCTTATTGGCAAACCATGGAATCGCGAAATAGTAGAAGAAGCAATGCCGCTTGTCGATCGCGACTTTCTGCCAATTTCCGATGCACGCGGATCGGCAGAGTTCAGAACAATCGTAGCAAAAAACTTGCTCCTTAAATTCTGGAGCGAAACCGTATGAAACAAATCTCTCACGAATCTGCATCAAAGCACGTATCCGGCGAAGCTGTTTATATTGACGACATACTTGTAAACGATCAGTTATTGGTCGGCCACGTCGTCTATAGTCCTCATGCACATGCCAAGATTAAATCGTTTGATTTAAGTGAAGCAAGGAAATTAGATGGCGTTCACGCTGTGCTTTGTTACAAAGATATTCCCGGACGCAATCAGATGGGACCAGTTGTGGATGACGAACTCTGCCTTGCCATTGACGAAGTGACATTCGTTGGTCAAGCAATGTTTCTTATTGCTGCCGAGACCGAAGCGCAGGCACGCGCCGCAGAAAAACTTATAGAAGTTGAATATAAATTGCTTGAATCAATTCTTACAATCGAGCAAGCAATCGAGAAAAACAATCTTCTTGGCCCGCCGAGAACCATGAAACGTGGCGATGCAGATAGTGCACTCGTTTCGGCTCCGCATGTATTAAAAGGAACAATCCACATCGGCGCACAGGAACATTGGTATCTTGAAACGCAAATCAGTTTGAGTATTCCAGGCGAACACAACGAGATGAACGTTTTCAGCGGGACACAGAACCCAACGGAAACACAAATTCTTGTTGCAAAAGTGCTTGGCATTCCATTAAACGAAGTTGTTGTAGAAATCCGACGAATGGGCGGCGCTTTCGGTGGAAAAGAAACACAAGCAAATCACGTCGCCTGTTGGTCAGCGCTTCTTGCACGAGCAACAAAACGTCCGGTAAAGATTCGGCTCTTCCGCGATGACGATATGATTATGACCGGTAAGCGCCATCGTTTCCTGACCAAATATGAAGTTGGATTTGATGATAACGGAAAATTGCTTGCACTGAAATTGGAATTGAACAGCGACGGCGGCGCCGCAACCGACCTATCATTCGCCATTATGGAACGCGCTATGCTTCACGCTGATAATGCGTACTTCATCCCTAACATGATGGTGCTTGCGCGTGTTTGGAAAACTAATCTTCCTTCCAACACGGCGTTCAGAGGATTTGGCGGACCACAGGGAATGGCGGCGATTGAAGCCATCATTGATCGCATTGCCCGGTATCTAAAAAAAGACACGCTTGATATTCGATGTACAAATTTCTACGGCATCGAGACAAATAACATCACACATTACGGTCAGAAGATCGAGAACAACCGGCTCTTCGTAATCTATGATCAATTAATGAAAACTTCAGAGTATTATAAGCGACGGAGTGAAGTGAATAACTTCAACGCTACGCACGAATTTATTAAAAAAGGTCTTGCGTGTACCCCGATAAAATTTGGCATCTCATTCACGACAACATATCTTAATCAAGCAGGAGCGCTCGTCAATGTTTATACCGACGGTACGGTTCTTGTCAATCATGGCGGCACGGAAATGGGTCAGGGATTGCATACAAAGATTCAACAGATTGCCGCGTCAGAATTTGGCATCAGCTTAGGACGCGTTAAAGTGAACGTTACTAACACCTCTAAGGTACCAAACACCTCTGCCACTGCAGCGTCTTCCGGCACAGATTTAAATGGAGCTGCAGTGAAGAATGCCATCGACATACTCAAGTCTCGTATTGCTGAGGAAATGACAAAAGTCTTTTCGGAAAAAAATCCGAGCAATCCTACAATACAGAATAACATTCTATTTCAAGAAGATAATGTGTTTGATTCTGTTAATCCCGAAAGAAGCATGAAATTTGATGAAGCAATGAATTTGATGAGACTTCGTCAAATAAGCCTCAGTTCCACCGGTTATTACCGAACACCTGAGATCGGTTGGGACAAAAAGAAAGGTTGGGGCAAACCATTCTATTATTATTCATTTGGAATGTGTGTTTCCGAAATATTATTAGACATTCTAACCGGACGGCATACACTTTTACGCGTCGACATTTTACACGATGCCGGGAAATCGCTCAATCCGCTCATCGACCGTGGGCAGATTGAAGGTGGTTTCATCCAAGGTGTTGGCTGGTGTACAACTGAAGAAATAAAATGGGATGACAAAGGCAGATTGATGACGCACTCGCCAGATACATATAAAATTCCGACAGTGCAAGACATCCCAAAAGATTTTCGGGTAGAATTTTTAGAGGGCTACCCTAATCCGGTTGCAATTCGACAAAGCAAGACGGTAGCTGAACCGCCATTTATGTACGGACTTTCAACATGGCTTGCAATTAAAGATGCTGTTTCGGCAACCATGAATCATAAAATCGAACCGGAATTTTCTCTACCGGCTACGAATGAAGTGATCCTGCTATCAATTGAGAAGCTTAAAAGAAAATAATCAATGCTTGCACAATGAAAGCGTAAACATAACAAATGGACATTTATCAGGAACTCATCAATTCACTTGAAACAGAAGAACAAATTATTCTGGCGACTATTGTCTCCACAAAGGGCTCAACACCGTCGGCAACGCTTTCAAAAATGATTATCCGGAATCAAGGCAAAACATCTATTGGAACTATTGGTGGCGGGTGTGTGGAGGCAGAAGTTTTAGGACGGGCACAGCAGAAACTTCAAACGGGGACGATAGAGACATTATGCTTTGAATTAAGCGAAGACGAGTATATTCAAGGATTAATCTGCGGTGGCACAATCAATGTTTTGCTGGAGCCAATCAATAGAGATCTCATTCCATTTTTCCGTGAGCTCAAATCTATTCGTGACAATGGAAATGATTCTGTTATTGGCACGTTTCTCAACTCTGATGGCCACGTAAAGTGTAAAACAATTCTTGCTGAAATGCGGAGCACTGAACTTTACTTAAACAAAGAGCAAGAATCATACTGGCAAATGCTTTTGCAAAAAGCTGCGTCGCCCTTGCAAAATACTTACGTTGAAATTATTGCATCTTCTTTGAAGCATCAGAGTGTCACTCGCATCCCATTGAATGATGGCGAACTCATTTTTGAACCTGTTCCCGGTTTGCCCAATCTTATTCTTTTCGGAGGCGGTCATGTCTCAAAAGCAATTTGCAAATCAGCGGTTTCATGCGGATTTCAGGTAACTGTCACCGATGATCGAGAAACGTTTTGCAATCCCGCCCGATTTCCAGAGGCATCCGAAACCATTGTTTCCGATTTTTCTGAAGTTTTTAACTGCATTACCATCAAACCAACAACTTATCTTGTTATAGTAACACGCGGACATCGATATGATGAGGAAGTTCTAGAAAAAGCGCTGAAAACTCAGGCACGCTACATCGGAATGATGGGAAGTCAACGGAAAGTCTTAACGTCATATAAACGGCTTCTACAATACGGTTTTAAGAACGAAGATCTCAAGCGCGTTCAATCTCCAATAGGAATAGAGGTAGGTGCGGTTACTCCAGAAGAAATTGCAATAAGTGTAGTTGCACAGCTTATCCGCGTTCGTCGTGGGTATTCAAAACCAGCCATTGATAAATCTGAAGTGATGTGTTCCTTTTTTCATAAAAACGACGTATCATCTTAAGAGCATATAATAAAATTAAGAACAGAAAAACAATTCATGGATGCGGTTGCACAAAAACCAAAAGTATTAATTATTGATGACGATCCTACACTTCGACGTCTTGTTCAAGTTGTTTTCGAGCGTGATGGGTTTGATGTATCCATTGCCAGCGAAGGCAGTGAAGGAGTCCGCCTGGCATTGATGAATCCTCCTAATATCATCATTCTCGACATTATGATGGAAGGCCTTCACGGATTTGAAGTTTGTAAGATGCTTCGCGCTAATTCAAGTATGCAGCGAACTGCTATTATTATTGTATCAGGAAAATCGTACAAACCGGATATAGATAGGGCGATGGAACTCGGTGCTGATTCTTACGTTGTAAAACCTTTTTCACCTAAAGAGCTTCTTAAAATCGCCATCGAACATATGAATGAACGAGCGGGTCAATTATGATGAACATTAGATTTTGGGGGACACGGGGATCTATTCCCTCACCAGGTAAATCGACGG
>JBEKLV010000097.1:0-9552 GCA_050008835.1 Bacteroidota bacterium | reverse complement strand
AGAGTACTAAGGGATAGATCAGCGTGAATGGGAATTTTAAAGTTGTATTAGTAATTGGGTTTAGTGTCATGTTTGGTTTCTATGCTTCTATGATCCAGGGAATCAACAACAGGATCGTACAGGTAGGAAATCAAAAAAGTTATTACACGGAAGCGCGTATGATCACAACTGCCGGTCTCAATGATGCTATCTACAGGATGAGAGATACATCATTGTGGGCACCGGGACTCAGCAACCCGGTGAAAGTCAATAATCTAGTACTGGCAGGTGGTGATACTGCATCATATATTGTCGAAAGAAATCTAAGTGGCCTTTCCTCTGATCAAGCGCGAGTAACTGTGACCGGGAAATATGGAGGTGTTACAGCGAAACAAATTGCGGTAATTAGAAAAGTTCTAACATCTCCATATTATAGATGTCAGGTTGTCAATGTGTATGTCTATCCTTATCAACTCCCCGCTTAATAGTTTTAATAAAAAACTAGAACTGTCAAACACCATCTTTTTCCCTTCAAACTTATTTTTTTTAGCAAGCTGGATAAACCTTTTTTGTATCAAATGAATATCGAGTTCATTATATACGAGGCAGCCATATCCAGCAACTCAAACTAACTGTATAAACGTGCGTGTCAAAAGACAAGAAAATTAAAAAAGGACATCAAAGTTTTACCCATAAACCAAGAGATCCCAGCCAGCTTTTACCGATTGGGATTCTTCATTCGAATTGTCAATGTTCATTTACTTTAATTTATACACTGAATAAGATATTCCGGGTGCATCTAAACTTATCGTCTTATCTTTCTTTCTAATTTCCATCTTCTTGCCGGCCAGTAAGTATAATTTCTCGTAAGGTACACTTATTTGAAATTCAGCCTTTGCCGCTTTTTCTGCTGGATTGATAATTACTAAAAGGATATCGCTGCCGTTCGTTCTGGAATAGATGAAAGGATATGTGTTCTCTTTTGCATAGAGAGGAGTGAAATCAGCATAAGCGGCTAAAGCAGGCTCTGTGTGCTTTAAATGTATTAACATCTTGACACGGTTTAACAGAGAAGCAGGATCTTTTTGTTCGGTCTCGACATTCGGTGCATCGTTGCTGGTATCAACCGGTAAATAGAGCTTAGAAAAATCAGCAGAGGAAAAACCGCGATTCGTTCCCGATGTCCATTGCATTGGCGTGCGCGCACCTGCGCGAGGTTTATATGCACCTTCGATTTGAGGTATATCATACAATTGACGCATACCGATTTCATTTCCATAATAAATAAACGGCACACCCGGCATAGTTATTCCAAATGCCATAATCAGTTCAAGTTCATCAGGAGTTCGGTTCACGTTCATTCGTGCATTGTCATGATTCCCGAGCGGAAGTATAATATATCCTTTGGATTTTGTTTCGTTGTATTGCCCAATATATTTTGAAAGGAAGTACGCAATGTTTCCTTTTCCTTCCTTATCAAAAAAGCTGTGTCCTTCAGAGTATCCGTTCAAGATACGCCAGCTTTCTTTTTGCGTAAGATCGTTGAAGCCGTCAAACCAATGGAAGAAATCGGCGTGGAATGCATCAAGTGCATCTTTCGGATATGACCATTCGGACACCATAAATGCCTGCGGATATTTTTCTTTGACGATCTGTCGAATTTCTTTCCAGAATTTCTTTGTATCGCCGTTCACATCGTTTCCTTTTACTAGCGCACCGGCCATATCGGCGCGAATACCATCAGCGCCCATATCCATCCAAAAACAGAATATTTTTTTCAATTCCTCGCGCAAAGCAAGAACATCTGGATGATTGGTAGGTAATTGCCATGCTTTCGATGAATCTGGTTTGCCGAAACCGAAGTTCAGCGCCGGTTCTGACCAATAAAAATTTCTCATGAAGTTTCCATTGCGCTGTCCGTACCCCTGAATAAATCGATTGGCAAATTCACCCTCTTCCATTTTCCATACATTATCATTCCACACATACCAATTGGTATATTTGTTTGAGGTTCCCTTGCATGATTCGACGAACCATGGATGATCGATGGCGGTATAGGTAATGACATAATCGAAAATTACTTTGAGCCCGTGTTTGTGTGCTTCTTGAAAAAGCCGCTTTGCATCTTCATTGGTTCCATAACGGGGGGCTACCTTGTAGTAATCGCGCGTATCATATCCGGCGTCATTAAATGGCGAATCAAAAAATGGATTAAGCCAGATGGCAGTAACGCCGAGACTTTTGATGTAATCTAATTTCTGAATGATGCCATTCAAATCACCAATACCGTCACCGTTTGAATCATAATAAGTTTGAGGGTATATCTGATAAAAGACCGCATCGGCGACCCATGATGGGGCATCGGGAATATTGTTCTGTCCGATTATTTTCGTTTTCTGTCCATGAACAATCTCCAAGTCTATCACTAAACACAGACTAATCAAAAGTATTTTTGTATGCAATTTTATTCTCCTTTAAAACTGTATAACCCGTTCTTCGCCTTGATAGGAAAGTGTTTTGTCCGGTATATCTGCAGATTCTACGCTGTTCCCATGATTTTTCTTTACAATAATAATTTGAAAGATTCTTTTTTTCAGCATTCCCGGAAATGTTCCTTGCCGTTTGCCTATTGATAGCTGTCGTTTTGCATCGTTCCACGAAAACGAGATGGTAGAGAATATACCTTTCTCGTAATTATAATTGTCATTTTCATCTTCGTATAATGTGAAGCGTCCATCGGCGCCGGGATAAATACGCAATTCAATTGGTGCGGATGGTTTTTCAGTGGCATACTGGACGAATGGTCCCATCGGAATAATCGAACCAGCTTTTACAAGCAGAGGTATTTTATCTATCGGTGCTGCCGAAGCAATAGTCTGACCACCCGATAAAGTATCACCCGTCCAGAAATCATACCACAGGTGATCGGACGGTAAATAGACTCTTCGTGTTTGCTCTTTATGTTCTTGGATTTTTTCATTCGCAAAAATACTCGGTGTTTTCCAGTTGAGCAGAACTCTTAAAGCACCGCTAGTATAGTTTTCAGTCTCTAAAGAAAATTTATATTCCTTGCCCGCTGTCAATTCTACAAAATCAGTATATACTTCAACACTTTTATAGATGAAGGGCAGTTCTTTGCCATCAAGGAAAACGCGTTTGGGCCCGAAGCACTTAATATGAAATTGATGCTTTCCAGTTTCTGTCGGTATCAGTTTTCCTTCCCATCGGATGGACAAGGTTGAGTCGGTAACGTAATCAGGGCGTCCGGTGTACCAGAAAACATTGATCATGGAATCAATTCTCTCGACTCCCAGAATTTTGTATTGAGTGTCTTTATAATACCATGCATGCATCCCCGGCTTCCCGTCGTTCGTTTTGAAATGTTCAGGCGTGATGGGGATACTTTGTTCAGGTGGACGATGGAGCATATACTCAGTCACTGGGCAAATCATCAACGACGGGCCAAACATAAATTGATCATCAAGGGAATATGTTTTCTTGTCTTGCTCAAAATCCATCGGCAAGCCGCGCATGATCGTATATCCGTTCTCTGTCACTTGATGTGCTATCGAATAAATATACGGCATCAAGCGATATCGAAGATTGTCAAATTTAATAAGTGACGGAGTAAAGTCTCCGAATTGCCATATCTCTCGAGGTGTCTCAGAACCATGAGATCTAAATATTGGACAAAAGGTGCCAAACTGAAACATTCGAGTATACAGTTCCTGATACGCCGGGTCTTTACCACCATTTGAAAACACGCCTTCATAACTGCCAATGACAAACGCGCCGATATCAAATGTCCAGTAAGGAATACCGGACATGCAATGATTCAGTCCTGCCGATATCTGTTTTTTATAGACATTCCAATTGGCGCCGATGTCACCTGACCACGTTGTTGCGGCAGCTCGTTGCTGACCGGCAAAAGTAGAGCGGGTGAGAATATAAACACGTTTTTGATCGGTAACTTTGCGTTGATTCTTATATGTGTCTTCTGTAATGCGAAGGGAGTATGGGTTAAGATATCGGGCAAAAGATCCCAAAAAATTATTATCCATTCTTTTTAATTCGTACTCGGTAGATTCTTTTGTCAACGCATTAATGATGTCTGGTTCGGTAGAATCAAACCACCACGCGTCAATCCCTTTGGAGAACAATCCTTTTTCTGCATATTGCCAGTACAAGTCATTTGCAGCGGGATTGTATGCATCATAATATCTGAAACCCGCCCAACCGACAGGACGATAGAGAAAACCCCTTTGCTGCATGTCTTTATACACCAGTGTGTTTGGACCTAATCCAGGCCAGACAGAAATCATAATGTGAAAATTTTGTTTATGAATTATATCAATCATCTCTTTCGGATTTGGGTATCTCTTTTCATCGAAAAATAATTGCCCCCAATTCTGTGCACCATCCCAATAATCCCAATCCTGAATAATATTGTCTATGGGAATTTGCCGTATTCGATATTCACGGACAACGCTTAGCAGTTCATCACGATTATCATAATGCTCTTTGCTCTGCCAATATCCATAAGCCCATTTACCGTACATCGGAGCGCGGCCGGTAAGATTTCTATAGCCGGCAATGACGCTATCCATCGTGTTTCCATAGATGAAATAATAATCAATGCTGTTGGCAACATCCGACCAAAATGAGGTTTCATCCTTGCTATCTATAAAAATGGTTTTTGAATAATTGTCCCACAAAATTCCATAATTCATGGTAGAAATGAGAAATGGAGTCACGGCATCAGTGTTTGTCTGCACAAGCTTTATGGTGTGTCCTCGGTAGTTCATGTAGCCGTACTGATGCTGTCCAAGTCCGTAAATTCCTTCATCAGGTGTTAATCCAAACTGCTGCTTGATGCTATATGCTTTTTCGTTTTTTACATCGACTGAAGTAATGATTGCTTTTTCATGCTCTTTTAAAATTGTTATATTATTAAGAGTTAAAAATTCGATAGCGCCATTAGTTTTTGAAATTACAAGTCGTAATTTGTCCGATTCCAGAATGACGGCTGTATCGCCCTCTATAACATTGAGATGCATGTTCGGCAATTCTTTTTGAATCACCACCAAACTAGATGAATCAAGCGTTGCTTCAGGCAGCCACTTAACAATTCGTACCAGATTGCCAGTATAAAACTGCACTTTCACATTATGACCAGCGGTTTTCACAAGGACGCCGTTTTGAATCTGCTTTACGGCATCTTTACTTAATGATAACTGATGGCAGCCTAACATGAAGGCAGCAATAAAGAAACGAATTATGCTATTTTTCATTGCTCTAAATCCGGATTACTAGGAATGAACTCAGTTTTTACAAAGACAGGCTGTGTCCGCTTGATATTCTGCAATTATAGCATTCTCTTACTCATTCTTGGAATGGAAGAAACAGGTTGTCTTTTCAAGATTCGATTCAATACTTAAAATGTACTTTAAAAAACAGTCAGAGCAAAATGCATTACTTATCTTAATTGTTGCGATGGACATCGAAAAATTCTTTCGGATTCAAGAGTGTATCACTTATTCTCGGGTTGACCAAACATTATTCCGCGCCCTTCAGCTGAGACGTAGCATCTTCCATATACTTTCGGATCTCCGGTAATCTGATGTATCCATCCGAATTGATGGTGGTCATCATTGATTCTGATCCAAGTTTGACCTGCATTATCAGATCTGAAGAACCCCATTTTTCCGTTCATGATTCCATAAAGATAGATTGCAGGGTAATCGTTATCATTTTTTGATTTTCCGAATCCCATGTGGTACGCGGCTGTCACTGATTGATTCCGGATTGCATGGAAACCGGAATCGGAGGAATGAAAGAGTCCGCCGTCAGCGCAACAAATCCAAATATCACCGTCGTGTTCCGGTACTGCTGCAACAGTTGCATCAAGCTGTGACCATTCACTCCACACAGGTAATCCTCCGGCGGCTTTGTGAAAACTGTGGGCTCTATCGGTGGATATCAATAGTTGTCCTTTTGCACCGTCGTATGCATAGAGCTTATCCGGATTTATTCTATCTGCAACCGGCGACACAAGTGGAACGCCGCCAGAACAATTTTTCCAAGTTGTGCCATTATCTTCGGAATAGGAAAGGAAAGAGCCGGGCGGACACCAAACGATTGTTTTACCGTCTGCGGAAATTACAATCGAACATGCTCCCCCGCCTTTTGCATGCGCAGGAAAGCTTTTAAAATCTTTCCATATGCTCCCTCCATCGGTTGAATAGGCGCCGAATGGTGAGGAATGGAATGCCTTAACGAGCATCGATGGATTTTTTCCGGCGTATGCAATTGCCAGTGTCGTTCCTTTGTAAGGAAAATAACGATCAACAGGAGAACGATCCAATGTGTCATGCCGGAATCCGTCAATATCTCCCATTGCAGAAAAAAGATGCCACTGTGGGGAAGATACAATTTGTATCGGTACTGTTTCTTCTAAATTTTGATCTTTGAAATACCATGTCGGTGTTGAAGAAGTAAAGTTGTCTGTTGCCCATATTCCGTAAACTGTTCCGAATATAACTCTGGAAGAATCGAATGGATCCATGCTTAATGCCGCAAGCCAGTGTGGTTTGATGCCTCCCTTTGTATATGGAGCAAAACGATGATCCAACAAGGCATTAATTAAACGAGGGCGCCACGTTGCACCGCCATCGGTCGAAAGATAAATTTCATCCTGCGGCTTCCAGCTGTCTAATGTACTGACCGTGATGATGTTGGGATTATCTTTGTACACAGAAATACCGCTGAATCCGAACGAGCCGGATGACGGTGAAATATTTTTCCAACCACCTAACGAAATGTTGTATCTCCAAACCGAACCAGCTGTTGCGCCATTGGGCCCTTGGTGATTTGCGGTTGATATAAACAATATTGAATTAGCAATGCAACCGCGAATGCCCATCACACCATTTGGCTGTCCAGGTACAACGTTCCATGACATACCGCCATCATCAGTGCGGTAGAGACTTTCTCCATTGGTGGTAACAGTTGCGGCAAAAATTCTGCGTGTTGCATTTCCGGCAGTACTGCTTGCCGGATCAAAAAGGACGAAGTTGATATTTGCAGGATGAAACGATTCTATTTTTGACCAAGACTTTCCATGGTCTGTTGATTTCCACAAGCCATCTTTGGTCGTTCCCATAAAAAGAAGTGATCCCATATTCGGATCAACCTGAAGCCGTTCGCCTGCACCGCGTCCGTCTTCGTTGCCGCCGATTTTTATCGGCAAGGGGGACGATGGACCACGATTGTCCTTGATTCAGCGATGAAAGCACGGCACCAACTCCTGCCCAATGCTGCGTGTATTTTCCGCATTCCATATATACTCGATTTGTATCGTTCGGATCGAGAGCTATTGAAAATATACCCATATAATCCGAATTCGTTCTATCCATCATATCAGTCAGCGGAATCCATTTACCCATGTTCTGATCCCATCGATACGCTCCGCCCATATCCGTGCGTACGTATACTAAGCCTCTCTGTTTTGGATGATAGATGATACCAGGAACAAATCCGCCGCCGCCGACAACGACGTTTTTCCATGTATATTCATCTTGTGCGAATGCAGGGGCGTCAGCAATAATGAATATGATGATGACAGCGAAAACGATAAATGAGAATCGCATTGTTTGTTCGCTTTCATTCATATTTTGAGTTCATAATTATAGTCATTGCATCCAATCCATCTGCAGATGCTTTCAACGTGATTGTGCCTGCTTTTTCTGTAGATCGGAAGACAACGAGGCACAGTCCATTGAATGCTTTCCGATAGTTTGCTTTGAACGATTCATCGCTTGTTCACTTCCATTATCAACGCCGGCAATCGATCCTTATGTTATGCTTTTTTGTGTTGAGCCCGCAAAACAAATAGGAATAAAAGATAAAAGAACGGCAACGTATACTATTAATGTAAGTTGCCATTTCCTAAATGATGATATGTTTATTGCGGTATTCCTTTATAATAATTTAAGCTCCCCATTAATTTTAATTTCTTGTTCTTGTTTGAAGTACAGTGAATGGGTCTTGGTTCCGTAGCGAACCGTACAGGCCGTTCCGGTTGTACTTCGAATGACGGCAGATTGCAATTTGCCTTGTTTCCATATCATGTCTACTTCGAATCCCCCTCGAGTCCGTAATCCTTTCACGCTGCCAGTGTTCCATACCTTTGGCAGCGCAGGGAGGAGATTTATTTTGCCATCTTGACTTTGCAGCAGCATTTCCACAATGCCTGCAGTTCCCCCAAAGTTACCATCGATCTGGAAGGGAGGATGATTATCGAACAGATTTGGTAAAGTGGATTTTTCTAATAGAAGTCTCAGGTGTTTATAACTTTCTTCACCGTCGAGCAAGCGAGCATAGAAATTGATTATCCATGCTCGGCTCCATCCGGTATGCCCGCCGCCATACTGTAATCGTCGTTCAAGTGTTTTACGGGCTGCTGCAAATAACTCGGGAGTTTCCGGAGTAATCTGTGTGCCCGGATATAGACCGAACAGATGAGAGATGTGTCTGTGTCCAGGTTCAAACTCTTTGTATTCTTTGATCCATTCCATTATTATTCCGTTCGAAGCGACTCGCACGGGAGGCAGTTTCTTCATTATAGTTGTAAGTCCTGATGCCCACTCACTATCTACATTCAGAATTTTGGATGCTTTCTGGCAATTTGTAAGTACTTCGTGGATAATCTGAATATCCATGGTTGGTGCATAGGTTAACTTGTATTCTTTTCCGGACTTCGGTTCGATATAACTATTTTCCGGCGAATAGGTTGGTGCAGTAACCAAGTGACCTTCCTTATCTTCGAAAAGAAATGTTCGGATAAATTCAGCGGCACCTTTCATGATTGGGTATGCTTTTTCGCGAAGATATACCGTGTCATTTGTAAATACGAAGTGGTCCCAAAGTGGAAGGGTCATCCACGCGCCGCCCAGCGGGAACATTCCCCAGTAGACGCCATCGATGACTGCCGTCTTTCCGAATACATCCGTGGTATGATGCATCGTCCACCCGTTTGCTCCGTACATTTCGCGGGCTGTCACACTTCCAGGAACAGTGAGCCTTCCCATAAAATCAATCAGTGGATTCAGGGTTTCGGTGAGATTGCAGACTTCCGCCGGCCAGTAATTCATCTGAAGGTTAATATTGACATGGTAATCGGAACACCAGGGGGCCCAATAGTCTTTATTCCAGATTCCCTGTAAATTGGCCGGCAGCTGAGCTGGTCGCCGCGAAGAACCCATGAGCAGATATCGGCCATATTGGAAATAGGTCGTAATGAGTCCTGGATCGTTTTCGCCGGACCGAAAACGCAGCAGTCGCTTATCAGTTGGAAGAGCATCGAGCAAATGATTTTCTCCGAGTGAGAAACTGACACGGTTGAACATTGAAGTATGTTCGGTTAAATGATTATTCTTTAATACAGCATAAGATTTCACCGAAGCGGCTGCAAGAGTTTTATTGCATTTCTGTTCGGGATCGATAGACCGATCAAAGTTTAAGCTATCGATATTATAATCTGTTGCAGCATTAAAAAGCAGTACTAATTCCGTG
>JBEKLV010000096.1:0-9638 GCA_050008835.1 Bacteroidota bacterium | reverse complement strand
CCCTTACTCCTGCGACGATAACATCGTACTGATCAAGATTTCCTTCGGCAAGTTCATCATCCGAAAGGAGTGTAACTGAATATCCTATCTGCCGGATTGCGAAAGGTATATCGTCCCCGGCGCCCATAATGTATCCTACAGTGCGGCCATTTTTTCTTAAATCGACTCTTAAAAGTTTTCCCTCGGCGAGTGGAAACATTATCTGCGGTGGAATATGCTTGTATTGTACGGTTTGTAAGCCGAGGTCAACTGTTGTTTTTCCAATCTCGACTTCTCCAGTGAACGTACCGCTCTTCGCACCTTTGAGCGGATGCACAGCAAAGGAGAATGTCTGCTCGTCACCCTTGTTTTGAAATTGAAACTCAGATTGCTCAGGCACAGCATTCCAAAATTTCGGCAATTTCAGCCTTACTATTCCTCGCGCATTCGATATAGAAGTTTTGAGAGAAAGATATATTCGTCGTTCAGACAGATTCGGGAATAAAATGACCGGCTCCTGAATATTGACGACAACCGGCGGAACAATTTCAAAAGGATGCAATAATTCTCCGTCTATTGGATCAACGACTCTTTGATAAAGCGGGATATCGACTTTCAATTTTCCATCATGCGAAGAGAGTGTAACTGTAACATTAATAGGCGGCTTGTTTTCCGGCTGACCAACCAATAATTGGTTCGAAATATTGTATGAGCCGACATTAGGTTTCTCTGTTAACCAGTACGGTTGAGTATAATTGATTTGTTCTGGCAGTCTCAACGTGAAGTTTGAACGGATAGGCTTGTTTGTTTCAAGTTTTGAGTGGAAAAGAGTATCAATTCCGCCAAATGGCAGGACGATGCTTTCAAGAATAAAGGGATATGCCGATCGGTTAACAATCGTCGTAGTAAGTTTCACTTCACCGCCTGGAATTGCGGAATTATCAGGAGTTGCTACATCAATCCATGCTCCAGCGCACGCGAGAATCAAACGGGTCAATTTCTCCTTTTTGAAAATAACCCATGGATCTTGTGTGAGAGTATTAAGTTGATTTAGTGCTTTGAACAGCAATGGAATTGATTGAGCCGGTGTTTCATCGTCATACTTCCGATATGCTTCATCAAGAATTTTCCCAACGCTATCTGCATCTTTTATTCTTGACCATCCAGTGTTGACTCCATCAAAAATATCCTTCTTTGCAGTATCGCCGGCAACGTGTTGGAAGTAGTTCAAAGACTCACCGCGGTTCTGTCCCGCACCCATGCCTTGACTTTTATGCATACTTCGTCCCTCGCCGGCAATTTCTGTGAACGATTTTCCGAGTAAAGGAGAATACGCTCCAATATCCATGCTTACGATAGGCAAAGATTTCTGAATTGTATCAGTTTGCAATTGACGGAATCCATTCCACACAATCCGTTTCGCTTGCCACGGTGATACATGCTGAAGCTGTTCGGGAAAACGAGATGGATCTGCCGCTGCACGAAATGCTTCCTCTGCAAGTATCGCAGATGCCGTGTGATTTCCGTGACCTCCAAGTGTCGGTGTGAAACGCGTCACGATAACATCGGGTCTGAATGTGCGAATAACCCAGACCACATCGGCAAGAGTTTTTTCTTTTCCCCAAAAGCGAAGAGTTTCTTCCGAGGTCTTGGAGAAGCCGAAATCAATTGCGCTCGTGAAGTATTGTTCTGCGCCATCAATTCTTCGTGCATCCAGAAGTTCCTGCGTTCGAATTAATCCCAGCATTTCTCCCTGCTCGTGACCAAGAAGATTCTGACCGCCTTCACCACGTGTAACCGATAGATATGCGGTTCGATAGCACCGATCCTCTGCAAGAGTAGCAAGCAATGCTGTGTTCTCATCATCAGGATGCGCGGCGATGTAAAGAACCGATCCCAGCACCGTGAGTTTCTTTAGTTCGAGTTTGATCTCGGCAGCATTGCGTGGACCTGATAATTGAGTATGTACTGATTGAGCAATTAAAAGAATGAGGAGGAGCAAAGAGGTTCGTCTAATCATGTATGATTATCCAGTGTTTGGTTTTTGTTCCTATTTGAAGCGATGCATTTGTTTCACTTACAATTTACGATTCACGCCCTCAACCTGCAAGGAAGTTCAAATATTGAGGATTTATTCCGATTGTATTTAATTCGTCAAAATCGACAGGGATACTATTGGTAAGCAATAGATAGAATTGAACAAATTATGGCTTTGAAGGAAAGAGATATGATTTTCATATTGAATACAGATAAACGAGTGGGATCGATGTTCTCAATGAAAAAAAGCAAAGAACAAGGGATATTATATCCTATAAGAAAATATTTATTTAATCAACTTCTATATTTTTTCCGCATGATGTTTAACCACGCGTGCTTGCGTATGGAAGATGACTTCTTCTGCAATGTTGGTTGTCAAATCTGCAACGCGCTCTAAGTTTCGGCTCACGCGGCTCAATTTCAATCCACATTCGATTGTCTGAGCGTTGTGCTCCTCACCAATTCAATAATCCTTCTGGCTACCAATCGATTCAAGTTATTGATCTGATCGTCAATCTCTAAGACGGGATGAGCTTTTGAAGTATCAAGAAGGATGAAGCTATCAAGAGCTTCTTTGAGCATCATCTTAGTGATGTCTACCATCTTTGGAATTTCTTCCAACATCTCTACACTGGGAAGTGAGCAGAGGGTTTGAGCGGCCTCGGCGATATTTACTGCATGGTCACCAATTCGCTCAAGATCGTTGTTGATTTTTTTTTGCTCCTGACAAGGTTCAAGAGTTAACCAGTCATTTCGACCTACGATTTCAAATTCTATTCCTTTTTTTATTCGTTTATATTAATCAACTATTATAAAAATTTATTAACTTTATTTAAAGTACATTAATCTTTGAAAATAATTATTATTGATTTATGTGCATGAGCATACATATAAATTTTAGATTAACCTTATGATTAGAAGTATTTATATAAGTCTCTTCTTGATTATTTATTGTCTTGCGGTCAGGTCGCAGGAGAAGGAAATGTATTTTAAGCAACTTTCCAAAGACGACGGCCTTCCGACAAATAACGTAGAGTGCGTTATCCAGGATTCAGATGGTTTTATATGGTTTGGCACTCATAACGGCTTATCGCGATATGATGGGCATTCATTTCTCAATTTTATGTATTCTCCTTCGGATACAAATGGCGTCAGTAATGACATCATTAGTTGTATAGAAAAAGATAACGAGGATCATTTATGGATTGGAACAAGTCAAGGGTTAAATTGTTTCGACCTTAAGACTTACAAATTTAAACATTATTTTCGTACGAATGATGCACTAGCCTCAATAAGAATTTCATCTCTTTATCTCGATCAAAGACATACCTTATGGATAGGAACTAACGGCGGCTTATATCGATACAACCTGGATAATCAAAAATTGATTGTTTATAAAAACAACCAACAAGACACTAGTTCATTGATTAATAATGAAGTCCGTTCAATCTGTGAAGATAAAAATCATCATTTCTGGTTTGGTACCGATATCGGTCTTGAACGGTTGGATACTTCCAAAGGGATATTTTCTCATTATTTAAAAGGCAATTTTATTAAAAGTATACTTAGCGATAGCAAAGGAAAATTATGGGTGGGAATCCAAACTAATGGGGTTTGGTATTCGCCAGGCACAGATAATCCAATATTTTCAAAATTAACCGGCATACCAGATATTTCTAAATATTTATTTTCGACTATGCTTGAAGATAAACGTGGTAACCTTTGGTTTGCAGTAAGGGATGCAGGTATCTTTTATTTAAAAGCGGGCCAGAACAAATGGATTGACCTGCTATCCGATAAATACAATTTAAATGCCATTAATAGTAATGTGCCACAGGCATTATATGAAGACTATAATGGGAATATATGGATCGGGACATTCGATAAAGGAGTAGATTTCTTAGACAAGAATAGGAAACCATTTTTACATATCAAAGATAATTTTTTGCCCAACGGCTTACAGAATAATAAAGTACGTTCAGCATACCAGGACAATGATGGCGATATCTGGATAGGTACAAGGGTTGGCGGTATGTTAAGCAAATTCGACCGTAATAGTTGTAGCTTCATACATTATAAACATGACCCGAAAAATCAGTTTTCCATCAGTGATGAGACTGTCCTTTGTATTCTTGAAGATCGTCCCGGGTATTTATGGCTAGGGACATATATTGGTGGTTTAAACCTTTTTAATAAAAAAACCGGGAAATGTACTATATTTAAAAATAACCCAAACAATATTAACTCCATTAGCCAAAATTCAATTTATTCACTTCTGAAAGCCAATGACGGAAAATTATGGATCGGAACAATGTTCGAAGGTCTGGACATTTATGACCCCGTAAAAAAAACATTCAAACATTACAAAAACACATCATCCCCCAAAAGTTTATCAGACAATCAGGTAAGAGGTTATTTATACCAGGACCAGGCAAAAAACATTTGGGTTGGTACCTTGAACGGATTGAATTTATATAACCCTTCGACAGATGATTTTACCCGCTTCCTGTCCAATCCACAGGACTCATTAAGCATTAGCGACAACAGGATCTATTGTATATATGAAGATAAAAAAGGAAATCTCTGGATATCCACAAACGGCGGATTAAACCTGATGGACCGTCGGAACAATACCTTTACTGCTTACAAGCAAAATGACGGTCTGCCTTCTAATGCTATTTATGGAATTTTAGAAGATGACCATGGAAATTTATGGTTAAGTAGTGTGAACGGATTATCGAAATTTAATCCCGAAAAGAAGACCTTCCAAAACTATACTGTGGAAGACGGCTTACAAGGAAATGAATTCAGCCAATACACGTTTTACAAGCTCAACAATAGTGAAATGATTTTTGGCGGCAACAATGGTTTTACGCTGTTTCATCCCGACAATATTGTTGTCAATTCTATTGTTCCCCCTGTAAGCCTTACCGATTTTAAAATTTTTAATAAATCAGTTCCTATTAGCGACGAAAAGTCAGTATTGAAAAACCATATCAGCCACACTAAAGAAATAACACTAAAATACTCACAATCAGTATTTACTTTTGAATTTGCCGCACTTAATTATACTTCGCCGGAAAAAAACCAGTATGCTTATATTATGGAAGGTTTTGAAAAAGAATGGAATTATGTAGGTAGACAACGCAATGCAACTTATACCAATCTCAATCCAGGTGAATATACATTCCGGGTAAAAGCATCAAATAACGATGGAATCTGGAACGAAAAAGGCACTTATATTAAAATCATTATTTTACCCCCCTGGTGGCAGACACTTTGGTTTAGATTCATACTGTTTGCTGTTCTAGCAGGCGTTATCTACTGGGTCTACAAGTGGCGAGTACAGGAAAGAGACCTTGCAGCCCAAAGACGGATGGAAGCAGCTGTTACAAAAGAACGCAACCTTCTCCGAACATTAATCAATAATATTCCGGATTCAATTTATGTAAAAGATACTGCCTGCCGTAAAACTATATCCAATTTGGCCGATGTGCGTAATGTAGGTTTCCATACGGAGGCAGAAGTTTTAGGTAAAGATGACTTCGAATTATTTCCGAAAGAATTAGCGGAAAGCTTTATCGCTGACGACCGAACAGTTATCCAGACCGGACAACCTGTTGTCAATAAAGAAGAATACGTCATTGATGAAAAGGGACAAAGGCGATGGCTGCTTACAACAAAACTTCCGTTGTATGATGAAAAAGATCAAACCATTGGTCTGGTTGGTATTGGCCGCGACATCACTGAACAAAAAAAGATAGAAGTTGAACGCGAACAGCTTATCAGCAAACTTCAAAACGCACTTGCCGACGTAAGGACACTGAGCGGACTCGTTCCAATCTGTTCAAGTTGTAAAAAGATACGCGACGATAAAGGATATTGGACGCAACTTGAAGGATATATTCAGGAACATTCTCTTGCTAAATTTAGTCACGGTATCTGCCCCGAATGTGCTGAAAAATTGTATGGTGATCTTTATGCAAAGATGAAAAAACAACAAGATGCAACTTCCGCAAAACCACCGCCATCAGAATCACCGAAGGAGTAAACTGTCAACACTGACTTTTACCACGGCATATATTTTCAGAAACAATAGTCTTCTATTCACATACTTCATATGTTTGCTGCTGGATGCTCTTTCTCATCAGCATGATGTTTCACAACGCGTGCTTGCGTATGGAAGATGACTTCTTCTGCAATGTTGGTCGTCAAATCTGCAACGCGCTCTAAATTTCGACTCACGCGGCTCAATTCCAATCCACATTCGATTGTCTGAGCGTTGCTCTTCACCAATTCAATAATTCTTCTGGCTACCAATCGATTTAGGTCATCGATCTGATCGTCAGTCTCTAAGACGAGACGTGCTTTTGCAGGATCAAGGAGGATGAAGCTATCGAGCGCTTCTTTTAGCATCATCTTTGTGATATTTGCCATCTTTGGAATTTCCTTCAATATCGCTACATTAGGAAACGAGCAGAGCGTTTCAGCGGCTTGTGCGATATTTACTGCATGGTCGCCAATACGTTCAAGATCATTATTGATTTTTTGCGCTGCGATGATAAATCGCAAATCGCTTGCTACCGGTTGCTGCAACGCGAGTAAATCGATAACCGCATTGTCGATTTCAATTTCAAGCGCATCAACGCGTTTGTCTGTTTCGATAACCTTGTGGGCAAGATCGTCGCTCTTCTCCAGAACCGCACGAATCGCGAATGCGATATCTTCTTCTACCACACTTCCCATTTTAATAAGTGAGGTTTTAAGACTTTCTAATTCCCTTTGAAAGTGGCGTTCCATTGCTTTTTTCTCCTATCGTTATTATCCAAATCTTCCTGTAAGGTAATCTTCTGTTCGTTTCTCTTTTGGCGAAGAATAAATATGTTTTGTTTCTCCATATTCAACAAGTTCGCCAAGATAGAGGAACGCTGTATTGTCACTGGCACGCGCAGCTTGTTGCATATTATGAGTAACGATAACAATCGTATAATTCTTTTTCAACTCCTGCATAAGTTCTTCAATTCTCAATGTTGCTATCGGATCGAGAGCTGAACAAGGCTCATCCATTAAAATGATCTGTGGTTTCATTGCCAGCACACGGGCGATACATAAGCGCTGCTGTTGCTCGAGCGAGAGTCTGAGAGCAGAATTATCAAGACGATCTTTTAGATCATCCCACAGCAGAACGTCTTTCAGAGACGCTTCGACGATAGAATCATATTGTTCCTTTTCGTGTTTGCTGTGAATCTCAAGGCCAAAAGTAATATTCTCGCGCACTGAAAGTGGAAATGGATTAGGTCTCTGAAATACCATGCCGACTCTTTGTCGGAGTGCAATAAGATCAGTCTCCGGTGTAAAAATATTATCGCCTAATACGTTAACATCGCCGGTTATCCGAACCCCATCTATCAAATCGTTCATTCGATTGAAGACCCGCACAAGAGTCGATTTTCCGCATCCGGATGGACCTATAAGTGCTGTGATTTTTTTTTCTTCGATGCTGAGATTAATATCGGTCAACGCCTGAAAGCTGCCATAAAACAAATCAAGATGTCTTGTTTCAATAATGAATTTATTCATGATTATCCGAATTTCCCAGTGATGTAATCGTCTGTACGCTTATCCGTTGCTGAAGTGAAGAGCCGCTTTGTTTCATCAAGTTCGACCAATTCACCCATCAGGAGAAATGCAGTTCTATCTCCTACACGCGCCGCCTGCGCAACGTTGTTGGTAACAAGGATAATCGTATATCGCTCCTTCAACATGCGCATGGTTTCTTCGACACGCGCAGTCGAAATCGGATCAAGTCCGGATGTCGGTTCGTCAAACATAATTACTTCCGGTTCTACTGCTAGAATGCGGGCGATGCAAAGACGCTGCTGCTGTCCGCCGGAGAGATTCATAGCTGGAGTATGAAGCCGATCTTTCACCTCATCCCATAAATACGCTTCACGCAAACCTTTCTCAACAATTTCTACGAGTTTCGTTTTATTTTTGATTCCGTGCATGCGCGGTCCATAAGCAATATTGTCATAAATCGACAACGGAAGCGGAAATGGCAAAGCGAAGACGATGCTTACTCGTGTGCGGAGTGATTCCACATCAAGGTCATCAATATCCTCGCCGTCCATTATGACTTTCCCGCTTTTTCTATATGCTGTATTAAGATCGTTGAGGCGATTCAACGATTGCAAAAGTGATGACTTGCCGGAATTAGCCGGGCCGATGATTGTAAAAATCTCGTTGCTGAAAATATCGAGATTCAAATTTTTAAGCGCAGGAACATCTCCGAAATAGATTGTTAAATCTTGAATGGATATTTTTATAATTTTTGTCTCTACCATTTTTTCCGTTTCCTGAATTGATATCGGAGGATAATGGCAGCAAGATTGAGAATCAATACGAGCATCAGTAGAACAAGGGCAGTTCCATAACGAATGTTTTCCGGAATGCCAGGCACTTGCGTGGAGATGACATATAAATGATACGGAAGCGCCATTGTTTGGTCGAACAAGGATTGCGGCAGCTTTGGAAGATAGAACGCCGCTACGGTGAAAAGAATAGGCGCTGTTTCGCCTGCAGCGCGGCCAAGACCAAGAATAGTGCCGGTGAGAATCCCAGGCAGCGCGTGCGGAAGTACCGAATGACGAATTGTTTGCCACTTGCTTGCGCCGAGCGACAAGCTCACAATGCGGAAAGATTGTGGAACACTTTCCAATGCTTCGCGTGATGAAGTGATAATCACCGGTAAAATCATGATTCCAATTGTCAGTGAACCAGAAAGGATAGAAGCGCCAAAACCTAAGAAAAGAACGAAGATACCTAATCCGAAAAGACCGTACACAACCGATGGCACACCGGCAAGATTCACAATTGCAAGCTTTACTATTCGGCTTAATGCATTATCGCGTGAATATTCAACAAGGTAAATTGCAGAAAGAACCCCTAACGGTACAGCAAAAATTATTGCTCCTAGAACGAGATACAATGTTCCTAAAATTGCCGGAAATATTCCACCAGCTGTCATTCCATTTGTTGGCATCTCAAACAGAAAACTTAAACTCAGCGCACTTGCTCCTTTGATGAAAATGATGACAAGAATGATCAGCACAGGCACTACGACTAACAGTGTGCAGAGGAAGAGAATACTAAATGCAATTTTTTGTTTAAGCTGAACGTTCATCTATTCCGGATTTCTTACTTTTTTACTTTGTGAAGATAGATATCAGCAACACCGTTAATGAGAAACGTAATAATAAACAATACAATACCGATAGCGAAGAGAGCTGCATAATGCTCTCCGCCTTGCACAGTCTCGCCCATTTCAGCGGCGACGGTTGCCGTCAAAGTGCGGACTGGTTGAAGAATACTGTGCGGAATTAGTGCAGCATTTCCGGTTACCATCATTACCGCCATCGTCTCGCCGATTACTCGGCCAATACCGAGCATAACTGCCGCGACCATACCGGGGCGTGCCGCGTATGCGACGATGCGCCATGTTGTTTGCCATTTTGTTGCACCCATTGCGATTGCAGCTTCGCGGTATTGGCGCGGAACAGCAGTGATTGCATCTTCGGCAATCGAAACAATTGTTGGCATAGCCATAAAAGCGAGCGTGATGG
>JBEKLV010000095.1:0-9701 GCA_050008835.1 Bacteroidota bacterium | reverse complement strand
AATCTGTAATCCCTGTGCCGAAATAGAAATAAACGCAGTGTTCTGTCCGATGTTCATTGAAGAATCGCTTGGCATACAGCAGTGGTTGCAAAATACCGCCCCGCGAGCTACTTGAAATGCATACTGCTTTTCATCGTTGCCTATGACAAGTGGATTTCCACATTCGCCGCAGACTTCAAAGTTTGGCGCATATCCAAACAGTGAGGCAAGCCTTAATCGGAATGCGTATGAATACGATGAGTAATTTTTAGAACTTAAATTTAATTCGTTCAATGTTTCACTGAGCAATGCAAATAGAGCTGGATTCCGCTCTTCATCATGCGTAACTTGATTAATAAGTTCAATCACTGATAACGCCGTGGTCATTCGATCTAAATCTTCTGTGAGTTTTTTAAACGAATCAATTGCATCACATTGTGAAATCAGGTGAAGATCGCGGTGTTCTTTTTTATAAATAACAAGCATCGAAAGTGTCATTGGTTCTAATGCCGAACCAAATTTATTCTTCGCTGTTCGCGCTCCTTTGGCAATACCTTTCAACTTTCCATATTCCTTTGTATAGAACGTGACAATCTTGCTCGTGTCACGGTACTTCATCGTTTTGAGAATTATAGCTTCAGTTTTTATAAGCATGTCAACTCTGCGAATAGATATGCCGAAGCGAATCGGAAAATGGTGGATATACAATTCCTTGATCTGTAACAATCGCAGTGATTAATTCGTTCGGTGTAATATCGAATGCTGGAGAATAGACCGACACACCTTCCGGCGCGATTCTCTTGCCGAACACTTCTGTAACTTCTTTTCCATCACGTTCTTCTATAGGAATTTCTTTGCCTGTTTTCATCTGAAAATCAATCGTTGAAATTGGTGCGGCAACATAAAATGGAATTTCGTGATGCTTCGCCAGTACCGCAATATTATACGTTCCAACCTTGTTCGCAATGTCGCCATTAATTGCTATTCGATCTGCACCAACAATAACTGCATCAATTTTTCGTTGCTTCATCAGAACCGCTGCGGTGTTATCTACTATCAAAGTCGCTGGAATGTTTGCTTGTTTCATTTCCCATGCCGTTAGCCGTGCACCTTGCAAGAGCGGCCGTGTTTCATCAATATAGACGCACTTGAGTTTTCCATCTTCCCATGCCTTGGTAACAATACCTAGTGCAGTGCCACGTCCACCTGTGGCAAGAGCACCCGCATTGCAATGAACTAAAACGGAACAAGGTTGTTGCAGAAGTTCAACACCAAAGGAACTAATGCGTTCGCACATTTCAAAATCTTCTTGATGAATTAAGAGCGCTTCGTTTAGCAAGCGTTTCTGCAAATCAGCAACAGAGTTTGTCTGCCATGCATTAAGTACACAGCGTTGTCGTTTCAAAGCCCAGAAGAGATTGACAGCAGTTGGACGCGTAGAAGCAAGAATATCTATTGTAGATTGAAGATAAGATCGAATTTTGTCGGTTTCATTTTTACATTTAATACTTGCAAGCACAACACCGTATGCCGCCGCAATACCTATTAACGGCGCACCGCGGATTGCGAGACACTTAATAGCTTCGGCTACGACGGCAACATCATCAGTTGTAATAAATACTTCGTCGAGGGGAAGTTTTGTCTGATCAAGAAACCGGATATTGCCGTTTACCCATTCTAACGGCTTCATAGCAATCACGTCTCATCAAATCGTGATAAATCCACAAAAGAATGGAATCGATCGTGAATTTTGAGATAACTCAAGTCACGAAGACTATCTACACTAAATTTTTCCACACAGAATGAAGCCAATGTACTGCCATAGATTATGGCGCGTTTGAGGTTTTCAGAAGAGATATCGTCAGTTCGTGCAAGCCAACCAATGAAACCACCAGCAAAGGCATCGCCCGCTCCCGTTGGATCGAAAATAGTCTCAAGTGGATATGCCGGCGCTGAGAAGATTGTCTCATCAGTTACGAGCATTGCACCGTGTTCACCTTTTTTGATTATGATGATTCGCGGCCCCATTTTAATAATTTTTTTTGCTGCTTTGATAAGGTTTGGTTCATGCGTTAGCAGGCGCGCTTCAGAATCATTTACAATTATGACATCCATAAATTTCATTGTTTCTGTCAGTTCTTTTAATTTTGTATCAATCCAATAATTCATTGTATCGCCTACAACGAGACGTGGTTTCTTGATTTGATTCAACACTTGCAGCTGGAGCATCGGATCAATGTTGCCAAGACAAACATACGCAGAAGACTTGAATCTATCAGGAATTATTGGGTCGAAATTTTTAAAAACATTAAGATCTGTGAAAAGTGTATCACGAACATTTAGATCGTAATGGTACTTACCGCCCCACTGAAAAGTCTTGCCTTTCTCGATAATCTGCAATCCATCCAAATCTATTTGCCGTGATTCCATGAATTTGATATGTTCCTTCGGAAAATCTCCGCCAACCACGCCAACTAAACGTATGGGGACGGTGAAGTAACTTGCCGCAGTAGCAATGTACACTGCAGATCCACCAAGCGCTTTTTCTACATTGCCAAAAGGCGTCTCGACGGTGTCGAGTGCAACAGAACCAACGACTAACAAACTCACGATGATATCCTTTCCGCGTTATAGTTTAGTTACCTCTAATAACTGAGCAGCGTTTTTTCCGCTTACGATAAATTCTTGTACGATTTCCAAAGCGTGTCGCTGACCCCGCCATATTAATTTTTCTTTTGCATCAGGATATTTCAACCATGTGAAGTTCTGATGCTCACGCGACAATTTTAATTCAACTTTTGCATCCACTTCAATAGCAAATACAGGTACAAGTTGAACAGAATCTTTCGATAAATCAAAATACGAATCGACGTATGGAACCGTCCAACATCGCTTTACAAACAATCCGGTTTCTTCATCAAGTTCACGCAATGCCGCTTTTATTGCGCTCTCGTTCTGTCTGATAGTGCCGGTTACAATCTGCCAAATGCCGGGGTACAAATCTTCATCAGCAGCTCGTTGAAGCAAAAGGTACTGCGATTCGCCATCTAACACTCTGAACACGCAGACTTCTATAATCTGGCCAAGAATCTTTGCGAAGACTTTACTTTCTTTTGTGTACGAAAAAGATAAACGAAATTTAGTTGAATTCAAATTGTAGGATTATGAAATCTGAAATTACTTCCCTACTAATTGATTCCTCCAATTT
The DNA here is from genome assembly GCA_050008835.1 of Bacteroidota bacterium. Lineage (GTDB taxonomy): Bacteria > Bacteroidota > Ignavibacteria > UBA10030 > UBA10030 > Fen-1298. The sequence continues at coordinate 6,514 of JBEKLV010000095.1, read as the reverse complement.
GCTAAGAATATACCGCAAGCGATTCCGACATTAAGCGATTCTGCTTTGCCGAAACGAGGAATACTTAGTACTGCATCGGCTTGCCGAAGAATATCCGGATTCACGCCATGCGCTTCACTTCCTAAAATAAGAATAGATTTTTTCTGCAGTGAAGAAGAATTGAGTGCTCCTCCATCAAGAGCAGTTGCAATGAGTCTGAAACTTGCAGTCTTAAGATTAGAGAGTGCGGTTTTTAAATCAAGATTCTCGAAAACCTTCAAATGAAAAATGGAGCCTGCAGTTGCCCGCACTACTTTCTCATTATATAATGAAACACATCCTTCGCTTAAAAGGACCGCATCAACACCGAACCAATCACAAGTGCGAAGAATGGTACCCAAATTTCCAGGATCACCTATATTATCGCAAGCAACGATAAATTTTGCAGAACAAAATAACTTTGTATCGAATGACTCAACTTGTTGATGCACAAGAGCTATAATTCCTTGAGAATGAACTGTATCAGAAATCTGTTTTAACTGAAATTCCTTCAATTCTTTTATAGGAATATCGCGATTCTTTGCGATAGCGAGTGTTGATTGGTGCTCGGAATTGAGACTTGCTTCAGGAAGTACGGCAATCGTTTCAATGGAGAAATTTGATTCCAATGCATCTCGGAGCGGACGCCAACCCTCAAGAAGAAATTTACGTTCAACATCCCGATGCTTCTTCTGTTGAAGCGATTGAAGATATTTTATTTCGGCTTGAGTTAATTTCATAATTGGAATATATAGAAAAACATTAGGAGAAACAAAATGCTACGGCTTTTACCTCCATTCTTTTTGTGTCCATTTCGTGCCATCACTTTCAAACACAATTGCTCCTAATTTATCAGTTCGTTTTATGTTTATTGAGTCGGCTTTTAATCGCCAAATAGTAAATGGTGATGGATGACGGAATTTATTATGATTTCCTACAGAGATAAGAGCTATCCGCGGATTGACAATTTTTAGAAACTCTTCGCTTGAACTTGTAATACTTCCATGATGCCCAGCTTTTAGAATATCGCTTGAAAGAAACGCACCGTAACGCGGCATCATTCTTTGTTCGGTTACAACTTCCGCATCACCAACAAGCATTACCGATGAATTGCCATAAACGATTTTCACCACAACAGAAGAATTATTCAGATTCTTCTCTGCAACGTGATTCGAATCAGGATGGAGAACATATACTCGAACGTTTGAATCAATCTGAATCTGACTCCCCGTTCTTACTATCTTTTCCCCGGTATGTCTCGCTTCAGCAATCTCTAGAACATCTTTTACTTCTCGGTTGCCTGTGGCAAAAGATGCCATCATAATCGTATCAACGCGGAGTAATTTGAGAACTGATCCCGCACCTCCAATGTGGTCACTGTGCGAATGTGTAATTAATAAATAATCGAGTTTCGAGATCCCCTTTCGTTTTAAGAATGGTACAACAGTGCGTTCACCTGCATCGAATTTTTGAGACAATGGACCAGCATCAATCAGCATTCGTTTACCATTTGAGAATTCAATTAGAATGGCATCGCCTTGCCCGATGTCAATAGCCGTTATTGTACATTTGGGATGTATCAGAAGCCAAATATTCGAATAGAGAACATAATTACTCAGCGTTAAAATAATAATGAGCAACCATGCACGAACACGCGGTAAATTCAAATTGAAGATACCGATCACAAAAAAATAATATCCGGCAATAAATACATTGTTGAAATGCCATGCTTCAAAATATGCAAATGGAACACTCACCGCTTGTTTGACAAATCCAAGCAAGAACCAAACTAAGAAATCATTTGCCGCTGCATACAATTTTGCAATCCACGGACTGATAGGATAAAACATGATTTCGGCAGCTCCAATGAATGTATTGAGTCCGCTTATTGGCACAACCGGAATATTCGCCACTAGAGAAATAATGGATACACGGCTAAAATAGTATGCAGTAAAAGGCACTGTTCCCAACTGAGCGGCAAGTGAAACAGCGAACAATTTTAACATAGCATCAACGCCTTTGATTTCTTCAAATCGATCTGGAATTTTCTTGATAAGCGATTCAAGGCGAGGATAGAAATAAACAATAGAGATAACTGCCGCAAACGATAGCTGAAAACCTACATCGAATAAAGTATTAGTATTCCAGAAAAGAAGAATTAGCGCGGCAATACTAATTGAATTGTAAGTGTCTGCTTTTCTTTCAAACAACGTTCCACATAGGAGGACAATTGCCATAATTGTTGCACGAACAACTGAGGCACTTGATCCTGTAATTAACATATACGCAACGAGTCCAAGAATTGCAACACCGCCGACTGCTTTCCGCGGCAATCGAAAGAAGCCAAGTATAGAAAAGAAAATGGCTGCAACGAACGCGACATTCGAACCGGATACTGCCAAAATGTGAATCGTGCCCGTATCCATGAACGATTGCTTTACGTCGGCTGGAATATCGGCGCGGTATCCGAATATGATTCCTTCTAAGAAACTCGCATGGCGGGGAGAATGAAGACTATCGATGGGACGATACAAAGCTTTTTGCACCGAATATGTCCAAGTCTGAAAGGAATTTCCATCCGCCATCCCGCCGACTCGAACATTATCTAATCCTTTGACTGTTACAATACCTTGAATATCGTTCAATGCAAGATATTTTCCATAATCGAACTCGCCGGGATTTCGCTGAAACGGAAACGGTTCCAGCGTTCCATTCATTTCTATTTTCTTCCCAAATTCAATTTCTTCTTTATAGTGATCCTTTTTATCGAACCTTAGCATGATCATCACTCTACGTGAATCTCTGTTAGTCTTTCCTTGACGAATGATACTATCTGTGCTAACAACACAACTAATTCGACGTTCCTGCCGGGAAGGTTCGGAATCAATTGCACCAAAAAGAATTACGGGTTCATCGTTAATACGCGGGTCAAGTTCTCGTGACCTAAAATCTGATTGTTGGAGTGTTTGAAGAAAAATACCAAGCAGTACAACCGAACATTGGAGTAATATTTCTCCAACTATCTTCCACTTATCTATCCACAAGATAATTGCAGAAATAAGAACTAGAATAACGGTAATTACAAACAAACAGGCGGGAGACAGTGAAATCTCTGCCGCAAGAATAATTCCGGCGGCAAATAATAGAACCAACCGCAATGCTGGACGGCTCTGGAACATAACACGTTCACGAATCAAGAAATAATCTGATGATTGCAGGTGTAATGTGAGCAATATTTTTTATATGATTAGCTAATTGGCGACGTCGCTTGCCAACAAGAATGCATAGCACTCTATTATGCGTATGCGACTTAGTAGAAAGATCTTCAATATTGCCATGGTCGCTGACAATCATTAATAATGTATTGCAGGAATCGAACGATTCTAAGAAACCAGATAAAAATTCGTCGAAACGTTCCAACACTTCTACTGCAAATGCCATCTTTTGACTATGGCCAGCATGATCGGTCAGCCAATACTCGAATAGTGTAAAATCGTGCCCTCCCACGATGTTGGCAAGATGCTTACCTGCCGTTTTGGGTGTGATTGGTTTGATTTCAGGGTGTCCAAGCTCAGGCCATTGACTGCGAATAAAATCTGCAGAAATTCCTTCATCTCGCTGAAGGTTTTCTGCAGTAAACAATGGAACACCAGCAAGCTGACACGAAAGCGTTGTTGCTGTAAGCCGTCGATTGCCGGATTCTGTGTAATCGAAAAACCGCTGCGGAAAAGCATTGGCGAATACAACCGATTTACCTATTGCCTTCAATTGAGAAAAGATATTCTTTTCTGCGATAACCGGACGAAGAATCGATGGCGGATATGGGCCAAAATGCCGTCCAAATTTCTTTGCTCCATTAACTCCTGTAAAAATCGCAGTTTGACCGGTACCACTTTGAGGCAAACCAGGCACACCAAGCGTCGCATTAATTGCAATTACCTCAGCTTGGTCTGTTGATTTTTTTTTAAATGGTGTATGCGGCAGTTCTCCTCCACATAGCGTCGTCAGCGTCGGCATACGTGCATGAAAGAACGGATTAATATCCGCGTCTTTCTTTCCGATGCCGACACCATCAAGAAAGAGAAGAACTACATGCAAATTTGAATTTCGGGTTTCAATACTCAAGGTCGGATTTCCATCACAACTATAGATTCTTGCTTTCTAATGTCAATGTTACTGGTCCATCATTGACAAGTTCTACATCCATCATCGCACGAAACACACCGGAAGCAACTTGCTGTTCGCCTAATTGTTTTTGTAAATGTCTGATGAAATGATCATATAGAGTTTCGGCGATATGCGGAGGTGCAGCATCAGTGTAACTTGGCCGGTTCCCTTTATGAGTGTCACCGTAAAGCGTGAATTGCGAAATCACCATCGCCTTGCCTTTTACATCCTTGACCGAAAGATTCATCTTCCCTGCTTCGTCTTCAAAGATTCGAAGCAATGAACAACGTTCGGCAAGATATTCCGCATCGGATTCCGTATCGCCATTTTTTATACCAAGGAGGATAAGTATTCCCATTCCGATGGAACTATGCAACGTTCCTTCAATAGTCACTGAACATCGCTTCACTCGCTGAACTAATGCGCGCATGGTTGGTAATTAGTCGCTGGTAAAAGAAACTTGCTGTCGAAATATTTACATTTTACTTAAACTTCAAACTTTTTTCTTATCATATCTGCGTAAGGTTTGTTATCAATTTAGACTTATCAGATTTGATGGCAAACCTGTCCATATCCCGGAAACAACGCGCGGTACTCCCTGTAGATCATTTGTAATTTGAAGTTGATCTATTCCAACATTTCTCATCTCTCGCGCAACCTTTTCTGCTTGGTTAAAACCGACTTCTAACATGATACCGCCGCCGGGGTTGAGAATATCAGGAATAATTCCAATAAGGCGATGGTAGAATTTAAATCCGTCCTTTCCATCAGTCAAAGCCACTGAAGGTTCGAAATCTCGCACTTCCGTCTGTAATTGTTCCCACTCGTCTTTCGGAACATAGGGGGGATTACTCACGAGAAGATCAAACCTTTTCTGGAACAATTCTTCTGTTCGATCAAATACATCGATTAATAAAAATTGAATTTGTGAATCAACAGAGTGCAATCGTGCATTCTTCTCAGCAACAATCAATGCTTCTTTACTGATGTCAATCGCTGTAATGCGTGCATGCTTGATATACTTTGCAATAGAAACTGCAATATTTCCACTTCCCGTTCCAACTTCTAACACATGAATTGGTGCATCACCGGGATGATTCTGACACAACAATATCGCTTGTTCAATGAGGGTTTCTGTTTCGGGTCGTGGAATGAGCACTCGTGAATCGACGATAAAGTGAAGTCCCATAAAACTTGTTGAACCGATAATATACTGCACCGGCTCTCGCTTTAATCGTCGTTCATATAATGTACGGAATTGCTTAAGTTCTTCTAATTTGAGTGGTTTATCAAAATGGAGATATAGTTGAATGCGTTGAAGGTCTAATGCATGTGCAAGAAGGAGTTCAACGTTGAGACGGGCATCCTCAAATCCTTTACGTTGAAGGTGCTCTATTGCAGATTTCATTAATTCGCGGACAGTCCATACTCGTGTCTTATCTTCTGGCATGCTGGCTTATTTCTTGCTCCGTTTTTGCGCTTTCGATTTTCGATTTTTGACTGACTTCGTTCGTTTTACTGATTTAGATTTTTGCTGAGAAGCTTTTTTCTTCAATGATTTATTGATGTTTATTTTTGATGCGGTGGCTGTCTTCTTGTTGATGGAAATATTTTTTGATTTCACCGTCTTGCCTGCAAATGCCATTCGCTTGATACTTCCCACTTCCTCTTCGTCCTCACTGATGACGGTTTCAACAATTTTTCTGCTTCGTAACTTCACACGATCTTCCGAAAAGAAGCCAAGTTGTTCCATATCCGAATCTGCGATTTCAATATCCGGCAAGATTTCATCATCCTCCTGAATTTTTATCTGCGCAGGTACAATTTGGAAACGGTTATCACCTTCAAGCATTGCGCTAAAATCTGATAAGGACGCAATTTCAAATCCTTTAGCTTTGGAACGTTTAGCGATCTCTTCCCACACTTTACGAACAGACACCAAAGGTTCTTGTTGAACACTAAGAATCAACTCAGCTTCATTTAAACATCTCTCATACACTGCAACCTCCTTTATTGGATATAGAGTAAAAATATTTCCTATGAAAAATGTAAAGTTATTTCGAGGAAAGCGCAAGCTTCTCTTTATGCGGATTGGGCGTACGTATCAAGAAAACCAAACCAATCAGACCAATAATCAACGAGGGTACAAAGACAAAATTGTAACCATAGAATGCGCTCAGCCATCCAGCAATTGGAGTGATAAGGTAGAATGGAGCGAACCAGGCGTTCATCAACCCGACATACATTGGGCGTTCTCCATATGGTGCGCATTCAACAGCAAAATTGTACCGCATTGCTGTTTCGGCGCCAACATTTACCCCAAAGAAGA
>JBEKLV010000094.1:0-9718 GCA_050008835.1 Bacteroidota bacterium | reverse complement strand
TGTAGCCGAGTCCGAATACCATTGCCGAGACATCTACCTTAAATACCATCTTTAATTTATCGGATATTATTTGTCCCCAGCCGAACATCCTTGATGTGATGACTTCCGACCATGCTCCAAACGCACTAAAGACGAAATCAAATATTCCACCGATAAGACCGCTAACAACAAGCACCATTGCCTGCTTGCCGCCTTGTTCGCCGGCAACTAGAATTTCTGTTGTTGCTGTTGCTTCAGGAAAAGGAAGTGTGCCGTGCATGTCTTTTACAAAATATTTTCGGAACGGAATAAGAAAGAGAATGCCAAGAAATCCACCAAGAGCGGATGCCATAAACATCTGAAAATAGCTTGCTGGAAGAGCGAGAATATAAAGTGCAGGAATCGTAAAGATAGCCCCGGCTACAATGACACCAGATGCTGCTCCAATAGATTGGATAATTACATTCTGACCGAGGCCATTATTCTTTTTTGCAACTCCGGTTATACCAACGGCGAGAATCGCAATTGGGATTGCCGCTTCAAACACTTGTCCGATTTTCAATCCGGAATAAGCTGCTGCGGCAGAAAAGAGGACTGCCATTACTAATCCCCACGTTACCGACCACAGTGTAACTTCGGGGTACGATTGTTCGGGTACCATAATCGGACGGTACTCTTCACCTGGTTTTAATTCTTTGTACGCATTTTCGGGAATGCTGTTTTTTGCGGATGCCTGTTGATCCATAGTAACTCCTTGTATTTGGCTATCGGATTCCTGTTCTCAGTAATGAATTTTCGGAACTCAGTGTTTTAGTCTATCCTGAAAACTCAAAATTGCTGATGATGGCTTATTTGCTCTTTTCTGCCCAAATTTGCAATAAGTTCAATACGGTTTCCACAGATTTTTCCATGCCCCATACATTCACCCATTCTGTGCGACTATGGTAATTTGCGCCGCCGGTGAATATATTAGGCGTTGGCATGCCATTTTCTGTCAGGCGCGAACCATCTGTGCCGCCGCGGATTGGCGTCCATTCGGGTTGTAAACCGGAACGCTTCGTTGCGTCGAACAAATAATCGATCACGCGGGTATCTTTTTCTAATCCTTCGCGCATATTGCGGTACTGCTCTGTAATCTGTACATCGATTTTTACTTTCGGATACATTGACTGGACTTCTGCAACGATTTTTTCCACAATCTTTTTTAGAGCATCCAATCCATCTGTTTTGAAATCACGAAAAAGAATTTTTACAGTTGATTTTCCGACACCGCCTTCGAGCACATATGGATGAATATATGGCTCGTATCCCTCCGTCGTTTCCGGCGCCATATTCTTTGGCAGCCGAGCAATAATATCGGAGATGACGCGGACAGAATTAATCATAATATCTTTTGCACTGCCGGGATGAATGTCTCGGCCATGTACAGTGATGAGACAGGAATTTGCGCTGAAAGTTTCCTTGTTCAACTCACCGGGTGTGTCACCGTCTATCGTATATGCAAATTGAGCACCGAACTTCTTGATGTCGAAAAATTTTGTTCCTTCACCGACTTCTTCGTCTGGCGTAAAACCAATTTTAATTTCGCCATGCGTAATCTTTGGATTATTTATTATTGACTGAATAGCTGTCATAATAATAGCAACGCCTGCTTTGTCGTCGGCACCGAGTAGTGTTGTGCCGTCGCTGGTGACAATCATTTTATCAAGTGCGGTTTTAAGCGTGGGATTTTCTGATTCGCGGATGATAGCGGTTTGGTCGCCAGATAAAATTATATCACCACCTTTATAATTTGTGATGATTTGCGGTTTTACGTTTGCCCCGCTAACTTCCGGCGAGGTATCCACGTGTGCGATGAATCCAATAGCGGGTACGTTCTTTTGAACATTCGCTGGAATTGCCGCCATCACGTATCCATACTCGTCAATACTGACTTTCGGAACACCAAGATCCTTTAATTCTTTCACGAGCAGGTTTAGCAGCTCGAATTGCTTCGCTGTACTGGGATAGGACTCAGAATCTTCCTTTGATTGCGTATCAATTGCAACATAGCGGAGAAATTTATCGAGAACAGTTTCAGACATAATGTACTCCTCTCATAATAGGAATGTAAATTGAGCAGAATATTATTCTGTCCAACAATGGAACTTATTTGATAAGATAGAAATAAGGCATCATAAAAGCAGTAGCAAAAATGGAAATCGCGAAAATACAGTTGCACTGGAATGGAAATGTTCTTATTGTACATAAGCAATTTCTTGAGACAATACCGAGTTTTTCATTACCAATGGGAGGGGGTTCTCCATGCAATTGCGAACACTTTTATTTCTGTTATTAATTCAAACAACATCCATTTTTGCACAAATCGCTGCGTTCCCGTATTCAGAAAATTTTGACGGAGTTATTGCACCAATACTGCCATCCAGCTGGAACGGAACAGGTTTTTCCACTTATGCATCTTCGCCTCGTTCAATCCCAAACTGTGTTTCTGCGACCGGTAACCGTTCAATTAAAACACTTATATCTCCAATGTTTAATTTCGGCTCACGTTTTCCAGATAAATTAGTCTTTTGGGAGCGAAGGTCAAGCACTGCATCTGCCTACCGATTAGAAATACGCGCTTCTGTGGACGGTGTCAACTTTGGAATATTACTGGCAAGGTTTGATACAATTAATACAACCACAAGTTATATCCAACGCACCATAGATCTTTCGAATAGTGGATTGAATTTCCAATCGAATGTTCAATTTATATGGATATTGCTAGCTGATAGTACGAATAATATCGGCGTGCTTAGAATCGATGATGTATCGCTTTCGGTTACAACTGGTTTTGATGTTGGATTTTCTAATATCACTGTTGCGCCTGTTAATGCAACGCGGAAAGATTCGATAATGCTTTCAACTGTAGTAAAAAATTACGGATCACTCATTTCTTCGAACTTTTCGATTCGGTTCTTCTGTGATGATAACTCTAATGGTATTTATGAATCTATCGAGCAGTTCTCTGCTCTAAATGGGCTTTCTATCAACGCGGGTGATTCATTAACATGCATCGCGACGCATGCTCCGATGAAGGCAGGCGAACATAGTTTCATTGCACTAATTGATTATTCTTCGGATGAAAACCATACAAACGATACCGCGCGCGCAATAGTCAATGTCGGAAACGCGAAAGGCGATGTGCTGGTAAATGAAATTATGTATTACCCGGTTGGCGATGAACCAGAATGGGTGGAATTGTACAATGCTTCCCCAGATACGACCAATTTGAAGAGTTGGAAAATTTCCGACAGCAACATTTCTGCTAAGTCAATCATCACACAAACAGATGTGCTTATTCCGCCTAGTTCGTATTTGGTGATTGCAAAGGACATTGTCTTCGCCTCATACCATTCCGGAGTTCCATTTATCATAACAAATTATTCTGCGCTGAATAATTCTACACCCGACGCTGTTGTTATTTATGACGCAAGATTAAACACAATTGACAGTGTAATGTATTCGCCATCTTGGGGCGGGCAAAATGGAAGATCATTGGAACGTATTGATGTAGAAATTCCAAGCACTTCAATGACAAACTGGGGAACATCGCAAGATTCGCTTGGTAGTACGCCGGGAAGGAAGAACAGTATTGTTCGGCTTGATTACGATTTGATGATTAGCAATCTAACGCAAAGACAAACTATGGTTGGTGGAAAATTTGTTCCATTGGTAAATGTTAGCGTTCAAAACATCGGCAGGCGAACTGTGGATAGCGTTTCCGTTAGTTTTTATTCTGACAGAAATCGCAATGCGGTTCCGGAACCGTCGGAACTTGTATGCACTATAGTATCTATGCAACCATTAATTGCGAGTGATTCAATTCTTCTCTCTGAATCATTTCCTCAGCTTGTTTCTGGCGTTACCAATTTCATTGTTATTGCCGATTGTTGGCGCGATGAAAATTTGCGAAATAATAGGTCTTCGATTTCTGTAAAAATCAACTACGAACCGCGTTCACTCGTAATTAACGAAATCATGTACGATCCATTATATGGTCAGAATGAATGGTTTGAGCTTTACAATCAGAGCAATCAACTGATCGATCTTGCACATTGGAATTTCAATGATAAACCTACTTTAAGCGGTGTAAATTCATTTGAGATATCGAACGAGCCGCTCGCAGTCGAGTCCGGCGGGTTTGCGGTTATAGCAGCTGATTCTTCTATATTTCAATTATTTTCGAATCTATCACAGTCAGATTCGATTATTCATATCCGTATTCTAAATCGTTCAAGTGGATTTAGTTTCAATAACGATGGAGACGTTGTAGTATTGAAAGATATGACCGGTCAAACAATCGACAGCGTTGCATACTTACCAAGCTGGCATCATCCTGATGTTGTTGACACAAAGGGACGTTCGCTTGAGCGTATAAATTCGAATATCGACTCGAACGATCCACGCAATTGGAGCACATGCACAAATATTCTTGGAGGCACGCCGGGAAAAGCGAATAGCATCGTTACGACAAGCATAAAAAGTAATTCGATGATTTCCATATCACCCAATCCATTCTCTCCGGATGGTGATGGCTCCGGTGACTTGTTGCCATCATTTCAGAGGATGTTGGAGGGGGTAATGAAGACGGGGTTGAAGATGATGGTGTAGATTTATTCGTAGGAGGCGGTGTTGACGAAGGCATGTAGCATAGGGATATCGTGACGTCTGATTTGCCAATAATGATTTTTTCGGTAATAGTTTCAATGACTTTTCGCTTGTCTTCGTGAGTGAATTCCGACCAGCGGCTGTAGAGATCTCTCGCTTCGCGGAGGATTTCGTCACTGGTGAGGTATTGGATCTTCAAGAAATCAATCTTGGCTTGCAACTCAATTGTCTGCGCGTCAATCTCCTTGAAACGTTCGTCGAGCGGGTTGTAGTAGCGCCGGAAACCGTCTTGCGGAATCTCGCCCTTCAAGTAGAGCTGCATGATGTTGTCCATTTCCGACCGGACTTTTTGTTGTTCCGCTGTGAGGGTTTGGAGAAGCTCTTCCTGTTCCCGCTGGATGGCGTCTGCTTTTGCCAAATGTTGCCTGATTTCTTCGTCGGAATAGAGAAAGTTTTTCAGCTGTTCGTGGAAAATGGCTTCCAAATCGGAAGCATCAATTTTGTTGCGGCAAATCCTGCACACGTATTTGGGAGAGTTTGAGGGGACATACATCTTCCCGCTGCATTCGCAGATCGCAACTCCCGCAAAGAGGTGGATGGGGGAACGCGTGTATACTTTTCGCATTCGGTGCTGGTCCTCAATAATGCTGTTGCACTCGTTCCAGGTTTCTTCGGAAACAATGGCAGGCACGCGGTTGTACACCCAATCCGATTCAGGCTTCAGCAAAAACTTCTCATTGTTCTTTCCTCCCCTCTTGCTGTAGTTAAGGCGGTGCACTCCCTTGGCAGTCGGATCGCTGATGAGGCGATTGATTGTCGAGTATCCGAATTTGGCTCCCGATCTGGTACGGTAGCCTCGGTCATTGAGTATCCGGGCCACTTTCTTTTTCCGGCGATACTCGACGTAGAGTTTATAGATCAGTTTTCTTATAGGGGCTTCTTTCGGATCAGGCACAAGTTTTTTATCTACCCACTGATAGCCAAACGGTGCAGTGCCCCCCAGGGATTTGCCGAGTTTGGCACGGATCGGAACGGAAGCTGCAACTCGTTCAGCGATCTCTTCCCGTTCCCACTGGGCCATGGCGGCGATCATCGTGTAGAAGAGGCGGCCGGCTGGTGACGAGGTGTCGATAGATTCTTGGAGAGAGACAAGATCGGCGTTGTATTCCCGGAATATCTCGGCGAACTCTAGAAGCTCTCTTGTGTTTCTGGCGAGACGTGCAAGCTTGGAAAAAATGATTCCTGAAATGTGTCCGCCTTTAATATGAGAGAGCATTCGCTTTGTTTCCGGATGATCCATTACTGATTTGCCGCTCACTGCCTCAAGGTGATAGACCTCTTTGATAGTCCAACCTTTCGACTCGGCGTAGTAGCGTGCGCGCTTCTCGTGATGCTCGGGGCTTTCACCTCGCGCCTGGTCTTCGGTCGAAACGCGAATCCAGATACCGACTGCTTTGTTTTCTACCAATGTCAGTCCTCCGTATGATTGATATAAAAGCTAAGAAGACTGAAGGAGAAAGTAAAGGGAGGGTATTTAAAAAACTGTTCGATTGATTTATCATTAAAAGATAAATATATTAACAAACACAAATCTAAGCCTACATCAACTTATAAAAATCTTATGATGCCAATCAAAGACACAGATAATATTAAGCGCACATTTAATAACAATGGTGTACATATTAGCTATGAAATTCATGGTAACGGAAACTCTTCAATTGTTTTTTTGCATGGATTTGGGGCCTCGGTCGAAACTTGGCGCGACATACAATCTAAGCTAGCGAAAAACAACACTCTTTTCTTTTTAGATCTCAAGGGTTTTGGTTTATCATCCAAACCAGACGACGGAAAATATTCCCTTGCTGATCAGGCAGACGTTGTTATTGCTTTTTTAGAAGCACAGAATCTTCATAACATTACACTTGTCGGACATTCCTACGGCGGTGCAGTTTCGTTGTTCACATATTTGAAAGATCAATCAAGTCAGAGTAATAGTTATATCCAACGGCTAATACTATTTGATGCCGCCGCTTATGTCCAAAAATTTCCTTTTTTCGTTGGCATCCTTAGAAAACCCATAATAAATTGGGTTGTGATGAATCTTATTCCTGCTCAAATAAGGGCAAGTTTTACGTTACGTCATCTCTTCTATGATAAAAATAAACTGTCACAAGAAAGGATAAATAGATACGCTGCTTTTTTTAATCAGCCAGGGAGTTACAACTCATTTGTAGAATGTGCGAGACAGATAATTCCAAAAGATAGTGAGTCTGTCTCTGACTTAATCCGAACGATTTCTGTACCAACATTGATTCTTTGGGGGGCAAATGATCCAGCAATTCCAGTTGAGCACGGATATAGATTGAAAAAAGATATACAAAATTCGACCATAAAAATTATTCAACAGTGTGGTCATATTCCGCATGAGGAATGCCCTCAAGAAAGCCTTGAAGCTATTCTTAGTTTCTTGGGAGAATGATGGAGTCAAGTATTGCTATATTCCTGAAATTGTATCTGCCTTTTATTGTTTCACTACTCTTCTTTGCAGCAATATTTTTGGTTAAGAAGACTAGAAAGGGAACAGTTATCACTATCAGGCCGTTTGGTCATTTCGTCGAGATGCTTGAAATTAAAATCCCCATTTCTAGTATAGCTGTAACAAGAACTATACTCGGATTATTAACCTTACTTCCACTTTTGACCCCACTGTTCTTGGATTACTCCTCTTTTTTCCCGGCTCATCTTAAAATGGAAGTATTCTACGATGAGCAAGGTATACGTGATTCCTTTACACAATTCGAGGATGACGAGATAAAGAGTTTGAACATTCCTAATAATTACGCTACTTACCAGGAAGAATACTATAAGGATTTAGACAGCGAGGTCAAGCGCATGTTGAACATCCCTATCTTCTTTGATTCAAAGGAGGGATCAATTCATAGCTCCGGTCAAACTTCTTTCATAGTTGAGAAAGTAGATGGAATTCAGAAATATTATGTCAGTGAGTCGTCCGGAGAACTCCTCCATACTCTTGAATTGCCTAATCAACCGCTTAAACAGTTTAAAACATTTTTTGAGAAACTCTCAACGAAGGACGATTATTTGAATCCAAGCCTTTGGCACATCTTCACCAAACATACAATTGTCCTTAGAACGCAATTTAAACAAATATTGGCGCAGAATATTAAAAGTGAAGGTGTTGTTTTCCATCATTCGGTAGTCAGTATTACAAAGGTTACTATTTTCCCATGGCCAGACTTTAGCAATACCATCTACTTAGCAAATTTCCATAATGCAGGACTTGTTCCGATTGCATATGCTATTTACAGATAAGGAGAGGCGATTGTCATGGTATTTATTGTTATAAAAAAGTCCGATAATTTTCATCGGACTCTTTTTATACTCCCTGAAGCATACATTTCTTGGAATTTCGTTATATGGATGGATCCTTTTTCCAAACGCACATCAATTCTATCTCCGATATTGAATCCGAATTCCTCAAGATACTTTCCACCAAACCGGATTACCGGATGCGGGGGCAGCCGCTCGAAATCGTAATTCGCATAATGCACTTTCAAACGACGCACCTTTCTCGGAATTGCAGATTGAGTCTCAACATCAAGCATTATCATGATTTGTTCTCTCCTTGTGATAGTTAAAGTAATCCTCGATCCGCAAAACTCATGTAACCATTTCCATCCGTTACGATAATGTGATCGTGCAACGGGATACCAAGTATCTTCCCGGCTTCTACAAGCTGTTTCGTGATGCTGATATCTTCAGCCGATGGTTCTATGTTTCCTGAAGGATGGTTGTGGCAGACGATGACCGCGGCGGCGTTCACCATGCATGCCATTTTGAACACTTCCCGGGGATGCACCAGAGAAGAGTTGAGGATGCCGATGGAGATCGTATGGATCGTTATGAGAGTGTTTGTGGCATTCAGATACATACCCACAAAATGCTCACGATCGGTACCTCGCAGATAATCCATCATAATCTTCGCGGCATCCTCAGGAGATTGAATAGACTTCTTTTCTATTGGAATATTTGATTCCCTGACCAGCATTACTTTGTATATCGGAGTTTCGCAAATCAGTTTTACTTTATTCATCGCGACACCTCGTATGTGATTTTCAATGAGCTATGGTGTCACGATAGTGCCAGTTCAGATAGTCTATAAGAGGGGAGAAATTATCGCAAGAGGGAAAAAATCATCCTCCATCTATACAGAGTCTTCAAAAAAAACTTTTCTGAGAAGTCTTTTGTTTGATCTCGCTTTTACTTTGCACGAGTATATTCTGTTCTACTTCCCTACGTTCTTTCGCATGCTGTCGTCTTGATTCGTTGACGATCTCTGTGCTATCCAAAATCACTTGTTTCGGCAACGGGAGCGTCATCGCACTGAACGGCTGCGAGGTGACCCCGTTAATCATGAGCTTCAGATAAATGTGGTAATTGGGGAGGTTGATAAGATCGGTATCGGATATCTCCGGTTTGAATTCCCTCGAAAGAAAGTAAGCATCCTCGGCTCCGACCCGGAAAGAAATGATCGAACCTACATTGCCGAATATCGCCGGTCTCACCTTGTCGTGAAGCTGATTGATGTATTGATGGGCGAGAATGAGATATAGGCCGTATTTTCTCGCCTCGGAAAGAATATCGACGAAGGAGAGAGATAGAAAGTTGTGGAACTCATCGACGTACAGGTAAAAAGACCTTCGCTTGTCTTCGGGTATGGATGTACGGCTTAACGCCGCAAGGAAGATCATCGTTACGAGAAGCGAGCCCAATAATGCCCCGTTATCCTCTCCGATTTTCCCTTTTGAGAGATTCACCAATAAAATTTTCCCTTCATCCATCACACTCCTCATTTTGAAAGCGCTTTCGGTCTGTCCCACGATATTCCGCAAAGGAAGGCTCGTGAGAAACTGCCCCACCTTGTTAAGGATCGGCGAGACGGCCTCGGAGCGAAGCCACGGCGTGTATTTGTCGAACTCATTCGCCCAGAAAGCGCGAACGTGCGGATCGGTGAGATGCGAAAGCACTTTGAAGCGGAACGAAGGTTCCGTGAGAAGCCGGGGAAGAT
>JBEKLV010000093.1:0-9957 GCA_050008835.1 Bacteroidota bacterium | reverse complement strand
ATGCTCAAAGACATCAAGCGGAATCAAAGGCACTGCGCCCCAGATTGCGCCATACTGATGTTCATCAACCAGCGCATTCAGTAAACGACCGGAGTAAAGACGATCATGAAGAAGCAATCCCCAGCCGCCAAGCTTAGCAGAAATTGCTGTAGCTTTGAAATCAGCTTTCCATGCATCGAATGACCCAAAATCTTTTTCGATCGCCGCTTTGATTTCCGGCCCCTTCGATGGATCGCCATCACCGCCAAGCACATCCCAATAAATATCATGTAGAAGCGCACCGGAATGATTCCAGCTGAAGCGTCGTTTTAATTCTCCAATAACACTGTAGTTACCGTTTGCGGCAGAGCGATCAGCTGTTTCCAGAGCTTTTTCGATATTGTTCAGTGCAGTTACATATCCCTTTTGGTGTGTATTATAATGCCAATCGGTTGTCTCCGGACTCATAACGTTGGAAAGAAGTTTCTTTGCTTCTTCATCTGAGTACGGACGTTTATTAAACTTCCATTCGTATGCCATAGCCATATCCTTTATGTGAATGTGTGATCGTTAAGTTTCAATTCAAAATTAATAACAAAGGGATGGAGTCAAAGAGTTCCCGCAGTAATTACATCATATTTAGCATCAACTTTGCTTCTTCCGACATCATATTCGGATTCCAGATAGGATCGAAAACCAACTCTACCAACACATTGCTCACACCGCGAATTTGCTGAACGCGCCGTTTCACATCTGTTGCAATCATTGGTCCCATACCGCATCCCGGTGCTGTTAATGTCATTCGAATATACACATTCGCATCGCCCGGAAATTCTTCTTCTACTTTTGCTTCATATACAAGTCCAAGGTCAACAATATTTACGGGAATTTCCGGATCATAGCATTGGCGCAATGCGTCCCAGACATGCTGGTCGGTCACAGCCGGCAGAGATGGAACTTCAACAGTTTTATCTGCCGATTCCATTCCTGGCTGTGATATTTTTTTCTCATCTGTATTCATTACAACATCCCGCCGCTACCCACAGCATCCACCGTCACCGCAATCGCTGCAACCGCTTGATTTTTGGTCATTCGGATTATCAAACTTGAACCCGCTTCCGTTCGGCCTGCTGACAAATTCTAAAGTAGCTCCGGAAAGATGCGGTAGGCTAGTTGCATCAACATAAACCGTAATACCTTCTGCCTGAAATATTTTATCTGCCTCTTGCGCTTTTTCCTCAAAGCCCAATACATAAGATATTCCGCAGCATCCGCCTTCTCTCACTCCCATGCGTAATGCATGCGACTCGGGAATTTTATTCTCTGCGCGTATTTTTATAATTTCTTTTGCCGCTTCTGGAGTAATATTTATTTCCTGTACTGCTGTTTGTTCCTGCTGGTCGTTCATTTTCTATCCTATTTATAGTTCTCGTTGAAAATAATTTATTCCGTAGATACAGTTTCACTTTTTTCTTCCAGGGCATTCTTCATTGTATGCCATGGAAGAATTGCGCATTTGACCCGTGCCGGAAACTCACTTACGCCGGCAAACGCTGCCAGTTTTCCAAGTTCTTCTGCACTATTCTCGTTTTTGTTTTCACCGCGCACGAGATGATGAAATTTTTCAAATAACACTTCAGCTTCTGCGTGCGTTTTCCCTTTTAGCACTGTGCTCATTACAGATGCAGATGCTTTTGAAATCGCACAGCCGGATCCTTGAAAAGAAATTTCCCTAATGATTCCGTTATCTAACTTAAGAAAAATTGTGTAGTGATCGCCGCAAAGCGGATTATATCCATCCACTGAACAACTTGCATCTTCCATTTTTTTGAAGTTGCGAGGATTCCGGTTGTGATCTAGAATAATTTCCTGATATAATGCTTTTAGATCAGACATGCCCGAATACCTTTTTCACTTTCTGAATGCCGCGAATAAGAGCATCTATTTCTTCTAACGTATTGTAAAAAGCAAACGATGCCCGTGCTGTGGCCGGAATTCCAAACCTATCCATCACCGGCTGAGCACAATGATGTCCCGTACGAATTGCAATTCCCTCTTGATCGAGAATAGTACCGATATCGTGAGGATGAATTCCTTCCAGCACAAATGAGATAACTCCTATTTTTTCCTTTGCCGTTCCGATTATTTTTAACCCGCTTATCGTTCCGAGTGCTTCTGTCGCAAATTGTAGCAACGAATGCTCATATTTTTGAACACTATTCCAATCCAATTGGTTCACATAATCGATTGCCGCTGCCAGACCAATCGCACCGGCAATATGCGGTGTTCCTGCTTCATATTTATGCGGGGTGTCGTTGAAGATTGTTTTTTCAAACGTTACCGACTTGATCATATCGCCGCCTCCTTGATATGGCGGCATAGATTCAAGAAGACCGGCTTTACCGTAAAGTATTCCTATTCCAGTCGGACCAAAAACTTTATGAGCAGAAAAGACATAGAAATCTGCATCAAGATCGCGTACATCAATGCGCTTGTGCGGAACTGCCTGTGCACCATCCACCAGTACAGGGACTCCCCGTTGATGCGCAATCTCAATCATTTGCTTAATTGGATTGACAGTGCCAAGTGCATTTGAAATATGACTTATGGCAGCAATTTTTATTTTACTTGAAAGCAATCTGGCAAATTCTTCTAATATAACTTCGCCATCGTCGTCAATCGGAGCAACGCGAAGTTTTGCCCCTTTTTCTTCACATAGCATCTGCCATGGAACTATATTAGAATGATGCTCTAATTCCGTAATAAGGACTTCGTCACCAGCCTGAACTTTTTTCCTGCCAAATGTCGCTGCAACAAGGTTTATTGCTTCTGTTGCCCCGCGGACAAAAATAATTTCACGTTCTGATTCTGCATTCAAGAATCTCTGCACAGACACGCGCGCAGATTCGTATTTCCTCGTCGCCAATTCGCTAAGATAATGCACGCCGCGATGCACGTTAGAATTTTCTGTAAGATAATATCGCTCGATGGTATCAATCACCAAATCGGGTTTTTGCGCCGACGCCGCATTATCAAGATATACTAAGGGCTTGCCATGAACGCTTGTAGACAGAATTGGGAAATCTCTCCGAATCTTCTCCACCGGAAAATCGATTCTATTTTGTTTTTCTATAGTTGAAATATTTTCCATGTTCGTTAGCTTGAAGTGTGGTTATTATTTAATCGATCGTGAATCATTTGTTCTACTTGCAGGCGAAATGGTTCAATCGTTATTCGGTTAATCACATCACTTGCAAACGCAGAAGTGAGGATGTCGCGTGCATCATTAAGACCGATACCGCGTGAACGTAAATAGAATATTTGTTCATCATCCAACTGTCCTATTGTAGCGCCGTGTGTGCACTTCACATCGTCTGCAAATATTTCCAATTGCGGTTTCGTGTTGATCGTCGCGTCATCGGACAACAACAGCGTTTTGTTCGTCTGTTTCGCATCGGTTTTCTGAGCATCTTTTCTGACGAACACTTTTCCGTTGAAAATGCCTTTGGACGCATCGTCCAAAATCGATTTGTACAATTCATGACTGCTGCAGTGCGGCTTTGCGTGATCAATGACAGTATGATTATCAACAACCTGCGTGCCTTTACCGAGCGACAATCCATTTAGTATGCATTCAGCATTTTCAGCATTGAAACAAGCAGTCAAATTATTCCGAACTATTGAACCACCTAGAGAAATCACATTCGACGTGTAACGGCTTGCTGCGTTCATCTGTAAATGTGTCGTTCCAATATGGTACGCGTTCATGCCTTCTATTTGAATCTTATCATGCTCGACAACGGAATTATCACCAAGCACTATTTCCGTAACTGTGTTCGTCAAGTATGTATTTTTAGCAAGACCAATATAAGTTTCAACAATTTTGAATTGGCTATCGATTCCCGCGATGATAATATTTCTAGGTTGAGCGATATAGACCTGTTCGCGATCGGTTGCGATGAAAAGAAGTTGAATTGGGCTTTCTAAAACAGTTCTTTGCGGTACAGAAATATAGGCGCCGTTCCATAAAAAAGATGTATTAAGTGCCGTGAAGGCATTCTCTTCTCCTATCGCCAAATGATTGATGTATGGTTGAATTATTTTCGGATGATTATTCAGTATTTCGGTGAGATTTCCAGCCTCCATACCTGTTGGAAGGGAACCGATATCTGACAACTCCGGCGAAAAAATTCCGTTAACAAACACTAACCGTACTGCATCATCCAGTATATACCTTTGAATATCTTGTTTCGTCACTCCATTCAATTCATAGCGAAGGATTGGCTGAAATTCTATCTTAGTGATTGGTAAAACATTTGTGAAACGCCACTCCTCCTGCCGTGTTGTCGGGAAGCCGAGTTCAACGAACCGGTGCATCGCATCGCGGCGAATCGCATGCACTTGCGTTGACTTTGCACCATTCAAACTCTGTTCAAATGCTTCAAACTTTGACTGATACCATTTAATATTTTGATTGATCACCTGCATTTTATTCTCAATATCTAAACAATCTTGTATATTATTTATTTTCTCCCCTCATAGGAGAGGGAATGATTTCGCCATTCAGAAAAATAGCACTGAGCAGTTATCTCTCTTCTTTATTTATACCATTTGTCCGGCTTTTTCGTGCACCCAATCGTACCCGCGGTCTTCAAGTTCCAGCGCGAGTTCTTTACCGCCAGATTTGACTAATCTTCCATCCTTCATTACATGCACAACATCCGGGATAATATAATTGAGCAGCCGCTGATAATGTGTCACAATAATTGTCGCATTTTCCTTTGAGCGGAGTTTATTCACGCCTTCCGAAACGATTCTGAGTGCGTCAATGTCGAGGCCGGAATCTGTTTCATCTAATATCGATAGAATCGGTTCCAGCACGGCCATATGAAATATTTCGTTTCGTTTTTTTTCGCCGCCGGAAAATCCTTCGTTCACCGGACGATTCAAAAAACTTTCATCCATCTCCACTATTTTTACTTTTTGTTTGATGAGTGCAAGAAAATCAATTGCGTCAAGTTGCTCTAATCCTTTGTGCTTACGAATTGCATTTAGCGCTTCTTTTAAAAAATAGGAGTTATTCACACCGGGAATCTCAACCGGATATTGAAATGCAAGAAACAATCCTTCGCGTGCACGTTCTTCCGGAATCATTTCGAACAGATTATGTCCTTTATATAAAACTTTACCTTCAGTTACAGTATATTCTTCACGCCCGGCAAGCACTCCGGCAAGTGTACTCTTTCCTGAGCCGTTCGGTCCCATTATTGCATGAACCTCTCCTGAATTCATCGTTAAATTAATGCCACGCAAGATTTCGTTTCCATTCACACTCGCATGCAAATTCTTTATTTCAAGTAACTGCATTTTATAATTTTCCTTCTTCTAACTTATTACTTTTTCATTTTGCATTTTTACTTTTGATTTGTTATCCAACACTTCCTTCCAAACTCACACCAAGTAATTTTTGCGCTTCAACTGCAAACTCCATCGGTAATTCACGGAACACTTCTTTGCAAAAACCATTGACAATCAGATTCACAGCATCTTCTGCAGAAAGTCCGCGCTGTTTGCAATAGAATATTTGATCGTCACCAATTTTTGATGTTGTTGCCTCGTGCTCGGCTTTAGCGGAAGTATTTCTCACTTCAATATAGGGAAATGTATGAGCGCCGCATTTGTCGCCTAATAGCAGCGAGTCGCACTGGGAATAGTTACGCGCGTTCACCGCGGCCTTTTTCATCTCAACTAATCCACGATAGGAATTCTGTCCGTGGCCTGCTGAAATTCCTTTTGAAACGATTGTGCTCTTCGTATTTTTCCCGATGTGAATCATCTTTGTTCCGGTATCCGCCTGCTGATAATTATTTACAACCGCGACAGAATAAAATTCACCTACAGAATTGTCTCCTATCAGAAGCACACTCGGATATTTCCATGTAATTGCCGAACCGGTTTCTACCTGAGTCCATGAAATTTTGGAATTCACTCCTGCACATTTACCACGCTTAGTTACGAAGTTATAAATACCTCCGCGTCCTTCCTTGTCGCCGGGGTACCAGTTCTGCACTGTCGAATATTTTATTTTCGCGTTATCTAACGCGACCAATTCCACCACCGCCGCATGTAATTGATTTTTATCTCGCATTGGCGCAGTACATCCTTCTAAATAACTCACCTGTGCGCCTTCTTCCGCTACGATGAGCGTTCGCTCAAATTGTCCGGTTGCTGAGGCATTAATACGAAAGTAAGTCGATAACTCCATCGGACAGCGAGCGCCTTTGGGGATGAAGCAAAAAGAACCATCGCTGAACACTGCCGAATTCAGTGCAGCAAAATAATTGTCGTTTGTTGGTACTACAGAACCAAGGTACTTTTTTACTAAATCCGGATGTTCGCGAACTGCATCTGAAAAAGAACCGAATATTATTCCGAGCTCTTTCAATTTTTCCTTAAATGTTGTTGCCACCGAAACGCTATCGAATACAGCATCTACGGCAACACCGGCGAGCCATTCTTGTTCACGAAGCGGAATACCAAGTTTATCATACGTCTTCAGCAATTCTGGATCGACTTGCGATAAATCCTTAAGCTGCGGTTTTTGTTTCGGTGCCGAGTAATAGACAATCGCCTGATAGTCAATTGGTGGATACTTTATATTCTGCCAGTGCGGCTCTTCCATCGTTTGCCAATGCCGGAATGCTTTCAATCGCCATTCAAGCAGCCAAACCGGTTCCTGCTTTTTTGCAGAAATCAAACGGATGATGTCCTCGTTTAAACCAGGAGGCGCTGAATCAGTTTCAATGTCCGTGACAAATCCGTACTTGTATTCTTGAGCAGCAAATTCTTCTATGGTATTTGTTTCATTGTTCATAAATTTTTCAGTTTATAGAGCGTCACACAATTTGTTCCAGTGTTGTATTATCAAGAAGCAAATTCAGATTGTGCTGCATTTTCCCAAGTGGTTTGCGAATCGTGCATGCATCAAAGATAGAGCAGTTCTCTCCGTCTTCACCATAACACTCAGCAATCGTCGGCTTTTCTTCTTCAATGATACTTATTATACTTGATACTCGTAATTCATTCGGTCTTTTCGCAAGCGAATATCCGCCGTGCATTCCCTGAGTTGAAATGACAACTCCAGCTTTTGTCAGTTTCTGTAAAACCTTTGCAAGCAGTTCATATGAAATATCGTAATTCACTGCAATTTCTTTCGCAGTGAAAACTTGTCCTCGTGGATTCATCGCCATGTGCCGAAGAGCAATCAAACCATATTCGACTCTTTTTGAGAGTTGAAGCATAAATACGACTATTCCAGTCTTATATTACACTAAAAAATAAGAGTCCTTTTATGACTCTTCTTACTTAAATATCTTTTTCTTTTTCTACTAAATCAAGTATTGATGAAAATCTCTTTTCTATAATCTTTGAAGAGCGGACATTTTTTTTTATCTTATTAATATGGAAGCAATTCAAACACTTGATCTCACAAAGCACTATAGCTCCCGTGCATTCAAAAGAAATAACATTCCAGCACTTGAAAAAGTTTCCCTTTCTGTTGAACAGGGTGAAATTTTTGGGTTGCTTGGGCCAAACGGAGCGGGAAAAACTACATTCGTCAAACTTATTCTCTCCATCGTACACCCAACATCGGGTACGGCGACCGTCCTTGGTTATCCTTTAGGACAACGAGTGTTGAAAGAATATTGCGGATATTTACCCGAAAACCACCGCTATTCTACATTTCTTACGGCGGAAAACACATTGATTTTTTTCGGAAGATTGAACGGCTTGCCGGAATCGATCTTAAAAGAGAAGGCACATTCACTTCTTGAGACAGTTGGATTAAAAGACTGGGCTAAGGTCAAGACAAAAAAGTTTTCAAAGGGAATGCTACAGCGCCTTGGGCTTGCACAAGCGCTGATCAACGATCCGAAGATATTATTTTTGGATGAACCAACTGATGGTGTAGATCCTATTGGCCGGAAAGAAATTCGTGACCTACTTTTAAGTTTGAAAACACAAGGCACAACTATTTTCTTAAACTCGCATCTTCTTTCTGAAGTGGAAATGATATGCGATCGTATAGCGATTCTAAACAAAGGAAAAGTAGTTCGCATAGGAACAATTGCAGAACTGACAACACAAAAACTTGCGTATGTCATTCAGCTATCTTCTCCTATCAGCAAGGAGATTCGGGAACAATTACAACAGACAATCCTCCCCATCGAGTATAAAGACACAAGTCTGGTTGTGTCATTGCAAGATAAGTCCGAGCTTAATACGATCATCGACATCCTCCGTACAGGTGGTATCGGAATCGAAAGTTTGAATCAGCAAAAGACATCGTTAGAGGATTACTTTATACAGATTATGAAAGGAGAAAACGAACTGTGAGATTTTGGGGAATGTTTCGGTTCACGGTTGAAGAAGCAATGCGCAAAGGAACGCTCATTTTTTATTTCATCGTCGCAACAATTATTCTATTGCTTATGACTCTAGGCATTAGTCATCCGGTGAACGATCCGGATATGGTTACGCTCTTCAGAAGTCCGCTTGCACGCTTATCTCAACAGGGATTGAATGTTGTCGAGTTTCTTCTTATTCAATTGCATTCATTATCTATTTTTTGGATCATGATTTTTGGTATGTTCGGTGTCGCAGGACTGATTCCATCAATGCTAGAGAAAGGAATGATCGATCTCTTTCTTAGCAAACCCCTTACACGAGCCGAATTGCTAATGGCACGTGCACTTGGTGCTGTCTCTGGTATTGCCATCAATCTTATCTATTTCTTTGCCGGTGTTTGGCTTATTTTTGGTTTGAAAGTTGGAGTGTGGCATTGGGGATTTCTTTCTTCGACTATTTATGTGGTTTATGCATTTGTATGTTTCTTTTCAGTTGTTACAATAGTCGGATTAATAACCCGGAGTGCTGGCTTTTCAATTATGCTGTCTTTTATTTTCACTCTCATTTCGTGGGGGCTTGAAGTGAGGGAAAGTGGATTGTACAGACTGTGGAACAATATTGTTTATCACCGCTTGCTTGATGCACTTTATTATCTAACTCCGCAGCTAAATGCCATGCTAGAAAATTCTACTCGTATAATTGGCAAACTTCCATATATTCCCAATGCACCTGATTTTACTTTTATGCCTTTCATATATTCGTTCTTCTCGACTTGCCTTCTCTATTTTCTTTCGATCTGGTATTTTTCCCGACAGGATTACTAATTTCAGAACATCTATCTTCTCTCACCGCTGTCCAAGATTAAATAAAGAAAGTTGAGTATCTGGAACAAAAGGTAGATTATGAAACGGATTATTGAGCCAATCATCCAGATCACGATAAGCAAAGAGACTAAATCTCAAATAGAGCAACTAGATTTGAAAGCGACCATTGAAATAGCGATTGAGCTTTGAGTATTTTGAGAATTAGGATAACGAATAATGCTCTCCAAATTTGAATCTTCACCACATTGGCAGTGTTTCCAACAAAAGTCTTGATCTTTAAGTTTTGTTTGATTGTTTTGAAAAATATTTCAATTTGCCATCGTTCTTTGTAAATCATAGTATTGGTTGCACTGCCAAAGCTTAAGTGATTGGTGAGCAAGACAAGAATTTGCTTATTTTCTTCGAGACGCCGACGGTCGATCGCGACTACTGCTCGATGTGAAAGACCTCGTGCAGTTCCGTGGAGACAGGGCTGTTGTCCGGATTTGATGGCATGACTTCCTTCATGTGAGCCCACCACTTCTGGCAGATGGCGGTCTTGGCGACGGCATCCCATTGTGCCTGATCATTGAACTCAACATAGCTGAAGAGCTGGCGCGTTTCAGGAAGAAGGAAGATGGTGTACGTCACGACGCCCTGCTTCTTGAGTGTGGCCTCCAGCTCGGGCCAGATGGGACGATGGCGTCTTTCGTATTCGGCTTCCTGACCCGCGTTCACGCTCATTACGAAAGCCTTGCGGATGACA
>JBEKLV010000092.1:0-9971 GCA_050008835.1 Bacteroidota bacterium | reverse complement strand
GCTGGCGTTAGATCTGTAAAACAAAACGACATCCACTCTTCATGTGATCCAGCTTCCGGTTTTACCATAATTCTCAGTGAATCATACTTTGCCTCATACACTGTTCCCCAATTTTTTATCTCTGTGTTAAAGATCAGCGCCCAGTCTCCCATCTTTGAAGGAATCACTACGAACCGATATGTTCCAGCTTTGAGTTTCTTTCCTTCGATTGTCACGTCGTCACTAAAAGTTATAAGAGTTGGTTCGTTGGCACCTGCACGCCAAACCTCGTCGTATTTCACCACATTACCCCAAATCTCTCGGCCTTTCACACCCGGACGATGATAGGAAATCGAGACTTCACTCAAGCCGACAGTCTGTGAAATTTTAGCCGCTTGACTAAGCTGTGGAATACGCAATGGTACTTGCGCATCAACCATTGTAAAAATGAAAGCAGCGGCAAATAGAATGGAAAGAATTCTTGTAATCATAGGAGATCTCCTTTGATAAATTTTATAGTGGACTTGTAGATTATAAACATTCGCAACGAACTAAACGTTTCCTCAAAATATATATAATTCATAAATAGGAGCATGATTCATCACTTCCTCAATATTGAGGAGATGCACCATTACATACCTCCCGAAAAAACCTGACGGCTGCCGGAGTTGCGCTGCTATAAACTTTGCAAAATTCATCGATATTACTCTGATGTCAATTTACATTAATACCCTTTGCGGATAGCTTTACGAGCAATGTGATCGACCAGTCCGGGTGCAATCAGCTTTAACCACATCCCGAGTTTGCCCCGCATCGTCATCACTAATTCTCGTTTGCGCTGCGCGGCAGCTCGAAGAATTATTTTCGCACATGTTTCAACCGGCATCACTTCACTCTCCTGTACTGTACTTCGTCCTACAGATTGCCCATCCTCACCAAATGCTTGCTCGCGCACAGCTGTCGCTACAAATCCTGGATAGATCATCGTAACGCTCACATTATACTGCGCTATTTCGATACGCAGTGAATCAAAAAACCCTGCCATCGCATGTTTGCTCGCTGCATAGCCGCTCCGCGTCGGCACACCCGTTTTGCCGGTCAAACTAGACACACCGAGAATGCGTCCTTGCGTTTGTTTCAAGTACGGCAAGGCATAATATGTACAATAAACACTTCCCAGATAATTTACACGCATGAGTTTTTCAAATATACTCGGATCACGAACGTCTTCAAAATTCGCATACATCGTTTTTCCGGCATTATTGATCAGCATATCAAGACGCGAATAGTGTTCCATGGTCTGATGAATCAATGCTGTACATTGCACCAGTTCACTCACATCTGTTGAAATAGCAATCGCCTTTCCCCCGCGAGCTTCACACTCAGTTCTTACGGATTCTAAGCGCTCTGTATTACGAGCAGCAAGCGATAGCCATGCACCTTGTGCTGCCAGTTGATAAGCAAGTTCCCGGCCGATTCCACTTGAAGCTCCGGTAATGACAACCACTTTATTTCTGAAAATCGATTGCGTCATTCTTCTTCTCTATTCAAAAGTTTTGTTATTTCCCATGAACTGTGTTGCTGTTTTTTAAACAAGGATCGACAGAATAAGACCATTTTTATTAATATTCTCGATTAATTACCTAAAGCCTGACTGCAACAAAAAGAGCTACGAATGCGTGAAAACTTGCATGAGCTATAAATGCCGATTCTAATCCTTGTTTCCAGAATAACCAACCCCACGGGAGAGAAACTATGAAAATCGTAAATACAGACCATAATGGATTGGTTATGCCATAATTTATTAAAACAGGGATATGACCGAAAGCAAATAGGATTTGACTTAAGAAAATACCAGACCCAATCAATATTCTTTTATGAATTTCTGAACGTTGTTGAGAAATGCGCAATAAAATCCATACTATAATTGTCATAAGACCCCAGCGCATAGCTACTTCCTCGAAAACACCACCAAATAGGCGAGGTATAAACGGGATATTAGTAAGATAAGCGATAAAATCAGGATCTATTAAGTAGGCAATAACGGCCCCTGCAAAACCTATCGGTGCACCATAAAAAAATTGTCGCTTAAGTACTATCCAGAAAGCTTTTTCTTTAATAGGAATGTCAGCAAGGTAGGCACGAAACCCGATTCGTGGTGTAAGATATGCTCCTACAGCCGCAAAGATAGCGGCGAAAACAATAAATTCTACAGTCTGAATTATGATAAGTGTATTCATCGAAAATGGTAAATGGGCGTGTGCTGGAACAAGTTTTGGTAATGCAGCGGGCACATAAAATAAAATACTTATAACCGCAGCAATCCACACATATAAAAAGCTACGGCGCTGCGAACGTTCAAAATGTAGATAGTGCCTCGAGTTCATTCACTTCACTTTCAAATCTGTACTAAACCTATGCACGCGATGCAAAATATGCTCACGCTTGACCCGCTATTTTTTTTAGAGGGAATTGCTGGTCAAGCGAGTATCATCGGCTGTTAACCATTCAATAGCTTTTAGCTCATCCATAAATATTTTCATCGTTATTTGCGGATTATTGCTGAGCGACTGAAACATCCGGGCAAATCCAAACTGCAAATCATTTGCAACTAATAATGCTGTCTTAAATGGATTTGGGAATTTTTTTGCTATTCGCATCATAGCTAAATCAAGCACTGCATTGAAGTCTCCATCAAAAGATTTTGTTGCTTGGAGATTGACAAGACGATTGGGCATAATGGAATATTCATTGTCAATAATATTCATCTCCTTAGAAAGTGGATGAATGTCACGAACAGTTAGGACTTCGGGAAATATCTGGAATAGGAGACCGTTTTTATATTCGTATTTGCAAATCATTATAACTAGTAATTAACGATCCCTGCTTAACGGATGGCGGCTAAGTTGACCGCGTTGATAATTTCCAAATTGCTGTAAACGAACCGAGTTCCAAATAGATTTTTTTTAGAATATATTCAACCATTGCACGCCTTGCTTATCGTACCCATTTACCCGCCATGTTTTTTCTTTTGGCGAGCGTTCATTCCGTCAGCTTGTCCCAAGGGAATCCCTTCGGAGAGCGTCTGGTTAGGCTGCCTAATATGGAAGCTTTATTTGCGGTGAAAGTGGACTTTTCATTTTATCCATTGTTACGGGTTAGACCAATCTCTTATTTTTACTTGCTCTTAAGCCAAGTTCTCGCGGCATCGATATCTGTAAACCATTTCAATGACAGACCGGCATTCTTGGCCGTAGTTTCCTGAAACGATTGAAGGTCTGAATTCTCCGCGAGATCTACAACAGCTATCTTCATTATCGGGCTGTCTGCAGGATAATCTCTGACATGAAAATATGATTCTGCAAATCCAAAACGTCCCTTTGCGTAACGGACATCCACTAGTTCAGCACCAACGTTCATTGCTTTTCCGACAGCATTTACTTCATTCAATAGTTTATCAACTGCGCTCATTGGTACTTCGCCTGTGATAATGATTTCAAGGATTCCTTCATTCACAGATGTCACAAGTTGATATTCTTTTTTGTCTTCCATTGCTGATCTCCTTGAAACAGTCCAACGGATCGGCGCTAAGTCCCGATTCGATCTTCGATCGAATCGAGGATCCTGTACAGCGGGACTACGGCACTGCAAATTTGCAACATGCACCTAATGAACCTAGTTAATTGTACTTACTTTCAAATTAAAATGCTCGCCCCGCCTGCGTGCCGTCTTTCCCGCTAGCCCACACGACTGACCGGTCGTTCGGGCGGGAACGCGCAGCGGGCTGGTTGGCGGACTCATTCTGTCAGTGAGCGCTGTTTACGAAATCTCGCACTTTTTGCAGGGAGCACACCTGGTTAGGTTGTCATAAATCAATTCACCAAATCCACAAGGGTCCACTATAAGCCCCTTGGTCATTGTGGGTTCAATTAAGATTGATTTCTTATCATAGGGCTTTCACGTATGAAGAGTACACAGGCAAATATCACCACTGTAAGTAGAGCAAATACTGTCATAAAAGTTTCCAAGTGTTGATTATTATTTATACTCATACCAGCCACGAAAATCATCCCTGATAATTGCCCAACCCATAATAGCATCCCTTGCGAGGCAGACTCAGGTGCAGGATAGCTCACTTCTGCAGCATATTGAAATCCAATAGGACCTGCACTCATTATAAAAAAGCCAAGAACAAATGAAGAAACCAGCAACAGCGAATATGTATTTACAGTATCTAATCCTAAATTGCCTAAAAAAGTTAATCCAAAAATTCCCGGAATAACTCCGGCTATGCAAATAACTAGAAACAATTTCCTTTTTCTGAACTTATCAGAAAGTATTGGTAATATTATTGCCCCGATAATTCCACCGATCAGCATCAAACCGCCAATCAAACCGTTAGAATCTTTTACTCCATTATGTGCAGAAATACTATCTGTCATAGAACTTATGGCATTGAACATTCCCAGTCCAATAAAGAACACCAGCATCATAATTCTCATATCACGGTTTTGCAAAATATTAAAAATACCTTTACCAAAACTTGTCCTTTCATTTTGACTCTCAAAATCCGAGTTTATCGGATGTTCTTTCATTACGGTGATTATCCCGATAGAGGCAATCAAACTAATAATTCCATATATCCACAACATTTTTTCGAATCCAGTACCGTACGTTGGCAGATCAGGATCAGAGCCTACTAAAACAGGGGTTACCAGCATAGCTATCAAAATCCCGACGAATTGCGCTAATGTACCAAATCCTGCCGCTAGTCCCCTTTCAGATAAAGAAAACCAACGAACCGTAATAGCGGTGACAGCATTCAAAATAAGAGGTTGAGCGATAGCCAATCCTATTTGTGAAATAACTACTCCTAAAAAACTGGCAGCAAAAATAGCTTTAGAAATACTAAAAACTCCTGCAATTATTGCACCCAGCGTTAATGCTTTTTTGATACCAAAAGTGTCAATAATATATGAAGCTGGAAAACTCATAACCAGAAAAAGCAGCATATATGACATTGCCAGGAAATCAATATTAAAAAAAGAAGCAGGATTAAACTGCCCACGATAAAACACTTCTGCCGGTCTGACAACAGCAGCATGTGTTAACCATTGTATTTCTATGGCAATGGTTATTAACATATATACAGTCAGGATAACCCATCGGTAAGGAGAAGCACACTTTTTTCCTGACATAATATCCATATTACGTATTAATAAGACTACTTGTCTTTTCTTGTGATAATTGTTAAGGAAATTAGTTTATGCATATAGTTTCTCTCTTTATGGCAACCTAACGGATAGCGGCTAGGTCCCGATTTGTTCTTCGATCAAATCGAGGATTCCGTACGGCGTGACTGCGGCGCTGATAACTTTCAAAATGCAACCAGCGAAAAGGGTTCACGCTAATAATTATCAATTTTGCACCAGATCTATGCTCGCCATGTTTAATGTACCCAAGCTGGCAACCGTCAGCTAATCCCAAGGGTATCCCTTCGGGAAGCGTCTGGTTAGGGCACAACCTTCTTTCTTTTAAATAAATATAGAACACCGGCAAGCATACCATGCTTATACATATTTTCAATTGCAGCCATAGCACAGAGATAGAATGTCAAAGCATAATCTATCTTGGTAAATGCTAAATTGCTCAAAACGATCTGGGTAATTAGAAATAGTGCAACGAAAATATTGACGATCCGGCAAACCGATCGCCATTTTATTGTTTTCATTGCTACTCCGTTAGTCAATAGTTTATGTTTTATATTTCAATGCTCAACAAGAACATTAACGGTGTTTGAAAATCGGAGAAAACCCGTAAATAATTCTCAAAATAATCAACAATGCAACGCCAATGATTATCCAAATATTCTTTTTCTTCATATGTTGTGCCTAACATGTAATTAGATATGCCAAAGGCATGGCTTCGCTACCTTCAGGAGACTTGGTCTGTATTTTTTTCGTAATCAGATGATATATAGATTTTGTGTTTAATATTATATCCGCGATCCCCATTGGCAATTACGGTGGCTCGGTGTTTTTCTCGCATCAAATATACATCTTTCCTGTTGGGAGGGCAAGATTAAAAGCGCTGAGTTCTTGAGTTTTAACAAATCCACAATTGATGTGGAGTATAATGTTCTTTTAATAAGTGCTTTGCACAAGTGAATAAAATATGTATTTTAGTTGATACAGTACCACAAAAAGTAATCTTCAATTGATAATTGGTAAATCGAAATTCTATTTATGCCATTTCAACTCATCTCTGATTTAATTCCTTCCGGCGACCAACCGGAAGCAATCAAACAGCTTGTAGAAGGAATGCAGCGCGGCGACCGGCACCAAACACTTCTTGGTGTCACCGGCAGCGGTAAAACATTCACCATCTCCAACGTTATCACGCACATCAACAAGCCTGTGTTGGTCATGTCCCATAATAAGACGCTAGCGGCACAATTGTATGCAGAATTCAAGACGTACTTTCCCAAAAACCGCGTTGAGTTCTTTATTAGTTACTACGATTATTATCAACCGGAGGCGTACGTTCCTACAACCGACACCTATATTGCAAAAGATTCATCAGTGAACGATGAAATTGACCGCTTGCGATTGCGGGCGACAAGCGCATTGTTGAGCGGCGATCCAAATGTTATCGTCGTCGCATCTGTCAGTTGCATATACGGAATCGGCGCACCGGATGAATGGATCAGCCAGACATTAATGATAAAAAAAGGCGATCGCCTCGGTCGTCAAGGATTGCTTAAGCGGCTTATCGATTTGTTGTATACGCGAAATGATTATGAATTTGCCCGCGGCACATTCCGCGTGCGCGGCGATGTTGTGGAGGTGATCCCAAGTTATGAGAACGAAGAAGCTATTCGCATAGAATTCTTTGGCGATGAAATAGAACGTATTTCTTATATAAACAAAGTTGATGGACAGGTACTTGGCGAAGCAGACGACGAGATGATTTATCCTGCAAAACAATTTATCACCTCGCGCGAGACGATAGAACGTGCAATGAGCGGCATCTATGATGAATTGCGTGAGCGAACTATCGAACTCCGTTCGCTTGGCAAACTTGTTGAGGCGCAAAGAATTGAACAGCGGACGCGGTTCGATATGGAAATGCTACGTGAAGTTGGATATTGCTCCGGTATCGAAAATTACTCACGTCATTTCGCAGGCAGACCGCCGGGTTCTCGCCCCTCGTGCCTATTAGATTACTTCCCAAAGGATTTCCTTACTATTATCGACGAATCGCATGTTACCGTACCGCAAATCGGCGCCATGTATGCCGGCGACCGTTCGCGCAAAACCACACTCGTGGAATATGGATTCCGCCTTCCATCAGCACTCGATAATCGTCCATTAATGTTTGATGAATGGGAAGCGATGGAGAAACAAATTATTTACGTCAGCGCAACACCAGGACCGTACGAATTGCAGAAATGCCAAGGTGTCGTTGTGGAGCAAGTTATTCGCCCCACCGGACTAATTGATCCGGAAGTGGAAGTACGTGTGAGCAAGCATCAGATTGACGATTTGATTGGGGAGATTCGTACTCGCGCCTCAAAGAAAGAACGCACACTCGTCACAACGTTGACGAAACGTATGGCTGAAGACTTGACTGAGTATCTATCGAATATTAATATCAAAGTGAGGTACATTCATTCCGAAGTGGATGCGCTTGAACGTGTGGAAACATTGCGCGATTTGCGATTAGGCGAATTCGATGTCCTCGTTGGCGTTAATTTGCTTCGCGAAGGCCTTGATTTACCGGAAGTCTCACTCGTTGCCATCATCGATGCAGACAAAGAAGGTTTTCTCCGCTCCGAACGCTCGCTCATCCAAACAGCAGGCCGTACCGCGCGCAATTCGAATGGCAAAGTCATTCTTTATGCCGACAAAATGACTGGCTCGATGGAACGAATGATCGATGAGACAAATCGACGCCGCAAAAAACAGATCGCTTACAATACGAAGCATGGCATCACGCCGACGACCATCTACAAAACGACAGACGAAATTCTCGCTGCTACATCTATTGCAGATGTGAAGATGAAGCATGACGAGCGCTATCAAAAATCAAAACCAATGACTATTGCCGAGACAGTTGCAAAATATTTGACCAGCGGCCAGAAGAAAGACATGCTGGAAGAATTAAAAGCAGAGATGAAGCGAGCGGCGAAAGATTTAGAGTTTGAGCGTGCAGCGGAACTGCGGAACGAGATTGAAAAACTTGAAGGCAAATGAAATGTACAATGTTTTAATGTTCAGAGTGATAATGTTAAGAATATGAAAATTAGTTTTACTAACTAATACTTAAATATCACACATTAATAAATTGAACTTTGAAAATTCGCTATTTAACAAATCGTCTTATTTCTCCTTTCCTCGACTTCCTCTACCCGCCGGTGTGCATCGCTTGTAATAGACCTCTGTCGGATGGAAACCAGAAAGTCTGTACTGAATGCTGGAATGCAATTCCGCTGGTGACAAAGAATCTCCCTCTATACCAAGAAACACGCGCAAAACTTATCGCCGAAGGCGATATCAGCGATCTTGTTTCGTGTTTTGTTTTCGAGGAGAAAGGACCTTTCCAGCATATTGCGCATGCATTGAAATACAAGGAGCATAAGTCTATAGGTGTAAATTTGGGGAAACGCCTTGGGGAAACGTTGAAAGAATGGAATCTCAATATTGATATTCTTATTCCAATACCTCTTCACCGCATAAAGCATCGTGAGCGTGGTTATAACCAGTCCGAATTCATTGCGCGCGGTGTTAGTTCCATTATTGGCAAGCCGGTTGTTCCAAATGCCGTGCGCCGGACACGTCACACACAGACGCAGACGAAACTCACCATCGAAGAACGGCGCAAGAATATGGAACATGCATTCGAATTGGTTCCACATTCATCTAACATCCTATCAGGGAAAAAATGTCTTTTGGTGGACGACGTCATCACCACCGGTGCAACAACGAATTCATGTGCACAGGTAATCCTATCAGCGGGCGCCGCAAAAATCATAGCCGCATCAGCAGCACTTGCCAAATAACCGCATTCATTTTATATCTTCTATCGTCCTTTTCCTATTCAAAAAAATTACTTTTCTACAATTACCAACTTAACAATTTCAGTTTTGAAGATTAATGGCAAATTATCCTCGTTTTTTGCTGGAATATGCCACTTTAAACGCAACTCTATTCTGGCATGAAGATGCTATAAGTAGGAACAGTTATTGCAGTATTAGATACAGAGACACGAAATAGATAGTGTGATCGTGTTAATAGAAGTATCAAGTTTATAATTACAGTCGCTTACAAATTAGCAATCTGAAGGATTGAGAAAATGAGTGGACAAACAATACCCCAGCAAAAGATCCCCGTTTCGCATGAACCAACACCGCGCGATGACGCTAAGAAGGTGGTTAGCGAAGTGTTAAAAAGGGTAGATCAACTTATTCGTACTGGTAATCTCGATCATGCACAATTAGAGGTTACAAAAGCAAAAGCGGTAGATCCACGCAATGTTTATGCACTTGCCTTGGAAGAACGTATTTCTATTCTCAAAGCTGAATTTGCACGATTGGAAGAAACCCATCATAACAACGAACAAATCTCCTTGTCCGTGATCGGACATATTTCCAAAACAGAAACTGAGGTTCCGCAGATACCGACTTCACCAGAGCCAGGACCAACCATTACGATTTCTTTACCGGCTCCCAATTTAACGACTCCTCCTATTACGCCTTCACCACTTCCTACTGCTTCTGCAGCAAATCCACAAGAAAAACAGGAAGATCGCCTTATTGATCGATCCGCCGATTTAGAATCCTATCGGCAAGCTCTAGCCCATGCCTGGTGCGACGGTGCATTGACAGAAAATGAGAAACGACAATTGAATGAACTCCGAGCAGTATTTGATATTACGAAGGTTGAAAATGAGCAGATTGAAAAGAACGTGAAACATGAATGCTATAGGAATGC
>JBEKLV010000091.1:0-9980 GCA_050008835.1 Bacteroidota bacterium | reverse complement strand
CAGATAGGTTCCCGTTCCGCCGTCAAATACAATAATTTCATTTTGAAGCCGTTCTTTGAAAGATTTCATTTGTTGATGTCCAAGAAAATGGAAACAATGATGTTCAAAACAAAATAGGGATAATATGATTGGGCTTCAAGAGTACTATATGACGTATTATTAAACAATGTAATGACGTGCTGTAGAATATTTTATTGTCATCTCAGATTTGATTCAAAAATCAGATCTCAGGCAAAGGGATAGTTTTTTTGTGGAAATAGGTTTAGAGGAACAAGACCTCGAAGGTTTTAAACCTTCGAGGTCCATTTAGATTAAGTAGTCGTCTTCTTATGCTTGCTTTCTTGAGGCAGGGGAAGGGTTCGCTTAATTACATTTAATCGGGATTCTACAAAGCGGGCATGAACATTGTTCGGATATAGTAAGCTCAGTTCCTCATATGCCCATCGTGCTTTGACTAAATCGTTAATTTGTTCGTATGATTTGCCAAGCATAAAGTATGCATCTATTTTTTTATTTGATGATTTAATAGTTAGTACTTTCTGGAAAGAATTAATCGCTTGATCATAATTTTGTTGTCCAAAGTGACATTCACCTATCCAATATTCACAATTATCAGCAAGGTTTTCTTCAATACCCTTATCAAGCAAACTACTGAATGTTGTAAGAGCTTCTTCGTACTTCCTCTGTCGGAAAAGTGAAACTCCTTCAGAATACTCATCACGAAGAGAGGAAGTTATACTTGCCGGCGAGAACACCTGTGGCACTGTATTCACATTTCCTGCAAAGAGCCTCATACGCAATTCTTTTAGCTGCTGAAAGAAATCTTTGTTTTCAGCTTGGAGAGTAACAACGTTTTGTTCAAGTTCTTTTTGTTTGTTGATAGCCATGAATTCTCTAGATTCAAGTTGGTCTACCTTATCGACTAAGTCGCGTGTGGACGCCAGCAATAATCCGGTATAATGCTGCATAGATTTAAGTGAATCCAGTAAAATGGCCATCCTTTGATTTGCTAATTGCAATTGACTTTTCAATTGCTCAATATCATTTGAAGGAAGCGTTGCATCGCTTCGCTGTGAGATTGTTGTTACCGGTCGGAAGTACTCATCATGATTTCGAAATGGCTCACGTGTAAGCGTACAACTAGAAAGTATCAATGTTGTCGTGATAGAAACCATGGCAAATTGGATAACGGTTTTCATATTTTGTCACTCCTATTCACTTGGCGGATTTTTTTTGATGGATAAGACGTATGCAGAAAATCCTAGAACACCAACCATAATAACAGCAGTGGTCACATTATCCAATGCTGTTACGGTGTGCTCAGGTTTGGGTGGAGTTGGTTCTCGTTTTAATGGCGTGTAGTCTTTCCAAGCAATTCGTTTCACAGTATCCACTTGAAAATCAAACCTGTAATTCTTTGCTGTCGGACCAAACATCATAGGAAGCAATAGACTTATCTGTTTACCTACACTTTTTTGAATTGATTGCTGCAACTGCATAGAACGGTGATCTGTAGTTGGTAGTAAATCTAATTCCACCCATTTGTCACCGTCGTTATAGATGTTATCGCGCGGAATTACGACATCATGAATATATCCGAGTGGAGGTATAATAATTGAACTTGAGCGCAGAGTGTCTCCATAAAAGTTACTGGTATGCCGGACTGCGAAGTATTGATCGCTGATACCCATCGATGCCCTGTTCCAGTTAACAGCAACATTGGATCCGGAAATATTTTGGAGTTGAAATCGAATCGCTGCTTCATCAAACTTGAATTGAATGATGATATTCTCATCCTGAAATAAGAGGTTTGAATTTTTCACCGGTGCTACCAGTTTGTATGTGTACCGATACTTATTACCGCTTCCTGGACTAAATTGGCTCGTCGTTACACAAGACATAAAAATTCCAGAAAATGTCATAATAGCCGCGAATTGAATAGTTCTTATTTTCATGAGACGCTTCTTTATTGAATCCATTATAAAGCAAGGATTTTTTTATGAACCTTTCAGATCATTTGATACCGAACCCCTGAGTGTCTTGCGGACACAGTCATGAGAATTCCATGCATCTTATCTCCTCCAACAATCCCCAGATGTGCAATTGGCATGCCTGGGATAACCCCGTTCCACCTGTGGTGGATCAGGATCATTTCAACATAACCATTTTCTTTGTGCTTACATAATCTCCAGCAAGTAAGCGATAGAAATACACACCACTTGCAACACGTGCACCGTTTCCATTTGTCCCATCCCAATTTATGGAGTATCGTCCGGCATCTTGGACGCCATGCTCAAGTGTCCTAATATGCTGACCAAGGATATTGAATATCTGTAATGCCACACGCGGTATTTTGCCTGCTACCTCCGGCACATCAAATTCAATCGTCGTGGTCGGATTAAACGGATTCGGATAATTTTGATACAACATCCAATCGTGCGGTATTGAACTTCTGATGTCTTCCTGCTTTGAATTTAAGAGTGCTACATCATTATTGACACCAGAACACATAAGTACATGTATCGAATCCACATTATTATTCGTCAATTGAATCGGTACACGGAATATTGCAGAGTCACCCGGCTCAATCGGTGAATTATTGATATTCCATAATATTACAGTAACTTCTTTACCTACACTTTTGACTTCCGCTCTCATCATACTTGCACGCGGGTAAATAATATCAGTCGTATCAAGGGTAACCGTATTCTTTAAATACATCACCACTTGCAAACCCTTGATAGGTACAGAATTTCTCAATACGAAACGAGAACCAATATTTGTTGTTTGCACATAGCAAGAGTCCGTCTTTGATGTTAGGAACGTTGAGCTGGAACTTAAAGGCGCCGAACCTCCTTCTATCTTTGACAATGAACCAACATTTGTCGCCAGACAATTGGCTGTCGGATTCCATCCGCTATTGA
This sequence comes from Bacteroidota bacterium, assembly GCA_050008835.1. GTDB lineage: Bacteria > Bacteroidota > Ignavibacteria > UBA10030 > UBA10030 > Fen-1298. Next base: position 7,056 of record JBEKLV010000091.1, on the reverse strand, counting down.
GTAAACTATCAAGACATACTTGCACATCTCTTATATCGATAATTCCATCACCAATTGTTCCATTTGCATTGTGCGGATACATATCAGCACTTATAAACTCGTATCCAGTTAATAGTTTTTTACCGATGACATGATCTATGATTGTCGTTAAATCGCCAACGTTTCGATAATCATCGTGATTTGCATCTGCATATACAAAGATGGCATTAGCAACAAAAATAGTATCCTTTAAACCTACAGCGGATGCTTTCACCGTATATCGACCAGGTCGATTGCCCAATACCAATGAAGTGTACGCAAGTCCATTTGAATCGGTCGTAGCTGCAGAGACTGTAAGTGTATCATGTTTTGCAAGTGTATCATTCGGTAAAATCGAGAATGCCACTTGAGTGCTTGGCACACCGTTGCCACCTGTATCGCTTACCGACACAACGAACGGACTCAATGTATCGCCAATCTGACCTACTTGTCCATTGCCAGACTGCTGTGCCAGAATTTTTGCGATACCGTGGTAAGCACGTGCGCTGAATCTAATGGTTGTATCGTACGATAACGCTGTTGATTTCGCGCTCACACCATAAGTGCCAATCTTGGACCCAAACTTCAACCATGTTCTTGCATATCCAATCGAATCAGTTATACCGACACTATCAGTCAATGCTTGACCCCATGCACCAGCTGGGGTAGTATCAATTACAAATTTTACTGGCTTGCTCGGTACTGGATTACCACCTATATCTTTAATCTGCACAACAAAGGCGGTATCAAGTTGCGTGAGAATTTGTTGTTGTTGACCTCTACCCATTTGATATGCGAGTGTCTTCGCTGAGCTATTGAATGCAGTCGCCAGGAAATCTTTACTCAATGATTTAGCACTCGCTCTTACCTGATATGTTCCAACTTTATCTCCAAGCGTCAAACGCGTGAATGCAAAGCCATTCGCATCAGTGATTGCAAGCGTACTGCTAAGTGAAACGCCTTTCGTGTTTGACGGGGCATTTGTTACTGCGAAGAAAACCGTATCGTTCGGTCTCGGATTTCCAACTCGATCCGTCAGTACGACAGTAAAGACTGAATCCAGCGGTTGTAAAATTTCCTTACCTTGACCTATGCCGCCTGCAATTAGAATATTTTGCGCCACACCTGGTTTTACCATAATCCTAAATGTGTCCTGCATGCCATTCAGAGTTGCATAGACATTGTACATTCCTGCCTTCGTGCCAAGAGTAAATCTATTGAATGCTTTGCCCGATGTATCAGTATGGACTATCGTGCTATCGATAACACCAGCGATTGTCGTGTCCGTAGAATATTTCACAAGTGCATTCGAGATCGAATTATCATACTTATCACTGAGCAGTGCATATAGTTGAGGAATCACAGTTCCAATCGTATCTTCGAAGAAATTCTTACCGGCAATCATCTTCGCTGGAACATCCGGAGTTGCAGCGAGAATCTGTGATGAAGATAATGCTAAGTTATTCTTTGCTTGCGCTGTTAATGTATAAGTGCCGATTTTCTCACCGAGCATAGCACTTGCCATTACTGTCTTGTTTGTATCAATAACGACGAATGGTGTAAGAAGACTATCATGCTTGGAACTTGTTTGCTTCGTAAAAGAAATCAGTACGGTATCTCCTTGTTTTGGATTAAGTTGAGAATCAAAGAGATTAATAACAAACTGCTTCACTTTCATCACTGTATCTTGTGCCAGTCCACCAACAAGTATATTGTTAATCTTTGCAGCAGTTCCAGGTGTTGCGTTCAAGTCTATCGATGTTTTTACTGATGGATCTTCTATGGAAATTGCATTAACAACCACCGATCCACTCTTTTTCCCAAATGTGATATTCACTGGAGCCTTACCATTCGCATCCGTAATTACAGTATCTTTATCTACTCTGTAATCTGTATCCGGCCCATTTATTTTAAATGCAATTGGTGTCTGGTTAACGGTTAGACTATCCTGATCTTTCGCAACGAAAACAATCGGTGCAATAACCGCCATTACGGAATCTGATGTCCTTGGGATTTGAGCTATCATCAATGAAGCTATAGAGGTTTTTGCTGTCGCCGTGAAAGTATCAACAGCAGTTGGTACACCGGGCACAAATGCCAGAACACGATAATCACCTTTTAGACTTCCGAATGTAATCTTCGTTTGAACTTGACCCGACGCGTCTGAAGTCGCTGATATTGCTGATAATGTTTGTCCGGTTGCACCCAGCGGAGTATCTATAATCGCAAATCGGACATTCTGACCACGCAACGATTGATTAAACGCATCAACAACCCGCGCTACGAACGCCGTATCTGATTGTTTCCTCACACGTCCAAGTTGCTTATTTCCCGCAATGGTTTTTAAGGAATCAGTTTCCCATTCATAATTCGCAATACCAAGCAGATTGCTTGCATCCGCTGCAGTCCATCGTCCATTGGATCCAAACGAAGCGATATTGGAGCGGGTAAGTATATTTCCATTTTGAGACACTCGTTGTCGACGCCATGAAGTTCCACCGTCGGGTGAACGCCAGAGATCCAATGTAGAAGGATTCTGTCCTTGTAGTTCGCTAGAATTATAGGTGAACGAAAGTTTCGCATTAAGCGATGTATCGGTGGTTGTATTGATATCAAGGAATCGCTGGATAGATGATTTTCCATTAACCGATAATGCCGTACCTGATGTCCGAGTGATTGTAGTGAGACCGGGATTTGTGCCACTCCAAGAAATCGATGCACCAATTCCCCCAAAGTCGGAGGAATCGGGAAGTGTGTTGTTAAGATCTACTGTTTTTTTGACTTTACCAATAATTAATCCGCTTTCATTTGTTATTCGCCCCGTGATTTCTTCCAATATCATTGTTGAAGCAATATCTAATTTCACACCATTAGTAACTGCAACAGTGCGGAGAATATTCACATCATTTATTGTCGTTTTCTTTATACTGCCATTTCCTGTCAGCAAAAGATTTTCATAATTCTTGGCTCCTATTTGTTGCGAATCTGTTCCGAAATATTCGAATGTACCGGTCACCGTATCCGGCAATCCAGTCGCTTGCCCTTTTACCTGAAAGAGTCCGGGACCTTTATAGGTTCCGTTTTTTCCATTTAGAAAATCTTGTGATTGTGCATTGTACGTTAAGAAAAATAACGCAACTGCCAAGGCAATCCGGCCACTTCGTGCCTGCCAGATTCTGTGTCTGGTCAGACATCGTGGCTTTATTTTATTTAGTCTAGCGACCATTTGAGTCATCCTTAATTAAATTTCTTATCCATTGAGACATTGAAAAGTAAATTCTCTTTTATCAAAGCAATACTTATCAGGGTCGTTTTGTGTAAACGACTCTGATGAATAGTACTATGAAGTTCTTGATACACATAAGAAACCGGATACTTCGTCTGATAAATCTTTCTATCGTTATTCCATATTCGCTTCAGACTTATCTCTAAATCATCGGAAGACGGGCAAGTGCTTACCCGCCTTCCATTTTGATTTACTAGCATTTCGGAGAAAGAACTTGAGCGGAGTTCTCTTACCGAATAATTTCGATCTTGATCAACATCAATTCCAATCGTCATAAAAACCTTTTCAGATGGACTTACTGTCTGTGACCATGTGATATAGCCGAGAGATCCGAATATAGGAGCACAGCAAGGCTTCTTTGAATCATTTCCCGTCATCATCACAATATAGTTTTTCCAGTTATCCATTTTGCAGCATTTCTTTTAGGTTATTGAACCCTAATTGTCCCAGCGTTCGAGATCGCACCATTATTGGACAAAGGACCATTAGTAACTGTAACACTTCCACCCGTTGCAACTGTTAGTCCTGTTCCTGCGCTATTGTTATTCGTCAATCCACCAGCACCAACGGCAAGTGAACCACTTGTACCACCACCAACCGTCAAGCCGATTCCGGCACCGTCATTAATAGTTGTAGATAATGCTGACGCGGCGTAACCATCCGGAATTGAGACTGATGTGTTAATTACGATATCATCTGCAGTTGTCGGAATTGCATTAGCATCCCACGTTGCTGCTGAATTCCAGCTCGCAGCCAAGATGGAGATAAATGAGCTAAATCGGGTATCAAGTTCTATTTCATCACCGCTTGCAAATGCTGCGCTAGCCAAATTCGCATGTTTTATGTAACCAAACGATCCTACTCCTGAAGATCCGCGGGTAATGGTTCCTCCTAACTTGTTTGTCGATGTAATGGTTCCATGAAACTCTTTCAATCGAGCCTGGACCAAGCTTGCATCAGCTTCGCCGTTCTGATATGCTAATTGTATATCTGCTGTGCCAGTGGACGAGCCTGCATATGTAGCATTAATTTTTCTATTGACAGAAGTCGCCAGCTGATAACCCGTTGGACTTGTTGCCGGCTGAACTTTCAATTGGAACGTGCGCGCTCCATCAGCACCACTAAAGCTGACGACGGTTGAAGCGTTATTAAATGTATAGGATTGGGCAGAATACGCTTCCCACTTCATATTTCCAGCAACTTCTTTAAGGGCAGCGAACGTAGGCTGCATCGATTTTGCCGCATCTTTCATTGTTAAAACACGATTATTGGCGGTATTCATATTAAGATTTTGATTCACTGTCAGTTGACCTTGAACCGTTATATCTGCATCTACATTCTTAACATCAGTACCTGCAATATTTAGATTATTAAACGTCAAAGCGCCTCCTGTGATACTCTGGGCGGCACCATCTAAATTTACTGTCCCTGGTATAGAAGTGGCAGCAGCACTGGTAATATTGCCAGCTATATGATATTGACCATTGCCGGCGAAAACTGATCCACTACCGATGACTAAATTTTGAGCCATTGCCACTGCAACGGCGATGGCAAGAGTGAGTAGGATTATAATTCCTCTACTCAAGCATCTTCTGCTTATTAAGTTTTTCATTGCTGTGCTCCATAAAAATTGTTTTTTATCTTTTTACCCAATTTCTTGAACAAGGGCTCATTTAGCCCCTGAAATAAAATCTGGAACTTGGTTTTCATGACTTGATCCTATTGATCATTTTCAATCTACCTCTGTTTAATATAATTTTTACTTTGTTGTCCTTGCTCAAAGAGACAACACCATTGATTACACCCTTTATATTGGCGCGTGGCTTCGTATTCGCATAAATACCTCCTTCCTTTCAATAAAGAATTATTTGTGATCCGTTATGAATCATCTGATTATTATTCCATTTAAAAAGTACTGTCATTCCCATCTCGATTGATTGTATCAATGGGATAAATGAGAATCTTTCTTTGCATCTTATGTTGTGAATGAGTTGAATTGTCTGCTGTTTATTTTGTGAAACTCCTGAACTGCATAGATATAAATGACCTTCGATTAATCTCATTATATAGTTGAATGTATACCAAATCATTTTTCGTTTCAGCCAAGGACCGTAGCATCTTATCCTAATCGCTTGTTTTAAATCAGGCGTATTCATTGCCCTCTCCTCCAAGAAACTGGGATATGATGGAATCGTCTATCGAGCCAATATTTTGGTTTACACCCATTCATATCATTTCCTCTAATTACAACATTCCAACCCAGCCACTATCTTTCAATCGATCCAAAGAAACTTCTTCATCCTCGTTACGACAGATTTCTGCACTTGTGCCAATTCGTCAATTTCTGAGAACGGAATTTTTCGTTTTTCAATATTTTCCATCACCCGTTCCTTTTTAAGTTTATACATTTTCCAATTTATTTTTCATGTATCTGCCGACAACTTTTCCCATATTTTTATTTCCATTTGCTTTCTATTCTTTACCTTTTACTACAGCCCCTTGATTATAAATGATGACCAGGGAGAAGGCGAGAAGGAGTAAAACTCGCCCTCTCTCTATAATCTTATCACACTATGTGATGTTGATGTCATCATATTTCTAAACCTTTGAGTTTGATCTGAGCATATCATTCTCCAGGCCGACTTCGTTTCTTAGTGCATAGAGGATACACATTTTGGTGTTTCTCTATACTCTGGTTACTGCGCATGGTTTGAGAGAAGGAGCAAACTCCTCTCCAGCGCTGCAAAACGAGTCTAACTGATTCGACCATAATAGAATCCCATGGGATTGGCAAAATAGACCGATGCCAACGAGTCCCGAGACTCAAATTTCCAATCCTTCGGCTTGCTTTTGGTCCGGCAGAGCTAATCGCCGCAGTGGAATCGCATTCTGAAAACTTTGAATACGTTTCACCGACTTCAAGCCAAAGTCTATTTACATTTAAGGATTTACTTCCATTAGATTCAGACAAATTACTGCGTGCTGTCTGAATTTCTTCTATCACTGTAGAACGAGAAATTTTTCGTCCTCGCATCGATACAGTGTATTCGAACGCCATTGACTGCTGAGTACTAGTTCTTTCCGAGCACGTGTCAATATCCGACAAAGGCGGCTTCTTATGCCGTAGAAGTGCCTGTTCCATCGTGAGCCAGCAGCCATTACAAACTTCATCTTCTGTCAACCTTGTTGTTTCCAACTCGGACGACACAAGTTTGTCCAGCATTAGACCTACATCGCATTCTACATCCGGCGGCCCACCCAACAGCCGGTGGGTAAATTCGCCAACATTGAACTGCGCGATGGCGCTTGATGCATTGCCTTTTTGCGGACTCGACTGAATGAACCCATCATAAGTTGAATTCCCGTTGTATGGCATGCAGTAACGCTGCACATAGCGAGTGAACCAACTGGTTTTCTTCAGTTCTGTCAAGAGCCGGGAGTATCTCTTCTCTTCGTGCCGTACCCATTTATTATACTCGATCAATTGAGCAGAATGATTTTTGGGAGGATCACTACCCATCGGCTCATTCACCGTTTGGGGGTTTGACCTTCCAGCCAATCCGATATCTCTCTGGCAGGTTGGCGGGCGATCCGCTATGTACGTCTGTCTATCGCTTTTCACGATGGTCACCTTTTAATATTTTATTTCTAATCTCTAGTTCTGACATAACTGAAACCTTTTACTGTCCATAGTAAAACAACAGCCATTACAGACTTCATCCTCTATCAACCTCGTCGTTTCCAACTCGGAT
>JBEKLV010000090.1:0-10010 GCA_050008835.1 Bacteroidota bacterium | reverse complement strand
CTATCAACTGGTTCGGACCTAAGCATTCCGGCGGCCTCGCCCTAATCATTTCAGTCTTTACACTTGTGACGTTGTTAGTAATTGTGTTCTTCTCAGTACCGACAGCAGTTCAATCTGCCAATATACAACCATTGGAAGGAGGTATTTTCCATAATTGGGGAATATTTATTACGTTCATTCTGAGTCTTTCCGGTATCGAGGCAATCTCGAATATGACCGGCTTGATGAAAGATCCTGCTCGCGATTCCCGACGTGCAATAATTTCAGTTCTTATAAAAGTAGTTATCCTCAATGTGTTTTTAGGATTGGCGATGCATGCAGTACAGGGATTGATTCCCGGTGATCATCGCGATGATATGCTTAGGTTTCTGGGTGAACACTATGTCGGACCTTGGTTTGGTATTGTTGTAGCGCTCTCTCTTGGTGTTCTTCTTATTTCAGCTGGAAACACTGCAATTAACGATCTCATTTCGATCCAATTCCTTATGTCGGTCGATAAGGAATTACCAGGTTTCCTAAGAAAGCTTAATCGGCATGGTGTTCCGATCTGGCCATTGATTCTTGCGACATCGGTCCCAATCGTCGTTCTTATTGTTATTTCTGATGTTGAACAACTATCACACCTATATGCCATAGGACTTTTGGGAGCAATGACGATCAATTTGGGTTCCACTGCTACAGATAAAACTGTAAGCATGAAGCCGCGTGTGAAAATCCTTATGCTTATCTCTGCTGCAATATTGTTTCTCGTTGAGCTTTCAATTGTCATAGAGAAGCATCAAGCTACTCTCTATGCCGGTATAATTCTATTTATCGGACTGGGGGCTCGTTATTTTGTTCATCGTAAGCAGATTGGAATAGCAGTTCCAGTTGAGGTATCCATTGCACCACCCCCAACCCGAAAGCGTCGCCGAACAGTAATGCCTACGGCAAAATATCTTCTTGCCATGAAGGATATTAATGACCGGTTGCTGAAATTTGCTCTTGATGAAGCAAAACAACGTGGTGCATTACTCTTTGTCTTGCGAGTTAAAGAAATTGCAGTAGGTACATTGCCGGCACGGATAGAAATGAAAATGAACGGGGAAGAAGAACATATCGAAACTATTTGTTCGACCTCAGGCATAGACTATCAGATTATTTCAATCCCGAGTTATGAAGTGGGGTATACAATTGCCGAACAAGCCGCAACATTTGGGGTTGACCGTGTAATCATGGGCGCCACCAAACGCAGCGTGTTGGAAAATATGCTCAGGGGTAGTGTGATGCGCTCTCTAAGCGCATTGCTACCGGAAGAAGTACAGCTTATCATCTTTGGTGGTTGATCTTCTTATTTCCTCTATGGGTTTTTCCCAAAAGCATTTCAACATATTCTTTTATAGGCCTTCACTTGCTTCTTGTAGGAAATCCTTTCTATCTTTACAATTAATGATTAAAACATTGTGAAGCCTTTTTTGGAAAGCAGCGGCAATGCATACGATTCTTCTGTGGGTTGGGTTTAATATTTTTATTATAGTTCTCCTGACCCTTGACTTGAAAGTGTTCAATCGCAAGCCACATGAGATTAGTATTAAAGAATCTTTGATGTGGAGCGGAGTGTGGATTGCTATATCGCTGTTGTTCAATATAGGAGTCTATTTTTGGTTTGGCCGCGAGTCTGCGCTACAATTTTTTACCGGCTATTTGATTGAAAAATCTTTAAGCATTGATAATCTATTTGTTTTTCTTCTTCTCTTCTCCTATTTCAAGGTACCTGCAAAATACCAGCATGAAGTTCTCTTTTGGGGAATTTTAGGCGCACTGTTAATGCGCGGAGCGCTGATCCTTCTTGGTGCCGCGTTAATTACGCGGTTCCATTGGATTCTGTACATCCTAGGATTATTTCTTGTCGTTACGGGAGTTAAGATGGCGTTTCAGGATGGGAAAAAAGAGGTGCATCCGGAACGTAATATTGTTGTTCGATTCTTTAAAAAATTCCTTCCTGTTACATCTGGCTACCACGAAGAAAAGTTCTTTGTGAAAACGAGTGGGAAACGCTACGGCACTCTTCTACTCATTGTTTTAATAGTGATAGAAACAACAGATCTGCTTTTTGCAGTTGATTCAATCCCGGCAATATTTGCTATCACACAAGATTCATTTATTATCTACACTTCCAACGTATTTGCCATCCTTGGACTGCGATCTCTCTACTTTGCTCTTGCCGGTATTATGGATTTGTTCTATTACCTTCGGCACGGATTATCAGTTGTTCTGACGTTCATAGGATTGAAGATGTTGTTAATGGGATATGTGAATATTCCGATCGGATTGGCGCTGGGAGTAGTTGGAACTGTTTTATTAATTGCAATTGCCGCCTCGGTTATTCGGGCGAGAATTCAAAAAAATAATTTGTAACGAGTATTGCGTAATTTAATTAGGGGCTCTACTAAATACATAGATTTATTTCTAAATCCATCACTTTGTTGCTGACACCGTTAACGAATCCCGCATTGTTCCATCTAACTGAATTATATAAGAAATAAAGTCGCTGATATTTAATTCGACACTTTATATGAAAACGAAAAAGGCATACACCCTTATATGATGTACACCTTTTTTGGTTCTACAAGAAAATGTTCATTTGCAAGAAATGAAACGTATCTCCTACACTTTGGAAACGTTCACTGCTTGCAGGCCTTTCGGTCCCGTCTGGACTTCGAATTGCACTTTGTCGCCATCGTTCAGGGTTTTGTACCCATCACCAACAATCGACTTGTAATGGACGAATACATCTTCGCCATTTGCGCGAGAAATAAATCCAAAACCTTTAGCGCCGTTGAACCACTTGACTGTTCCTTCTTCCATGGAACAAATCCTTTCCTAAAAAGTTACCCCGATCAACCGTCGGGTCGGTGTACGCAGCCGTTACCAACTCTCGCGAAAAATATCAACGAACATTGGTGCCAATTGGTGGATGTTCGATGACAGCTTCTTACACTTAGGATGCCAAACTTTGTCCATCAAAAGATTATTGAAGCGATTTCCCTCGTATGATTGTATCCGGGAATTCTCACAAAGAAGCAAGTACGGTGTACTGTTACTTGGCATGCATATAATACAGATTGTTCGGATAAGTTCCAAGGGGAAAAACGATTAATGTCTATTTTTGGTTGGTAGATTCCCTTTCTTTTTCTGGAAATCGGATGAGTTTTTACACGATTATTGCTATTCACGTGTTTATCTTTTAATACTGCAGTCACAGTACTCATTGCTAAATGAAATTTGGCATATTTGCGAAATTATTATTATGTTTTTATATGATTATTCGTTAATAACAGCAATTAAGTTGTGCTCTTTAAGCACATTTGTATTTGTAATATTCAGCTATCTATTATGCTCTGCATCTTTATTCACCAGCTATAACGCATTGAATTATATCAATCAGATTTTAGGACAAACAATAAAATGAATCAAGATCCACACCAAATTCTTAAGGATATAAGACCAACAAAGCCCCTTTTTGTGGGCATAGATTCCGACGGCTGTGCATTCGACACAATGGAAATAAAACATAAGGAATGCTTTTGTCCGAACTTCATTCGTTATTGGGAATTACAAAACATTTCAAAATATGCTCGTGAAACCTGGGATTTTGTAAATTTATATTCACAAACGAGAGGATGCAACCGTTTCCATGCGGTCATAGAAACAATGCACCTACTTGCGGAACGAAAAGAAGTAAGAGCACGCGGTGCAAAACTTCCGGATGTTACTCCTTTGATTGAATGGGTAAAGAAAGAAACAAAACTTGGTAATCCTGCGTTAGAGCGCTATGCAAAAGAAGTAAATAATCCAATAATTGATAGAACCCTTATATGGTCGAAGGCAGTCAACAAATCAATCAGTGAACTAGTTTATGGCATTCCTCCTTTTCCGTGGGTTCGTGAATCCCTTATCAAGTTTAATAAAAATGCTGATGTAATAGTTGTTTCTCAAACCCCACAAGAGGCTCTGAATCGTGAATGGATTGAACATGATATCAATAAGTATGTCAAGATTATTTGTGGGCAAGAATATGGCACGAAGACCGAACACATTCAATACGCTGCCAAAGGAAAGTATCCCAACGATAAAATGTTAATGATCGGTGATGCCCCTGGAGATATGAATGCGGCGAAATCGAATGGTGCGCTGTTCTATCCGATCAATCCCGGACATGAAGAGGATTCTTGGGAACAATTATACAAAGAAGAAATCGATATTTTTTTCAATGGTTCATTTGCAGGCGAGCATGAAAAAAAGTTGATTGAAGAATTCAATAAGTGTTTACCCAAAACGCCGAGTTGGGCATAACGACTTATATCCTTTATCAGCCCACTTTGCTTTAATTGTTGTGATATTGATCCTATAATCCTTTGACAAGGTTAACAGCTTCTTTTACAAGTGCCGTCATTTCGTTGAATTTGCCATTTGAGATCATCTCTTTTGAAACCATCCAGCTTCCACCACAAGCAAATACTTGTTTAAGGGAAAGATAGTCACGGATATTTTTCGCGTCTATGCCGCCTGTAGGAATAAATTTAATCATACTGTAAGGTGCGCTAATTGCTTTCAATGTTTTCAATCCGCCATAGGCTTCTGCAGGGAAGAACTTAAAAATATTCAAACCGTAATCAAGACCCATTTCAATTTCTGTCGGAGTGCAAATTCCAGGAGTAATTGGGATTTTATTTTCGACACAATACTTTACAACTTTTGGATTGAAACCGGGAGACACAATGAACGTTGCACCGGAATCAAGAGCTAACTTTACTTGATCCACTGAAAGAACAGTTCCGGCACCAAGACAAATTTCTTTAAACTTCGAAATATGCTTTATCGATTCTGCCGCTGCGGCCGTTCGAAACGTAACTTCAGCACATGGCAAACCACCGGCAATAAGAACTTCAGCTAACGGTTCGGCATTTTTTGCGTCCTCCAAGACAACGACAGGCACTAAACGTATTTCGCCAAGTCTTTTTAAGACTTCTGACATAGTATTATCCTTTATGAATTGTTAATTATTATTGAATATTACTTTAATACATAAAATAAGTTGCCTACCCTAACGGAAATAGCCTTGTCAACACCTTCTATCCGGTATCCGATCACTTTTAAATGCTTTACAAAGCGCCAATCTTCAGGCGGCTCCCGCACAATTACATTAACAGTAATGTCGGCAATTTTATCAAAATCCAATTCTGTAAGCACATCATCGATCTCTAGCAAACTTCCTTGTGCCGTATGTACAATATACGTTCCATTTTTCATTATGTCGATAGTTACTTTATTTACGAATGACTTTTGATTTGGCAGCGCTGCACAGTGCAAGCTTATGAGAGTGAAATTGTTTAGATAGGATACGAAATGATGGCAAATCCTCAACAAGATATTATGGCGGAATTTAGCACGGACAAACTAAGATAACTCTCGGAGATTCGCTTTAAAGCCGGTCAAACAAAGTGTTAGACGCTCAACAGGATGTACCTAAAAATATTCAGGCAACCCTACTGAGTATTCTTTGCTCGTTATTACTTTCAAATTGAACTTCCCCAATTTTTTCAGAAAGAGGATGGCATGCCATTAATGCGCGAACCATTTCTTCCAGTTTTAACGGTTTGGTGACGTAATCATTCATACCAATTGAAAGAAAGCTTTCCTGATCCCCCTGCGAAGTATTGGCTGTCATCGCGATAATATACGGTTGTTGCTCGGTAGGAAAATCTTTTCTTATCGCTATTGTTGCTTCCCGGCCATCCATTTCTGGCATTTCGGCGTCCATCAAAATTACATCGTAATATTGGCGCTTTAGTGCATCTATTGCTTCGATACCAGTGAATGCAACGTCTGCGCGATACCCAAGCTTCTTTAGGAACCAGAGAGTGATTTTCAGATTGACAAGGCTATCTTCTGCAAGTAAAATTTTTAGAGGGTGTTGTTGTCCAATCTGCAAGTCAAATTTAGGTAGATTCTCAATTGTTGTCCGTAGTAATCGACGATCTGCTTCTTTTGGATCTAGTACCTGGTTGTATTCGGTTTCTGTTGTTCCTGCTTCACATAATCGGTTTTGCACTTCAACCGGTTCGCAAGGAGTTTCTGTAATCGTAATCGCTGTATATTCCATAACAACCTCCAATCGTTTGTTTTAAAGAAACCGAATCTTCTTCAAGAACCACAATCCTTATGCCAACATGCGAACAGGCAAAATCTTTTTTAAAAGGTCGTATTTAGTAAATCAGAGCTAATTCTCTCGTCTATGAAAATACCGTCAATTAAGAACTTTGTAGAGTTTTCAATTGTGATCCTTGAAAAGAGGCTATTCTAATGCTGAAGTGAAGTGGAAGGATAGTTAAAAGCTAAGAAATATTGTCTATATATATCTAAATTTGACAGTGCTTTCGAAATAGACGAAAAGGAGACCTTTCTTGAAATTTTTTATTGACAGTTTTCTGTCATTTCTTTAAAAAATATTCCAATGATTTTGTGCAGTAAAATTATAAATGGATAAAAACGTGCATACTCAGTTTTAAATTTAAAGCGAATTATATATTATGCGGATCGGTATGAGTCTAAATTTATAAATTATATTCCTACAACCCAATTTCTCTATTGGCTGGTTATGGAACAGGAAGGGAGATTTTGAATGTAGTACCTATTTTAAGACGGCTTTCTGCCCAGACTTTTCCATTATGTACTTCGATGATTTTACGTACAATGACGAGCCCGAGACCAGTGCTAGAATGACCTAAAGTACTTTTTACGCTTAGTCTAGGCGATGGTTTAAATAGCTTATCCATTTCGGTCGGTGGAATTCCTTGACCTGTATCATGTACGGAAATCACAAAAGCGCTATTCTCACGCTTTGAATCAATTACGACTTTTGTGTAGGATCGGGGAAAAACTTCTTTGCACAGCTAGGACAGATACCATGCGTGAACTCAACATCAATTCTTTTTGCCATATATGTTTCTATTTGATTCCAGTAGCCTGTGTCGTCGCGGATTTTTTTACAGTGCGCACAAATCGGAAGCAATCCACTTAAAGTTTTTACTTCGGCTAATGCATGCTGTAAATTTTGATTCAACTTTTCGAGCTCAATATTCTTCTGTTCAAGTTGACGGTATATGTCGATAAGATCGTTATGAGCCTTCTTAAGTTCGTTGGTTTTCTGAACAGCGTTCTCGTAAGTTGAAAGTAGAAGATCGATAATTTGCATTCTGTCAGAATCGATGAAGTATTTCTGACCTGCAAACATGATTTCGATCTCCGAACCAGAAGGCCGACTTTTTCGTAACTCCTGATTAGCTAATATATAATGAATACGTGAAACAAGAAAAGCACCTTCGTAGGGTTTCGTAAGGAAGTTATCGGCTCCTGCCTGAAGACCATTGATCACATCTTGAGGATTGGAAAGCGATGTAAGCAACATCACCGGAATGAGTCTCAAGTCAGGATCACTTTTCAATGCCTTGCACAGTGCAAAACCATCCATCTCTGGCATCACGACGTCAGTAATGATAAGGTCGGGCTTTTTGTTGCGAATGTGCTCTAATGCTTTGACACCATTTGGTGCAGAATTAACGATGTAACCGTTTTCTTCGAGAATAAGACGAAGGAGTTTCGTTTGCGTCGGACTATCTTCGACAATAAGAATATTTACGTGTGCTGCCATTGTCATTGCCATCCATTTCTGATGTGCGTACGTTAGAGGTACCTACTGTTGGACATCATCAGTAAATTTAGCATTAGTTATTTATTATAATACATGCTTCGATTTGATTCCAATAGTTCTAATTGCTACGGATATTCAGCTTATTGGATAACTCAATATATATTAAATTATTAATACAAGTTGCCTTTATCCATAATTTATGCCAAAATATACAATAAACAAATTGTAATAGGAAGTATTTTAGAAGTATTTAAGACAACACAAATTATTTTATACCAAGTATTGAAAATATCATGTAAAAGGTGTTTACAGTCTGAAAACTTATGGTAAATGTTACTTTGTAGCATCAACTAAAATTATCTTTAGAACAATTATCAAACAATTATTAGTCAATATATAGGAAACAATTTATTGGAGCGTTAAAGAGAGGAGACAAAAATATGAAACTTGAACAAAAAAGATGGGATAGTGTTCATGGATGGATACCCGAACTTACGAAGACTGAAATTGGAGACGCTCAATTAATTTTGATATTTGGTGCCACACCATTATTGAAAGAGCAAATTCAGCTTCAGCAAATCAAAGACACATATCCGCATGCTCATACGTTTGGCTGTTCGACTGCCGGAGAAATTTGTGGTACACAGGTCACAGATGATTCAATTGTTGTAACAGCAATTAAATTTGAACATACACAAATCAAAGATGTTAAAGTGAATTTAAGCCAAGTAGAAAGCAGTTATCAGGCAGGAGAATTCTTGGCGAAAGCTTTGCCTTTGACTCTACCATCGTTAATGTCAGGCGGAGAAGATAAGCTAAAGCATGTTTTAGTCCTATCAGATGGATCAAAGGTAAACGGAAGCGATTTAGTCAGAGGATTGACGTCACAATTGCCAGGTGGAACGACTTTTACCGGTGGATTAGCTGGAGATGGTGATCGATTTGGAGAAACACTGGTCTTTGGAGATAGTAGACCAGCGAAAGAAACTATTGCTGTAGTGGGATTATATGGAAGTCGACTAATAGTTAGTTCTGGTTCCTTGGGTGGATGGGACCCCTTTGGACCGGAGAGGCTGATAACAAATTCGAAAGGGAATATATTATACGAGCTTGATGGGCATTCGGCTTTGAAGTTGTACAAGAACTATCTCGGTGAGCATGCGAAAGGTCTTCCATCAACAGCACTTCTATTCCCCTTGAGTATTCGGAACAAGTCAGGTGAAACAGGAGTTGTGCGTACAATTTTATCGGTAGACGAAAATGAGCATAGCATGACATTTGCTGGCGATGTCCCCGAAGGTTCATACGCACGATTTATGAAGGCGAACTTCGATCGACTGATTGACGGTGCTGTCGGAGCGGCAAAGACGGCCCACCAAGCAATTGGTACTGTTGCACCTAATTTAGCGATTCTTATTAGTTGTGTCGGACGAAAACTAATTCTAAAACAGCGAGTCGAAGAAGAAATTGAGGGTGTGCGAGATGTTTTTGGCGAGCAGACTATACTAGCGGGATTCTATTCATATGGAGAGATAGCTCCATTCATTACCGGTGCCAAATGCGAATTGCAGAACCAAACGATGACTATTACAACTTTTTTAGAGGAATAGTGGTATGGAACGAATGCACAGTTTGCTAAAACGTCAGCTTAGACGATACTTCGGCGATCAGTTCCGCATTTCTGGGGATTGGCAGGAATTTATTAATGCGGTGAACGATGCTTATTGGGAATCTGACATGGATCGCGGGATGCTTGAACGTTCTCTTGAGCTGAGTTCACAAGAGCTTCTCCAAGCAAATTCGGAAGTACGGGCAATATTTTTAGCAATACCTGATTTACTCTTTCGAATTGATGATGAGGGCAGGATACTTAATTACAAAGCAGGTTCTACCACAGATCTATTTCTTGATCCCAAGGAATTACTCGGGAAACGAATTCAAGATGTTCCATTAAAACAGGTTAGTGAAAAATTCAGTGAAGCGATTCAACAAGTGCATGAATCAAAAACAATTATCAGCATAGAGTATTCACTATCCATACAAGATCGGCCACTTTTCTTCGAAGCCAGGCTTGTGCCGCTCCCTGAAGATCAAATTGTGGTCATCATTCGCAATATCACTGAGCGCAAGCGGACGGAAGAAGCGCTCCAGGAAAGCGAGCTACGTTTTCGCATGCTTTATGAGAACGCCAAAATAGGTCTTTACAGAACTACTCCCGATGGAAAAATACTAATGGCAAATAGAATGTTAGCAAAAATGCTAGGTTATCCATCTTTAGAAAAACTTGTTGAAAGGAATCTTGAAGAAGAAGATTATG
>JBEKLV010000009.1:0-30333 GCA_050008835.1 Bacteroidota bacterium | reverse complement strand
TGGGGTCATTACCTTCCAAGTGTCAAAGCAAATGCAGGATATAGCCTTCAATCCCCGGAAGTATCAAATTTATCAGATTATAAATATATAAATTGGGGCATCAGTTTAAGTTGGACGTTGTTTGATGGTTTCTCAACGAACCAAGGAGTTCAGGTTGCAAAAGTGCAGGAACGCAACGCGGAGTTGTCACTTTATCAATCAGAACGTAACGTCAGCGTTGATGTGAAGAAAGCTTTACTTGATCTCGAAGCTTCACGCCGTCAATATGATGCGAGTGTGAAAAGTGTAACTTCCGCTTCACAGGATTATAAGATAGCAGAAGAGAAGTATAACCTTGGTTCCGGTACGTTAATAGACCTCCAAACTGCAAATGCCAATCTTGTAAATGCGCAGGCAACAAAAATAAATTCGACCTATGGGTATATCACTGCAAAGTACAATTTGGAATATGTAATTGGTGAACGGAACTTTTAAATAGGATTATCGTATATTTTTATATAAAGTAAATACTACTCAGGAGTGAACAATGGCAAATGGTAATGGGAAAAAGAAAAAGAAAAAAATAATCATCTTTTCGATAATTGGAGCGGTGGTGATCGTCCTCGCTGTGCTTGTGTTCCTTGGTAGTCGGCGCGAAACTATCGTGACCGTTCAGACGGAGAAAGTTCAGAGAAGAACGATCACTCAAATTGTCTCGGCGACAGGAAAGATTCAACCGGAAATACAAGTAAAAATAAATGCAGAAGTCAGCGGCGAAATTATTGGATTGCCCATTCGCGAGGGTCAGCGTGTCATAAAAGGACAATTACTTGTCCGTATAAAACCGGATGCATATCAGGCTCAATTAGAAAATGCACAAGCTGCTTTAGAAATGGCAAATGCAGGCCTTCGGAAAGCCGAAGCAGATTACAATCGTGCAAAAGAACTCATTGTGAAAAAACTTATTTCTGATTCTGATATGGATGTTGCAAAAGCGAGTTACCAGAGCGCAAAAGCGGGATATGATCAAGCGAATGCGACTCTTAAACAGTATCGTGACCAATATTCAAAGACTACAATTTATGCGCCAATGGCGGGTGTTGTCAGCCAATTGATATCTGAACTTGGCGAGCGCGTTAGCGGGAGCACGTTTACGCAAGGCACGGAAATTATGACCATAGCCGACCTTGCTTCTATGGAAGCCCGGGTCGAAGTCGGTGAGAATGATGTTGTGATGGTGCAAAAAGGAGATACAGCACGAATAGAAGTCGATTCATATCAAGATCGTAAATTTGTCGGCGTCGTCACACAGATTGCGAACACTGCGACATCGACCGGCACAGGAACACAGGATCAAGTCACGAATTTTGAAGTGCGGATCCGCGTCAATACTCCTGAAGGTGTTCAATTCCGGCCCGGAATGTCGGTGTCGGCGGATATTGAAACAGAAACCCATTCTAACGTTCTGACCGTGCCCATCCAGTCTGTTACAGTGCGTGCACCAAAGAAAGAGATGAAAGAGGAACCGAAAGAAGGGGAGGCACAATTAGTCGCGAGTAAAAAGAAGGATGAAGATAAACTTGAAGAAGTTGTGTTTGTTGTGAAGGATGGTGTTGCTAAGACTGTAACTGTTAAACGCGGCATCAGTAATGATACGTACATTGAAGTGAAGGCAGATGGACTTGAGGGTAAAGAAGTTGTGTCAGGACCATTCAAGGCGATCAATCGTGATCTGGAAGTTGATTCAAAAGTAAAAGTTGACAATAAGTCCGCGAAAAAGACCGGCGCGAGTGCCGATCAAGATAAAAAGTAGGAAAACATAGGAAGAAACGATAGTAATGCAAAAGCTTTTGCGAATAGCTGGCCTTATAGTTGCAATAGTTATGTTGATGCAAACAAACTTGTCGGCACAGACAATTGATGAAGGTGTCGCGCTTGTCCAGCAAAAAAGATATGCAGAAGCAAAAGCAGTATTTGAACAAATTTTAGATAAAAATAAAAATGACGCTGAAGCGCATTATCGCCTTGGTTGGGTATTACTTAATCGTGGATTTAAAGATCGGAATGTTGATGAAGCTGTTGATCAGCTTGAAAAAGCAGTCGATATAAATTCGAATAATGCCGACTATCAATTCTTGTATGGATCTGCTCTCGGTCAAAAGGCTCAAAATTCTGGCATGATTAAGCAGGCATTTCTTGCACCGAAAATAAAAAACGCATTTAAGCGAGCAGTGGAACTCAATCCTAAGCTTGTGCCGGCGCGTATTGGTTTAGCACAATATTATCTTGTGGCTCCTTCGATTATGGGCGGTGACGAAGATCAGGGTTGGCGCGAGCTGGATGAAATTGTGAAACAAGATGAACTACAGGGTAGATTCTTAAAAGCTCATTTTTACGAGCGCGATAAGAAACCTGCAGAAGCAGAAAAGGAATGGAAAACGCTTACATCATCAAAACCAAAGGAATGGAGAGTTTGGAAGGAATATGGATACTTCCATATGCGTGCCAAACGTCCAGCGGAAGCAGTGATTTGTTTTCAAAAATACGTTGAGCTTCGACCCGATACCACAGATTCTTATGAGAGTCTCGCTGAAGCGTTACTTGAGAATGCCAAACCAGATCAGGCAATTGTCCATCTCCGTAAATCGCTCGAAATAGATAAAAATTTTACAGCTGCCACCTACTATCTTGGCGAAGCGTATCAAGCGAAAGGGCAGAAGAAGGAAGCAAAGGAAATGTACCAATTTGTGCTTAATGACAAATCCAACGATTCGTTTCGCAAAATGGCAGAAAAAAAACTGAAAGAAGTAGAGTAACAGGAAGGAATCTGGAATGCCAAATATTATCCAACTCACAAACATCACAAAGTTTTATCAGGTCGGCGAAGAAAAAGTTCATGCCTTAGATGGTGTTTCATTAAAGATTCAAAAAAATGAATATGTAGCGATTATGGGCCCCTCGGGTTCCGGCAAATCAACGATGATGAACATTATTGGATGCCTTGATACTCCAACGTCTGGTTTGTATGAATTGAACGACACGAACGTCAGCGATATGAACGACAATCAGCTTGCAAAGATCCGGAATAAAGAAATCGGGTTTGTATTCCAGACCTTTAATTTACTTGCCAGATCGGACGTTCTCCACAATGTAGAACTTCCACTCATTTATGGTGGCGTGGGATCGATGGAACGAAAGAAACTAGCACGTGCGGCAATTGATCGCGTAGGGTTAACGGATCGTATCCATCACAAACCAAACGAACTTTCCGGTGGTCAACGTCAGCGTGTCTCCATAGCACGTGCTCTTGTAACACAACCCTCGATTTTACTTGCGGATGAACCAACTGGAAACCTTGATACAAAAACCGGCGATGAAATCATGTTCCTGATCGATACATTGCATAAGGAAGGCAATACGATCGTCCTGGTGACCCATGAAGAGGATATTGCATTACATGCGCATCGTCGGATTCGTCTCCGCGACGGCAAGATAGAAGAGGATGGGCCAATCATAAACAGAAAAGTTATAACTAAACCAGCAACTGTCATGGCATAACATGAAATTTGTATTTGATGAATTCAAAGAAGGTATGGCGATTGCTTTTGCCGCCATCCGTGCTAACAAAATGCGCTCGGTGTTGACGACACTTGGCATTGTTATCGGTATTGTTTCTGTAACACTCATGGGAACTGCGATTGAAGGACTGAATCGTGCATTCAATAAAAGTATAGCGTCTCTCGGTTCTGATGTATTATATGTACAGAAATGGTCATGGAGTAATCATAACGATGATTGGTGGATAATAAAAAATCGACGAAATGTCCGCATTAAGCAAGCAAAAGATATTGAGAAGTATTCGGAATATGCACAAGCGGTGAATCCTGCAACGGGAGCGAGACGAAGTGTCATATATGGACAAAAACTTGTTGAGGACGTCGTTATTATTGGTACTGGAGCTTACTGGCTTGAGACAAGTGGATCAACTGTTGCCTTCGGCAGATTTTTTACTCCGATGGAAGCAGATGGAGGCCGACCGGTGTGCACCATTGGTTCAGAAGTAGCTGCAAATCTCTTTCCAAATGAAAATCCTATCGGGAAAAATATTAAGATCGGCGGGTATGCGTATCAAGTTTTAGGCGTATTTGATAAACAAGGCAGCTTTCTTGGACTGGAAAGTCTTGATAATAGAGTCTATGTTCCGATCAATCGTTTCTTTCAAGAATTTATGTCACGTCGAAGTGATCTTCAGATTATGGTAAAAGCAAAATCTGTGGAAGAATTGGACAACACGAAAGAAGAAGTCCGGGGTATCTTACGTAAATCACGCGGTCTCAAACCGAAAGACCCGGATGATTTTGCAATCAATCAGCAAGAGACGTTAATCCAGACATTTAATACAATCGGTGGTGTTATTGCTGCCGTAGGTTTATTTATAACAGGAATGTCGCTCTTCGTCGGCGGTATTGGAATCATGAATATCATGTTTGTATCGGTTACGGAGCGCACGAGAGAAATTGGAATCCGCAAAGCAATTGGAGCACCACGGCGCACCATCCTTTTGCAGTTCTTGATGGAATCTGCGGCATTATGCCTCATCGGCGGCATCATTGGTATCGTTATCGCCTTTCCGTTAAGCTTGATAATTGATACTTTTCTTCCAACAGCTATGCCCTTGAGTGTAGTATTCATTGCATTGCTTGTTTCGATTATTGTTGGAGTTGTTTCTGGGTTTTTACCGGCGTACCGGGCGTCGCGTCTCGATCCAGTTGATGCGCTAAGATATGAATAGGGAAAAAATTTCTCTTAACTGTTGTACTTTTAATGTGACTTATGGAATTCTCTGAAATATTTAAAATGTCTCTCACAGCAATCCGCTCCAACAAGCTTCGCTCTGCGTTGACTTTGCTGGGTATTATTGTTGGAGTCTTCTCTATTATAGGTGTTATGACAGCCGTTCAGGTACTGCAAAACAGTATTGAAGATGGTTTGAGCGGTCTTGGAGCCAATACCTTCCAGGTTCAGAAGGAGCCACAATTGGCAGGTCGTGCCAAGTGGCTCAAATCATTGAAGTGGAAAGATATACGCTATCCACAAGGATTGATCGTTAAAGAAAAGATGTCACTTGCTCAATATGTTGCGCTTGAATCATGGAAAGGCGGACAGACTATTCAATTTGGATCTTTGAAGACAAACCCAAGTGTCAGTGTGGCTGGAGAAGAGCCCGAAGGTATGCCCACAAATAACTGGACTATCAAAGAAGGACGGAGCCTAAATGATGATGATATTCGCTACAGCTCCTATGTCGTAATTCTTGGCGATGATGTCGTTAAAAAGATCTTTCCTCATGGTGGTGCTGTGGGAAGTGAAGTTCGTATCGGTGATGATCGATATCGTGTGATTGGAACATTTGATACAAAGGGATCAAGTCTGGGGGGAAATAGCGATAACTATGTTGTTGTACCATTGAGCACCTTTCTAAATACATACGGAAAACTTCGCAGCGTACATATTATGATCAAAGCGAAAAATGCAGAAGTGTATGATGATTGTGTTGAGGAAGCACGAATGATTCTTCGGACTATACGTAATGTAGCGCCGGGTGACGAAGATGATTTCTCGATTTTCTCTAATGATTCGCTTATTGCGACCTTTAATGACTTTACACTTTACGTTAAACTCGGCGTAGGATTTATGAGTTTCATTGCATTGATAGCTGCCGGTATCGGTATTATGAATATAATGCTTGTATCTGTAACCGAACGCACGAGAGAAATTGGTATTAGGAAAGCGTTAGGTGCTCGCAAGTCAAATATTCTATCGCAGTTTATCACTGAAGCTGTAGTATTGTGTGAAATCGGCGGTCTCATTGGCGTCGTACTTGGCGTACTTGGCGGTAACTTGGCTGCCCTTGCATTTAGTTTCCCGCCAGTATTTCCGCTTGATTGGGCACTGATTGGATTTGCGATCACTACTTTTGTTGGAGTGGTGTTTGGTGTCTATCCTGCCTGGAAAGCTGCAAATCTCGATCCTATTGACTCTCTGAGATACGAATAAAGTCAATGGCTGAACAATTCCCGGCCTAGCAATTTGCACATGGAATTCTCAGAAATATTTAAGATGGCGTTGACAGCCATACGCTCCAACAAACTACGCTCGGCATTAACGTTGCTGGGCATTATTGTTGGAGTTTTTTCTATCATCGGTGTCATGACAGCCATTCAAGTAATGCAAAACAGCATTGAAGTTGGATTGAGTGGTCTTGGGACCAATACATTTCAGATTCAAAAGCAGCCAGCTATCGCGACCCGCACACAATGGTTGAAATCACTGAAATGGAAGGATATTACATACGAACAGGCAAAAACTATTAAAGAGCGAATAACACTTGCCCAGTGTGTCGGTATCGGTATCTATAAGAGTTCTGAAACCGTTCAGTTTGGGGCATTGAAAACCAATCCGAATGTTGGAGTCTGCGGTGAGGAGCCAGAAGGAATACGGACAAACAACTGGACTATTCAAGAGGGAAGAAATTTCACGAAAGATGATTTGAAATATGCCTCATATGTTGTCATTCTTATGGCGGATGTTGAGCGCAAATTGTTTCCGCATGGTGGAGCGGTCGGTAGTATTGTGAAAATAGGTGCACAACGGTATACTGTTATTGGAACGTTTGAATCAAAAGGCTCTACATTGGTGGAATCTGAAAACCAGGTGGTGATACCGCTCAGTACATCTCTTAATCAATATGGCAAGATGCGTAGTGTCTTTATTAAGGTGAAAGCGAAAAGCCAGGAAACATTCGATGATTGTCTTGAGGAGACACGAATGATTCTCCGCACAATACGAAAAGTCGCTCCCGGCGATGAAGATAATTTTTCAATCTCCTCAAATGATTCGCTCATTGCTACGTTCAATGATTTTTCATTCTACATTAAACTTGGTGTCGGATTTATCAGTTTCATCGCCTTAGTAGCGGCTGGTATCGGTATTATGAATATTATGCTTGTATCTGTAACCGAACGCACGAGAGAAATTGGTATTCGGAAAGCGCTTGGCGCGCGCAGATCAAATATTCTATCGCAGTTTATCACTGAAGCTGTAGTATTATGTGAAATCGGTGGAGCAATTGGTGTCGTACTTGGTGTACTTGGAGGTAACTTGGCTGCCCTTGCATTTAGTTTCCCACCGGTATTTCCACTTGATTGGGCATTAATTGGTTTCGCAATCACTACGTTTGTTGGAGTAGTGTTTGGTGTCTATCCTGCCTGGAAAGCTGCGAATCTCGATCCGATAGATTCTCTTCGTTATGAGTAACAAGAAAAGCCGGTCAAATCAAAACCGGCTTTTTTTATTTCTTCAGTTCTTGTTGACTTCACTTGTCTCTTTTTAAATAAAGAATAGCATGTTTTGAACTATGTTGAAATTTATTGTACTATAGAACAAATATCATAACCATAATTGAGGATTCTATGAAGAAATTTATCAATCTAAGAATGCTTTGCATGATGTTCATTGTAAGCGTCATGTCCGTCTCCCTTCAGGCACAATCCAAATCAGGAGACGCGGTGAAGAATGACTCGATAAAGTACACAATTGAGAACTGCATCAACAAATTTTCAATAGATAAAATTGAAAAAACAAACGTCGGATACCAATACTGGTTCGCTGATCCAAATTTTGCGGACGGGAAAACTTTAAAGATGAGTGTAGTCGCGCCTCACTCAGCAACCCACCCGCCCCATGTCCATGCGGAAGACGAGTTTTTCTTTATCCTTGAAGGAAAGGCCGAATTGTATCTAAAAGGGAAATGGATGCCAGCTGAACCGTACACAAGTTTTTACTGCCCCTCCAATGTTGAGCATGGCATTCGCAATGCAGGCGATACCGAATTAAAATATTTAGTGATAAAACAGTACCCAAAAGATAATACGGTGCGAAGGGAATTCATGAAAAAACAAGAAAGTGCAAAACAGTGAAAACTTTCGTCGTTAGAGCGGTTTTTATGCTTTTGACCGTCTCGATAGCTTTTTCTCAGAATCAGATTATCCAAATCTGGCAAACTGAAGCACAAACAGCTGGATATCAAAAGAACATAGAGCAGGAAACTATTAACAATATTACTGAAGTACATCAGCCATATCTCACAGTCTTCTTGCCGATAAAGAGCGATGCGAATCATCCTGCAGTTTTAATATTTCCGGGAGGCGCATATAATCAAATTGTAATAAATAAAGAAGGATACAGAATTGCCAAATGGCTAAATGATAATGGTATAGCAGCTTTTGTTCTTGCGTATCGGCTCAATCGTGATACTGCTTTATTGGATGGTCAGCGGGCATTAAGTTTGGTGCGGAGCAGAGCGAAAGAATTTAATGTCGATCCCCAAAGAATCGGAGTAATGGGTTTCTCAGCTGGTGCTCATCTTTGTGCAAATGTAGCAACACATCTAAAAAAATCTATTAAAAGTGATTTTATTGATTCGGTGAGTTGTAAGCCGAATTTTATGGTGTTGGTGTACGGGGTCTATAATAGCTTGATTAAGTTGGTTGATAAAGAAACCTCGCCTGCCTTTTTAGTTCATGCAAGCGATGACGAAAGAGTTCCGGTATCGCAAAGCATCGATTTTTTTTCGGCTCTCCGTAAAGCAGGTGTTCCCTCTGAAATGCATATTTATGAGAAGGGCGGACATGGTTTTGCGTTATTAGAAGATAGGGGGCCGGTTATCAGTTGGGCTCAACGATGTATTGATTGGATGAAAATACGCGGTATCGTTTCTGTGCGGTAGAATGCTACCGCACAGAAATTTTAGGCTTATATTTTTTCTACAACCACAGCTGTGCCGTATGCCAGTACTTCTGTAACCCCTGCGGCAATTTCAGTTGCATCATATCGAAAAGCAAGCACAGCATTACCGCCAAATTCTTCTGCATGGTTAATCATCAGTTCGTATGCATCACGGCGGGTTTGTTCACATAGCTGAGAGTAGAGACTGATGTTGCCGCCAAAGAGAATCTGAAATCCAGCCCCGATATTGCCGAAGAGCGAGCGTGATCTTACGATAATACCGCGTACCACGCCAAGATTTTTTACAACGCGGTATCCGTCAAGTTGGATATTTGTCGTAACGAGTTTGTGATCCATAGTGCTATCCTTTCATTAGAATTATGAAGTCAAAATAATAGAGTTGAAACTCGATCTCAAATTACGAATTTAATTTCTGCTCTTACAATTTATTATCTCACAAATTCATTTCACTAATTGTTTCACCGTTTCATAATATTGCCGAGCTTGTTGCTGGTATTCTTCGCCTGTGCCAGGACCATTAAAGCCAACGTGAATCTTTTTCACAACGCCTTTCTTATTTACAAAAATTGTTGTCGGGTAGGCATAGAAATCGTTTAATTGAGATCGCAGTCTCAGTTCAACATTCGCATCGTTTGTGCTTCCGCAGAAGAGCACTGGATAAGTAATACCATATCGTTTTTGGAAAAGTGTGAGATTCTTCTTTGCAACTTCTGAATTATTGCCAATCTCAAATGCAAGTCCTATTACTTCCAATCCATCTTTTTCGAATTCAGTGTATAGCTGTTGAAGAAGTGGTGCGGCATCCATGCAGTTATGGCACCAAGTTCCCATAACATCGATCAAAAGCGCTTTATTCCTGAATAAGTCATCCTTGCTGCTCACAACTTTACCGGTCGATGTTGTTCCATAAAATGTGAATGGCGCCTTCGGATTCTTCATTGCTGTTATATATGTTGGCTTTGATTCTAACGGGAGCACCGATTGTGGAACGAGCCTAAATACCATTGGTTTGCCGCTTCTTGCATACAAATTGCCGTTCCAGCTTGTGCCTTGTCGGTCCAGTTCCATAATAAATGCCTGCCACCCGGAGAAGCGAGCCAGTGTTGCCTTGGAGCCAACTTGTGTGCCTGCGAGCAAACCATAGTCTCCATCCGGCGCAATAAGTGTTCCGAAAACACTATCGTTCTTCATCCAAAAATTTGCTGTGGTTGTGCTATCAAATCCTTTTGGGCTGGAAATATATGCTTGATACTTTCCAACGAGCGGAAGTCCAGTTGAAATTGCCGACGCATTATTTACTTTTGCAATTTCCTTTGGTGTTGAAACAAATTCGTTCCAACTTGTATCCGCGCGATAGCGGAAGAACTTGCCGCGCCATTCCTGACCATCCCAAATTCCGCACATTGCTGCACCGTATTCAGAAAAGATAAACGAAAGTGAATCGCCGTGAAATCGAATTTCAGGAATCAAAGTTTGTTCTGCGCCGTTCAAAAAGTAACCGGCAGGTGCTGTGGAATTCAAATCCAGAAAAAGTTGGAAAGGAATCTGCTTATTTTCTCCGATCGTGATGCTGCCAGTCCACATCCCTTTTTGTGGGATATGTTTTTGACATCCAATAAAAATGAAAACGCATGCAATCAAAAGAAATCGTTTGGTACTCATAATTTAATTAGCCGATGTTACGCACCGCATATTCTTTAAAGTTGTCCACCTCCCCTTCCCGACCCGATTTTACATCGTGTTGGGATTTTCCCTCCTCAAACAAGGAGGGGATGAAGGACTGCCTGCCGGTAGGCAGGGGTGGTGTACTTTGTTCAATTACATTTTATGTTTATGAGCATACACGCTGGTTTTGCATATCATCATTTAAATAATTCCCGGATGTTTCCCGCCACCGGCTACCGACAGACATAGAATAATGATAATGAGAAGGAATTGAACGAGATAAAAAGTCGTGATGCTTTTACTCAAGATTTTGAAAGCAATCTCTGCATCTTCGGTTGTCGTCTTTTCTGTGATGCCTTGCATTAATTTTGTGCGGCGGCGAAAAAGAATTGGACCGAAAACGGCTCCGTTTATCAATAAAAAGGCGAAGAGGATAATCTTTGCCATCAACCAGCCTTCGGTATACCAGAGATTGATATTGCCTTCGTTAAGGTTAAAGATGTTCACGATGCCGGTGAGCAGCATAATGACACAGGCGATAGGCGAAAGCAAGCTGAAGCGGCTGTTGATTTTTCCAATGTAAAGTTTTTGATTCCAATCCTTCTCTGCACGAATTCTTCTCTCAACAATCCACCCGCCAAGAAGTGCTGTGAAAACCAACCCGAAACCGATGAGGTGAAAAATAAAATTAATAGAACTTCTCATGCTGTCCTCCACGTAAAATGGAATTTGATCGCTTGCAATTGTTGATCGCAAGATAAGAAAATGATTTGATAAAAAGGAAATGCACCCAAGAAGTCTCACGTCAGGAAAATCTTATTTTTAGATATGCTCGATTTGATTGGCCAATAACGTTTAATAATTAAAATTAATATACTATTGTAATCTTCTAAAAATTCCCAGTTAATTTATAGTTAGATATCATTCAGCCCATTTGACGTTGTTTGGTCGAGATCCATAGCGTGCTTTCCATTCGTCTGCTGTCATACCATAAACGAACAAATCAACATAATGGTCGTATAAAAATTCCGCTTGTCGTGTGTTTCCTTCTTTGATGAAACCGAGGCGCTCGATTATGGCATTGCTTCTCTTGTTGCCGGTGGCACAGCGAATTTGAACACGGTTAAGTTGGTATTCGTAGAAAGCGTAATCCACAAGAGCATGGCATGCTTTCGTCATAATTCCGTAACCTTGAAAATTTTCGCCAAGCCAGTACCCGATTTCAACATTCCTATTCATCCAATCGATGCCATGAAATCCGATGATGCCTGCAATGACACCGCGAAACCAAATACCGCATTGAAAGCCAAAATTCAATTTATGCTGTTCTTGCGTTGAAAGGATGAATTGCTTACTGTTTTCAATGGTTCTATTTGTGTCTACCCACGGTAGCCACTGACGTAAGTATAAGCGATTGCTGTCGACCAAAGCGAATAGCAAATCGGCATCTTCAAGTTCAAGAATCTTCAAAACGATATCGTCATCAATGCGAAGAGAAGGCATGTTCGATTATGACAAGAATGAATTTAGTTAATCGGTTTATCGGGTTGCTTCTCGAAGGATTTAAGGAGATTGATGCCTTGATCTCGAACGAAGAGCAGCCACACGCTTAAAACAATCAATCCACAATTCTCTAAAATTTTTTTGTAGCCAATTTTACTGACGTTCGGATCTTGAGTGAAACATCCGCACGAAATATCAAGTCCGCGCATAAGAGCGGAAGCGACGAGGATGGTAAAACCAACAAGCATTATGGTAATGAGCAACGTGCATCCGCGTGGATAAAGACCTATGATTAAACTAATGCCGCAGAGAAGTTCCAACGATGGAAGAATTGTGGCTGTACACATTGCGAGTGTCGGTCCGACAACCTTGTATTGAAGTATAGAATTTGCAAATGCCTGCGAATCCGTAATCTTATCTAAACCAGCGACGACAAATAATCCGCCAAGAAAAATTCGGACAAGAAGAATAAGGATCGTATTTGAGAGAAGCGATTTCATTTCGTATTCTTTTCCCGAAGGGATGGATTCCCAGAATGCC
Source organism: Bacteroidota bacterium (assembly GCA_050008835.1). GTDB lineage: Bacteria > Bacteroidota > Ignavibacteria > UBA10030 > UBA10030 > Fen-1298. The sequence goes on along the minus strand of JBEKLV010000009.1, from coordinate 17,838 downwards.
ATGTAGGAGAGCCGGTTATTTTTCCATTGGCAGTTTGGCAGTATTCCATTCTTGCCAACCGCCGAAAAAAACTTTTACGTTCGTAAATCCTGACTCCATCAGCTTCACTGCTAATTCGATACTGGAGTTGCATTCGGCACCGTCGCAATAGACAATCAGCAGTTTGTCTTTTGAAATTCTATTCAACCATGTAAGGTGTGTGTCGAACTTTTTTAATGCGACATTCACAGCGCCGCGAATGTGTCCTGCTTCGTAATCGAATTCATGTCGTGCATCGATGAAAATTGCATTTTTAGATTCAAATAATTCCTTTGCCGTCGCAAGCGAAATCATTTCTATATTGGAAGGCGCTGCAGTTTGAACTGATTGAGTCTTGGCGAAAAATCCCTGTTTCGTTACAAACGAATATGTGACGCCCAATACAATTGCCGCCATTATGAGCAAAAGTGATTCAAGGAGTGATTGACGCATGGTCAATTCTCTTTCACACATACATAGGATGCCCTAATTTCTATACTGGGTTGGTTATTGCTGTCGGTTTCAATCGTAAAACGGTCGCTGCCATAACCGAGCTCCTTTGGCTTGATTGTCATCTGCACATTAAGCGTATCGTTTGGCTTAAGTATCTTTTTATCTATCTTTATGCTAATAGATGAGGAAGAAGTTGTGAAGTTTTTGATTTTGATTGTGTGGTCCGAAATATTTTTTACAGATGCTCCTTGTTCTAAAGTTTTTCCAAGGCCAATGTTCCCAAGCCATATTAACGAGGAATGACTCGTAGATTCAAGTTCTTCCTTTACATCTGCAATTAACTTTACCGAAACATTGTGTGATAACGGATCATTAGTGATGATGCTGATATGCTTTTCTACTTTTCCGTGGTATCCACTGGAATTGAATTCCAATTCTGCTACATCGGATTCAGATGGAAGGAGAATGCTTTTAGGTTGTTTTACAGCCGTACAGCCGCACGAAGGCTGTACCGAGAAGATCCGCAGTGTATCGTTACCGATATTTGTCAGCACAATCTTGCCCTGCTTCTTCATTCCGCTGTAAATAGTGCCAAGGTCAACTTCGGGTTTGTCTAGTGAAAGCTTGGGCTGGCTGAATGAAATGCAAAGTACAGATAAGGTCATTATGAATATTCGTCTAATAAATTTCATAGCATTATCTCTCGCATATAAATAACAAAATGCGTTGACCACTGTTTTTGCTAATTCTTAACTCACTATTCCCGCGTAATCGCCATTTGTTTCAGAAGTGGAGTAACTCGGTAACGCTCCTCCTGTAAATCGATATGAAGCGCTGTAAGTACGGCATATATTTGCTTCCATCCAATTTGTTCCGCCCATTCAAATGGGCCAAATGGGAAATTGACGCCGAGTTTCAATGTCGTGTCAATATCTTGCGGTGTTGCAATGTTCTCGGTTATGGCGAAGGTAGCTTCATTAATCATGCAACAAAGCATGCGCGGTAGTACCATGCCAATGCGATCCTGTACAATCTCAATTTCCTTCCCGATCGATTGGAAAAAGCGCTGTGTGACTTCCAATGTTTCTTTTGGCGAGTAAATTGTCGGCGCGGTTTCAACCAGCGGTCTTTGAATAAGTGTTGGAAGTGCGGCGATACCCACAAGACGATGCTTGTAAGATATCCAAGAAGATTGTTCCGTTGCAGTTATTGTGATAGACGAAGAAAGAATCGGCGCAGTTGCCGCTAATGCTTTATCGAACCGTTCAATATTCTTTTTCTTTGCAAGTGGATCGATGTTCGTCAGTTCTATTACAAGTGATGTATTTGCAGGAATAGTATTAGTAATTATGATGCCATTGGATTTGAATTCTGGCTTCTGCAACGGCATTTCGTTCCATGAAACATAGACGTCATATCCGTGTGCAACGCACAACTCAGCATATTGTTCCACCATTGGAGATTCACCTATTATGAAAATACGTGCAGGAGTTTGTTTTGTGCTCTCGTTTGGATGAACAATTTTATCTGCTTTCGCGGATTTCATTACAATAGAAGGTGCCACACTCCTTTGCTTCACCTTCTTAGAAGATTTTTTATTTAACTTTATGTTTTTTTTCCGAGTTGTCTTCAATTTTAATGCTCCACTACCCAATGACTTATTTGCTTAATGGCTCAACTACTTGCCATTCGTTTCTTCATAGCTAAAAAATCCCCTGCTTGTTTTCTTCCCCAGCCATCCTGATTCCACCATTTGTCTTAGAATCGAATGAGGGCGAAGACGAGGTTCACCGTACGATTGCTCATACAAGGATTGAGCCTCCGATAGCGTTACATCGATACCCATTTGGTCCATCAATTCGAATGGTCCTGCAGGAAAACCGCCGATTATTTTCACTATGCGGTCGATCTGTTCGGCATTTGCTACGTTCTCTCCAAGCAAGCGGAGCGCTTCGCCGAATAATGGTTGTGACACTCGGTTGGCTATGAACCCTGGAGTATCTTTTACAACGATAGGAGTTTTACCGAGTAGATTGATAAATGCAATGACTTGCTCGATGGTTTCGCTATTAGTTTTATATCCTTTTACAACTTCAACAAGTGCGGATGTCTCTATAGGATTAAAGAAGTGTACACCTGCTATGCGTTCTGGATTTCGAGTGTTGGTACCGATAGAAGTGATAGAAAGGGAAGATGTAGTGCTTGCAAGAATTGTTGTGCTCTTCGTGCTTGCATCGAGATGTTTGAAAATATCCTTTTTCACACGAATATCTTCAATTACTGATTCGATAATGAAATCGCAATTTCCGAGATCAGGCAAACTTGTTCGTGTACGAATTCGTTCCATTGCCGCCAGTAATTCTTCAGGAGATAACTTGCCGAGATTTATCATTTTACGCAGGTTTGCATTGATGCGTACAGTTGACCGACGTAAAAGTGTATCGTTTACATCATATAATTGAACATTAATTTTAGAAAGTACAGCAAGCTGAGCAATCCCTGTACCCATTGTTCCCGTGCCGACAATACCGAGATGTTTGAACATGTCTATAAGTTCCTTGTTATTATCAAAACTTACTCAATGTATGCTGAAAAAACAACCATTGAAAAATATTTGTTAGATTTTGTTTGGCGATTTTTAAAAATGCAGATGGAACACATCTTAACAAGCGGATTTCATCTGATTGACTTAGCTAATGCAATTCTCTTTGCTTTTCATTATTTTCTAATCCAATTGGTCAACACCCACTTCAATTAAATCTGAGAAAAAAGCAAAACTGCTATTACCTGTAAAATGATGAAGAAGCTTGTTCTAATATTTTGGAATGAAAACATCATCAGTTTTTTGTTGAGTACAATTTCGTTTTGTGTGTACACAACAACGATGTGCCGTTCTATAGGGTTCACGGATTCTGGTGAATTAGCGACTGTGATTTGTACGCTTGGGATCGCGCACCCGACCGGATATCCACTTTTTACATTGCTGGGACGTTGCTGGATTATGATTCCTTCAACGATGGAAGAAATTCTTCGATTGAATATTTTTACAGCTTTGCTTACGGCTATTGCTGTCGGAATATTTTTCAAAACAACGCTCACGATTCATCGCGCGATGAATGTATTCCGACCAAGAAACCGAAAACGAAAAGATGCAAATGAACATCGCCTTTTTCTTGTATCAATTATCGCAAGTTTAATAATCGGATTCTCGACAACATTCTGGTCTCAATCAACTGCCATTGAAGTCTATGCGCTTCACCTTGTCCTGGTCCTTTTTACGATATGGATGTTTATCGGCGGATTGGAAGAGCAGCTAACAGAACCGCGTTACATCTCACGCAAGTTGATTCTCTTTGCATTTATTTTAGGATTGAGCTTCTCGAATCATATGACAACGATCTTGTTGGCGCCGGCATTTTTGTGGTTGTACTTTCGCGCTTTCGGATTCGGCCGAGAATCATTTCTTCGAATTTTCAATATTGCCGGTTTTTTTCTTCTTGGACTCTCAGTCTATTTATATTTGCTTATTCGTTCATCAAGTTCTCCGGTCCTTGATTGGGGACATCCGGCCACAGTAGAGAGATTCTTTTGGCATGTAAGCGGCAAGCAATTTCGTGTATGGATGTTTTCGGGTTGGAGTGTGGTGCAGAAACAATTGAATTACTATATAAACAACTTCACATCAGAATTTAATTTTATTGTTATTGCATGTATTATCGCAGGTATGCTCGCAGTGTTCAAACAATCGTACCGGCTATTTATATTTCTTGCATTATTATTTTGCGCAACAATTATTTATGCAGTCAACTATGACATCTTTGATATTGATTCATATTTCTTGCTTTCCTACCTCGTCATTGGCTTTATAATTGCATTCGGAGTTAATTTTATAATTGGATTGATAGAAAACAGCAGGTCCTCGTTAAAAATATTTTTTGCGGTAATATTTTGTGTGCTTCCCATTATACAAATTATTTATAACTGGGAAAGAGTTGATGAGTCAAGAAATAAAATTCCGCAGCAATTTGTAGAGAAGGCATTTTCTAATCTTGAACCCAATGCAATAGTTTTGGCATCGCAGTGGGATTACTTTATTTCGCCATCGCTGTATTATCAGTTCATACGGCATGAGCGTTGCGACGTGACCATCATTGATAAAAGTTTACTTCAGAATCGCTCTTGGTATTTCCTTCAGCTTGAGCGCAATGCACCATGGTTAATGGAACGAATTCATCCAAGCGCAAATCTTTTCTTAATAGAGTTGAATAAGTTTGAACATGATTTACCGTTTAATTTTACTATCATTCAATCGCAATGGCAAAATTTATTATCAGAGATTGTGGAACAAGCGCTTCATGAACACCCTGTATATATTGATGCACGAATAGATCAAGAATTCTCACCGGAATACCGACGCACACCTGCCGGTCTATTTTTGCGTCTTACAAAAAAAGAAGATACTACTTATTATCGGTCTGCCTATGTTCCTTTTATCTTATGGAAAACCGATCTGGCGGTTTTCCAAGATTTTAAACGATATTATTGTACGATGCTAATGCACGATGTATATTGGCTGGCGAAACAAGGGGAAGAAGATAGTGCAAAAAAAGTTTTAACTGAAGTCTTGCACCTCGAGCCGGGCAATTTTGAAGCAAATTGGTTACTAAGTAAATATGGAAATAACAATAAATTTTAGGGAGTACCGTTGACTATCTGCGAAATTTTTCTATATTTATAGTTCGGCAATTAAGTGCATCTGGTGAATCACCAGTATTACCGATGTTCAGAATTATACTGCGGTTGATTTTTTGAAAAATCGCTGGAGGATAGTTTATGCTTCCAGCGTTAGTATGCTGGCGTAGCTCAGCTGGTAGAGCAGCTGATTTGTAATCAGCAGGTCATCGGTTCGAGTCCGATAGCCAGCTCGTTTAAACTGGTGAAGATAATAATTCGCTTCGAGAAGCGGAGTCGTTGTATTGAGCAGAGTTGCTGGGCAGGTAGCGAAGCGGTCAAACGCATCAGACTGTAAATCTGACGGCTCATGCCTTCGAAGGTTCGAATCCTCCCCTGCCCACTTTTTTGCGGGATGGAACAAAGAAGTTCTTTGAAGAAATTGGAATGGTGAAACTGCGGGAGTAACTCAGTTGGTAGAGTCACAGCCTTCCAAGCTGTTGGTCGCGGGTTCGAGTCCCGTCTCCCGCTCAACAGGGTGAAGACACGAGCTTTTGGTTGTCCCGGTGAAACTGGGAAGTTCAGTCTCCCACTCAAAATGTTTTATATTTTGAGCGATGTTTTTAGAAAAGCGATCCGCTCAAAAATATCTGAGCGCTTGCGTAGCTCAGTTGGTAGAGCACTTCCTTGGTAAGGAAGAGGTCATCGGTTCAATCCCGATCGCAAGCTCGAATGAGTTAGAAGAAGAAGATAAAGGAACCTATATGCGAGACATCATTACGTTAGAGTGTACAGATTGTAAGCGGCGGAATTATTCTACAACAAAGAATAAGAAGAAGCAAACCGGAAGGGTTGAGTATAAGAAGTACTGCCCGTGGTGCAAGAAGCGAACACCGCATAAAGAAACCAAGTAACATTTTTTAGTTCTGATTCATACTCAAGTTTTATTACGTACGAGAGTAATATATTTGGTTGAGCAGCGGTATCACCGCCTGCAAATAGAGCAAAAAGATGATACGTCAGTAGCTCAATTGGCAGAGCAGCGGTCTCCAAAACCGCAGGTTGGGGGTTCGACTCCCTCCTGACGTGCATGATCACTCAAAACAAGAAAGAAGATATTGAGCGATGAAAGATAAAATCATAAATTTTTTCAAAGACGTCGCAAAAGAAATGGACAAGGTGACATGGCCTTCGCAAGAAGAACTCATGGAGTCAACTAAAATTGTCATCCTTGTCACGCTAATCATTTCAGCTTTTACATGGATTGTGGATTTCGTGGTACAGGAAATTCTCAAAGCAATTCTTTAATTGGGGGATGAACTTTGGATAAACGCTGGTATGTATTGAGAACGTATTCTGGACACGAAGCGAAGGTTAAAACGTACTTAGAAACCGAGATTGTGCGCATTGGATTGCAGGAAAAAATTTCAAGCGTTCTGATTCCGTCAGAAAAAGTTTTCGAGATTAAAGATGGAAAAAAGAAATCAAGATTGAAGAATTTTTTTCCAGGATATATTTTAGTAGAAGCTGTTCTTGATAAGGAATCAACACATCTTATTCTTGAAGCACCATCAGTGATGGGATTTGTACCGGATAAAAACAATCCGGCGCCTTTGCAGCCAGAGGAGGTGCGCCGCCTTATCGGTAAAATGGAACAAAAGGAAGAGACGCAACTTCTCGATGTTCCATTCCATGTTGGCGAACCAGTGAAGGTGACTGAAGGACCGTTTAACAATTTTAATGGATTTGTTCAAGAAGTGAATCCAGAAAAGCTCAAAGTAAAAGTGATGGTGAGCATCTTCGGGCGTAAGACACCAATTGAGCTTGATTTTTCGCAAGTAGAAATAGAAAAATAATTAGATAGTTTTTAGAATTAATAATGTAAGGCATTTAGCATGGCAAAAAAAATAACAGGCTTCATCAAACTCCAAATCCCCGCCGGTCAGGCAAATCCTGCACCACCGGTTGGTCCCGCTCTCGGTCAAAAGGGCGTGAATATTATGGAGTTCTGCAAACAATTCAACGCCAGGACTAAGGATCAACAGGGGCTTATTATACCTGTAGTAATCACTGTCTTCAGTGATAAATCATTCACATTTATTACGAAGACGCCACCTGCGGCAACATTGTTGTTGCGAGCCACTAAATTGGAAAAAGGTTCAGGCGAACCGAACCGCACGAAAATCGGTAAGGTAACAAAGAAACAAGTTCGCGAAATTGCAGAATTAAAAATGCCCGACTTGAATGCGGCAAACATTGATTCAGCAATGAGCATGGTTGCCGGTACAGCCCGCAGTATGGGTATTACGGTCGAAGACTAAGACTGTTGGAGATGGAGTTCAGACAATGAAACAACATAGCAAACGATATAAAGCTGTTGCAAAAAAAGTTCAACCCAAAAACTATACTATTGCTGAAGCAGTAGGGATAGTCAAAGAAACTGCTTCTGCAAAATTTTCTGAGGCGGTTGATATTGCCATTCGACTTGGACTCGATCCAAAGAAGGCAGATCAAGCGCTTCGCGGCACAGTTGCACTGCCGCATGGTATTGGCAAAGAAGTTCGCGTGCTTGTAATTGCCAAATCGCCGAAGGATGAAGAAGCTAGGGCGGCAGGCGCCGACCACGTCGGATACAAAGACTATTTGGAAAAAATCCAGCAAGGCTGGGCAGATGTCGATGTGATTATAGCCTCCCCTGATGTAATGGGCGATCTTGGAAAACTTGGAAAAATTCTTGGCCCCCGCGGCTTAATGCCAAATCCTAAAAGCGGTACCGTTACAGCTGACGTAGCGAAAGCGGTGAAGGAAGTAAAAGCTGGCAAGATTGAGTTCCGTGTTGAGAAGGCAGGTATTGTTCACGCTACCATTGGTAAAGCAAATTTTGAAAAAGAAAAATTAGTTGAGAACATTAATTTGTTTCTTAGCACAATCATGCGCTTAAAACCCGCAACAGCAAAAGGTCAATATATAAAGAGCATCGCCATTTCCACAACTATGGGACCTGGCGTGCACATCGATCGTGCTGAAGCTGGAGCGCATGCATTATAGAAATTACGCACTCACGTTCGCTTATAATGTTGGATGCCTCCGTAAATATAGAGGGCTTCTCATTCGACAGAGGAACAAACGTAAAGGAAAAACATGAAACGCAGTGAAAAAGAGGCGATCATCGCCGAAGTTGCTGAGAAAGCTGCGCGTGCCGTAGCAATGTACTTTGCTGATTTCTCCAAACTAACGGTTGCAGAAGAGACGGAACTGCGCCGTGAGTTTCGGAAGTCTAGTGTTGAGTACAATGTTGTGAAAAACACGCTCGCACGCAAAGCACTTGAACAATTGAATGGTTATGATCGTGTATTTGACAAACTCGTTGGACCTACAGGTATCGCGTATTCATACGACGATCCATCGGCGCCAGCGAAAATTATTAAGAAATTTTCCGAGAAAACAGGAAAGTTGCAGCTCAAAATCGCCGTTGTCGAAAAGCAAGTCTATGATGCCACAAAGTTGGAACAGCTTGCAAAGATGCCAACGCGCAAGGAAATAATTGCTGCCATTCTTGGGAGCTTGAATTCCCCTGCTTCAGGTATCGTGGGCGCGATTAACGCGGTTGCGCGTGACCTCGTCTATGCAATAGATGCCATTGAGAAGAAGAAGGCAGCTTAATTAGAATTTGAAAAACTATACTTTAAAGGAGAATTACAATGTCAGTCGTTGCTGAAATCGTTGAGAAGATTGAAAAACTTACGCTCCTCGAAGCCGTTGAATTGAAGAAGGCGCTAGAAGAGAAATTTGGTGTTACCGCCGCTGCCCCCGTAATGATGGGTGCCGTATCAGCCGCCGCTGCACCAGCAGCAGTAGTAGAAGAAAAGACAGAGTTCAATGTCGAACTGAAGAGCGCCGGTGCTCAGAAGATAAACGTTATTAAAGTTGTTCGTGCGGCAACTGGTCTCGGTTTAAAAGAAGCCAAAGATCTTGTCGATGGAGCACCGAAAACTGTGAAAGAAAGTCTTTCGAAAGACGATGCTGAAAAGCTGAAAAAAGAGCTCGAAGAGGCCGGCGCTACGGTCGAGCTTAAATAAATTGAGTGGCAAATCCTTTCTGCCTGCCATCAAAATTATCTAAGAGTGACAAGCGGATGTACGAACTATACAAATGAAAAATTTGTTAAGAACGTGAAGGATGTATAGGTTGCTAAGCCGATAGTTCTCCCGATAATTCGGATTCAAGAACTCTCGGCTTATGCTGTATATAGAATAGCGCTATGCGATCGTATTGTAAATGTTTGTTTTGATTGAAATTTATTGTTCAACCGGAATGGTTGAAATCGAAAATCTTAATATTATCAAGGAGTGGTTACGTTGAAAAACCAATCCAACGGTTCCAAAGAACGTGTCTCATTTGCACGCATCCCGTCAGTTATTGAAACTCCTGACTTACTGAACGTCCAGATCGATTCGTTCAATAATTTTCTCCAAGCCGATACACCTCCGCATCGCAGGAAGAAGCTTGGCTTACAGCAAGTGTTCGAGATGAATTTTCCAATCACTGATGCACGTGAAAATTTTCTCCTTGAATTCTCGGAATACTATGTCGAGAAGCCAAAATATTCTGTTGTCGAGTGTCAGGAACGCGGTTTGACATTCGCTGTCCCGTTAAAAGCAAAACTGCGATTGTCTGCCAAGAAAGAAGGCGGGAAAGAATTTGTCGATACGATTGAACAGGAAGTCTATCTGGGCAATCTTCCTGCTATGACGCATCGCGGTACGTTCATTATTAACGGCGCTGAGCGAGTGGTTGTAAGTCAGTTGCACCGTTCACCAGGCGTGTTCTTTGGCGAATCGGTTCACCCGAATGGTACTATGATGTATTCTGCGCGAATAATTCCATTTCGCGGATCATGGGTGGAATTTGCCACAGATATAAATAATGTAATGTATGCATACATAGATAGGAAGAAGAAATTTCCAGTAACGACGTTGCTTCGTGCGCTGGGATATTCTTCAGACGACGATATTCTCGATTTGTTTGGACTTGTAGAAGAGATTGAAATAGCAAAGATTGAGTTGAAGGACTTCATAGATCGAAAAGTATGCAGCGATGTATTTGATAAAAAAACGGGCGAAGTCTTCATCAACAAAGATACAAAACTCACCGAAGAGCATATCAAGCAAATTAAAAAAACAAACTTGAAAAAGCTTCGCTTGCTCAAAACCGATGACGCGGCATCAAGCTCCGTCATCGCGAACACTATACTCAAAGATGCTGCACGTTCCTCTGAAGATGCGTTAGAAGCAATTTACACACAATTGCGTTCAGGTGAAGCCCCCGACCTTGACACTGCAAAAAATCTGATCGACAGGTTATTCTTCAATCCAAAACGCTACGATCTTGGTGATGTCGGCCGGCACAGGATGAATATTAAACTCAACTTGACTATTCCTGAAGATGTTACCACGCTGACAAAAGATGACATTATTGCCATCGTAAAATATTTAATCGATCTACAGCAAGGCAAGCGGGCAGTGGACGATATCGATCACTTAGGAAATCGTCGCGTCCGAACAGTTGGCGAACAGCTTGCACAACAGTTTAACATCGGCTTGTCTCGAATGACGCGTACCATTCGTGAACGGATGAACCTACGCGATGCAGAGACAATCACGCCGCAAGATTTGGTAAACGCTAGGACGATTACAAGTGTTATCAATGCATTCTTTGGAACGAACCAGCTTTCGCAATTTCTCGATCAAACAAATCCGCTGGCGGAAATGACACATAAGCGTCGTGTCTCTGCGCTCGGACCAGGTGGTCTTACACGCGAACGCGCCGGTTTCGAAGTCCGAGATGTGCACTATACTCACTACGGCCGGCTTTGTCCTATTGAAACACCGGAAGGACCGAACATCGGTTTAATTTCCTCGCTCTGCATACACGCACGCATTAATGATTTCGGCTTCATCGAAACACCGTACCGTAAAGTGAAAAACGGCAAGGTTATAGAGGAGATTGAATTCCTAACCGCTGAACGCGAAGATGCAGTGACCATAGCACAAGCGAATGCGATTCTAGATGACCGCGGACGTTTTACTGAAGAAAAAGTAAAAGCGAGATATCAGAGTGACTATCCGGTTACCGAACCGGAGAAGATTCAGTATATGGATGTTGCACCGAATCAAATCGTTAGCGCAGCAGCAGCGCTGATTCCGTTCCTTGAGCATGACGATGCAAATCGCGCATTGATGGGGTCGAACATGCAGCGTCAGGCAGTTCCATTATTACAGCCGGAAGCGCCTGTAGTAGGAACAGGATTGGAAGAAACCATTGCCCATGATTCAAGGACCATTATAGTTGCAGAACGCAATGGTACCGTTGAATCTGTGGATGGCGATAACATTGTCGTGTTGTACGATATTGACGAAAACAGCAACGAGGCAATCATCAGCTTTGATGACAAGAGACGCGTTGAATATAAGTTGACAAAATTCCTCCGCACGAATCAAGACACATGTATCAATCAAAAACCAGTAGTGAAGGAAGGCCAACGCTTCAAGAGAAATGATGTTTTAGTCGATGGATGTGCAACAGACGGCGGAGAACTGGCGCTTGGCAGAAATATTCTAGTAGCGTTTATGCCTTGGCGGGGGTACAACTTCGAAGATGCAATCATCGTCAGCGAACGAATTGTTTCCGAAGATGTCTTCACTTCTGTGCACATTGAAGAATTTGAACTTCAAGTGCGGGATACAAAGCGCGGCGAAGAAGAACTAACGCGTGAAATTCCGAACGTCAGTGAAGAAGCAACAAAAGATCTCGACGAGAATGGAGTGATCCGAATTGGTGCCGAAGTGAACGAAGGCGATATTCTTATCGGCAAGATTACACCTAAAGGTGAAACAGATCCAACGCCGGAAGAAAAACTTTTGAAGGCAATCTTCGGAGAAAAAGCTGGTGATGTGAAAGATGCCTCGCTTAAAGCTCCTCCGGGTATGAAAGGAATTGTCATTTCGACGAAGCTCTTCAGCCGGAAGAAGAAAGATACAGAGAGTAAGAAAGAAGACAAGAAGAAGTTAGAGTCGCTTGAGCGATCGCGCCGTAAAGAAATGAAAGATTTGCAGGAGAAGCTTGGATACAAATTAGACCAAGTGCTCAATGGCGAAAAGTCGGTCGGTATTCGAAATACCGATGGAGAAATTGCTATTCGTGCTGGTGTTGTTTTTAAAGACGATACATTCCAAAAAATGGAAAATCTAGAAAATCTTGATTTTAATCAAGAGTGGATTGATGATAAACGGAAACACAATACGGTAGTCCGTATTTTTGAAAACTTCCATCAGAAAATGAGCGAGATCCAAGAACTCTATCGCCACGAGAAAAATAAAATTCAACTTGGCGATGAACTCGCACCGGGAATTGTTCAGCTTGCGAAAGTATATGTTGCCAAGAAGCGTAAGCTTCAAGTAGGCGATAAGATGGCAGGGCGTCACGGAAATAAAGGCGTTGTTTCCATTATTGTTTCTGTGGAAGATATGCCCTTCCTTCCAGATGGTCATCCGGTCGACATTGTGCTCAACCCGTTGGGCGTGCCATCCCGTATGAATTTGGGACAATTGTTTGAAGTGGCGCTGGGCTGGGCTGGGCTTAAGCTCGGAGTTCATTTTGCGTCACCGATCTTCGATGGTGCAAAGTGGGAAGAAGTGCAGGGATGGTTAGAGAAAGCCGGACTAAGCAAGACCTCGAAGTCGGTGCTAATAAATGGACGCACTGGCGAGCCCTTCGATCAGGAAATTTCGGTCGGGAATATGTACATGATGAAATTATCGCATATGGTGGATGATAAAATCCACGCGCGTTCTATCGGGCCATATTCTCTCATTACACAACAGCCATTGGGCGGTAAGGCACAATTCGGAGGGCAGCGTTTTGGCGAAATGGAAGTGTGGGCACTCGAAGGATATGGCGCGGCGAGCATTTTGCAAGAGATACTCACCGTGAAGTCAGATGACGTGCTTGGACGCGCGAAAGTGTACGAATCCATAGTAAAAGGTGATAATCTTCCAGAATCAAATATCCCTGAATCGTTTAATGTACTCGTTCGCGAATTGCAGGGATTGGGTCTGGAAATGAAGATTGAGTGAATGTGATGTGTGCTGCTCAAATGCAGTAATCACTCATTTAATAATGAAAACAGTTTGATTGATGGAGGCGATATGCCTTATACAGATTTAACAGCAAAGAAAACATTTTCAAAAATTACAATTAGCCTTGCCTCGCCGGACATGATTTTGAGCCGCTCGCACGGTGAAGTAACGAAACCGGAGACAATCAATTATCGTTCGTTTCGTCCTGAGAAGGATGGATTGTTTTGTGAAAAGATTTTTGGACCAGTGCGCGATTGGGAATGCCATTGCGGAAAATACAAACGCATACGCTACAAAGGCATAACTTGCGATCGTTGCGGTGTCGAAGTGACTCAGAAGAGTGTTCGCCGAGAACGACAGGGACATATTTCATTGGCAGTGCCGGTTGTGCATATTTGGTATTTCCGTTCCGTCCCAAGCAAGATCGGCACAATCCTTGGGATCGCTGGTAAAGAACTGGAAAAAATTATTTACTATGAATCCTATGTTGTAGTCAGTCCTGGCACTACCGGTTTGCAACGACTAGACTTGATTTCTGAAGATCAGTATATAGAAATTCTTTCTTCCCTGCCTGAAGAAAATCAGGACCTGGACGATGACGATCCCAAAAAGTTTATCGCAAAAATGGGTGGTGATGCTATTAAGGATCTTCTCAGGCGCGTGAATGTAGATAATCTTGCGGCAGAATTACGTGCTCAACTTGCGACGGAAACATCCCAGCAAAAGAAGCAAGATGCATTGAAGCGTTTACGTGTTGTCGAAGCGTTTCGTAATCCCGAAAGCGGTGCGTCGAATAAACCAGAATGGATGATCTTAGATGTAATCCCTGTTATTCCGCCTGAACTGCGGCCCCTAGTTCCATTAGAAGGCGGCCGATTTGCGACATCTGATTTGAACGATTTATATCGTCGTGTTATTATCCGCAACAACCGGTTAAAACGGCTCATCGAAATTAAAGCTCCGGAAGTTATTTTGCGTAATGAAAAACGCATGCTGCAGGAATCAGTTGATTCGCTTTTCGACAACTCTCGCCGCGTCAATGCGGTACGTTCCGATAATAATCGTGCGCTTAAATCACTTTCCGATATGCTCAAAGGGAAGCAAGGACGCTTCCGTCAAAATTTGCTTGGCAAACGTGTAGATTATTCCGGCCGTTCGGTTATTGTGGTCGGGCCTGAATTGCAATTGCATCAATGCGGCTTGCCGAAAGATATGGCAGTCGAGTTATTCAAACCGCACATCATCCGTAAGCTTATCGAGCGCGGGTTGGTTAAGACGGTAAAAAGTGCAAAAAAGATGGTGGACAAAAAAGGTCCGGAAGTGTGGGACATTTTGGAAAATATCATCGATGGACATCCGGTTATGTTAAACCGTGCACCGACACTGCACAGACTTGGCATTCAAGCATTCCAGCCTGTGCTGGTTGAAGGCAAGGCTATTCGCGTTCATCCGATGGTTTGTACGGCATTCAACGCAGATTTTGACGGTGACCAGATGGCAGTGCACGTGCCGCTTTCGTATGAAGCACAGCTCGAAGCCCGTATGTTGATGCTCTCGAGCCATAATATCCTTTCTCCCGCAAGCGGTGCTCCTATAGTGAAACCGACACAAGATCAGGTGTTGGGTTGCTATTATCTAACAAAATCCAAAACAGGTGATCTCGGAGAAGGAAAAATATTTTCTTCACCGCAAGAAGTCATCATTGCGTATGATCAAGAAAGACTTGGATTACATGCAAGAATTAAAGTGCGTATGAATGGTGAGTTGGTTGAAACGACAACAGGGCGCATTATCTTTAATCAAATCGTTCCAAAGGAAATTCCATTTGTAAATGAGTTGCTGAACAATAAACGTCTTGTACAGATTATCTCGACGGTGTTTCGTCGGTGCGGCAATCTCGTTACAGCAAACTTCCTTGATCAATTGAAGACATTGGGATTTACTTATGCAACAAAGGGTGGACTCTCTGTCTCCATCGGCGATGTCGTTATTCCACAAGAAAAAATCGATTTAGTTAAAAAAGCACAAAAAGATGTAGAAAATGTGGAATCGCAATACTTCCGCGGCTTCATTACCAATGGCGAGCGCTATAATAAAGTCATTGATATCTGGACTCGCGTGACAAGTAGAATTGCAGATCGATTATTTGATGCATTGCAGCATGATCGAAATGGATTTAACTCTCTTTATATGATGGTCGATTCAGGCGCGCGCGGTTCAAAAGAACAAGTTCGTCAGCTTGCCGGCATGCGCGGATTGATGGCTAAACCGCAAAAGAGTATGTCGGGTGCGACAGGAGAATTAATCGAGAACCCGATCATCGCGAACTTTCGCGAAGGTCTTTCTATTTTGGAGTACTTCATCTCTACACACGGCGCTCGTAAAGGTCTTGCTGATACCGCATTGAAAACAGCCGATGCAGGTTATTTAACGCGTCGATTGATTGACGTCGCACAAGATGCGATCATCGGTGAAATCGATTGTGGTACAATCAAAGGCGTTACAACCAGCGCTCTGAAAGAAGCAGAAGATATTAAGGAGCCATTAGCGGAACGCATTCTTGGTCGTGTATCTTTACAAGATATTGTAGATCCGATTTCAAAAGAAGTGATTGTGCGTGGCGGTGAACTTATCGATGAAGAAAAATCGCAGCAAATTACTGAAACGTCTATAGAAACAGTCATCATTCGCTCTGTGCTCACTTGCGATTCACGTCGCGGTGTGTGTGCAAAATGTTATGGCCGCGATCTCACTACAGGAAATCTTGTCGAACCAGGAATGGCGGTTGGTGTTATTGCCGCACAATCGATTGGCGAACCTGGTACGCAGTTGACGTTACGTACATTCCATACAGGAGGTACAGCAAGTCTTATTGCTGCACAATCACAAATCATTTCTAAATTTGATGGACATGTGAAATATGATGGCATTAAATTCCTTGAATTCACTAAGGAAGACACGACCCGTTTAATGGTCTCTGGCAGAAGCGGAGTAATCAACGTGTTGGATAATGACAATCGTATGCTCACAAAATACGATGTACCATATGGTGCAACATTGTTAGTGCGCGATGGTGCGAAAGTTTCAAAAGGCGAACTCGTTTATGAATGGGATCCGTACAATGCAGTTATTGTTTCGGAACATGGTGGAACGATTGAGTATATCGATATGAAAGAAAACTTGACATATCGTGAAGAGCCGGATGAACAAACAGGACACATTCAAAAAGTTGTCATAGATAGCCGTGAAAAGAGTCTCATCCCTGGAATTGCAATTATCAATAAAAAGGGACACAAGGTTTCATCGTACCCGATTCCGACACGGGCGCATTTGAATGTTGACGATGGTGAAGTAATTCAAGCTGGAGCAATTTTAGTAAAAATTCCTCGTGATATCGGTAAGACACGCGACATTACTGGTGGCTTACCACGTGTTACTGAACTTTTTGAAGCACGACATCCTAACGATCCGGCCGTCGTCGGTGAAATTGATGGAACGATATCTATTGGTCAACCTAAGCGCGGTTCTCGAGAAGTGTTTATCGAAAATCTCGATGGCAAAGATAAACGTACATATCTCGTTCCATTGGGCAAGCACCTTTTAGTTCAAGACGGAGATTTAATTCGGGCAGGCGAGCGCTTATCTGCCGGTTCTATTGATCCGCATGACATTTTGCGGATTAAGGGAACGACTGCAGTGCAGGAATACCTTGTGAACGAAATCCAAGAAGTTTACCGTATGCAGGGTGTAAAAATAAATGATAAGCATATCGAAGTGATCGTGCGGCAAATGATGCAGAAAGTTCGGATCGCAGATCAAGGTGATACGAAATATCTTGAAGGCGATCATATTGACAAGAACCTATTGAACGACGAGAATGAAAATCTTACAGATAAAGTCATTATCGTTGGCAAGGGTGATTCGAAGTTGAAGAACGGGCAATCAGTCCCGAAGAGAACTGCACGTGAGATAAATGCTGATCTTAAGAAAAAGTTGAAGAAGGTTGCTGAATTCCGTGATGCATTGCAAGCTACGTCGGATCCAATTCTTCTCGGCATTACACAAGCATCTTTGACAACTGAAAGCTTTATTTCAGCTGCGTCGTTCCAAGAAACAACAAAGGTGCTGACGGATGCGGCTATAGAAGGGAAAATAGATCATTTACTTGGTCTGAAAGAAAATGTTATTATGGGGCATCTCATTCCTGCAGGCACAGGACAGAAGAAGTTTAAAGACATCATTGTTTCTGCACCGGAGCCGGTTTTATCAGATACGGCCGAAGAAATTTCGGAAGAGGCAAATTCATCTGAAGTCGAAACAAAGAAAATCAAGCGGAAAGTGAAATTGGTAGAATAGTTTTTCAATATTAGAAATTATGCGTTGACTTCTAAAGTAAAAAACATTATATTTAATAACTTTTAATTTATGTAGAATTAGGAAATTTTGGAGAGTTTCAATTGCCAACAGTTAATCAGCTTATTAAAGATAGTCGAGATAGGGTGCTTTGGAAAAGCAAATCGCCTGCTCTCGGTGGCAACCCTCAAAAAAGGGGTGTATG
>JBEKLV010000089.1:0-10032 GCA_050008835.1 Bacteroidota bacterium | reverse complement strand
CGCTTGGAATCGGTGATGCAAGTGTGCATACTGTTGAGCATGTTCTTGCCGCTGTTGCCGGATTGCAGGTTGATAATATCGTTATTGAACTCAACAACATCGAACCTCCTATTGGTGACGGCAGTTCTAAGCCGTTTGTAGATATGCTGCTTGAAGCAGGTTTAGAAGATCAGGAAGCACCGAAAGATTATCTCATCATAGATCAAGTTGTCCACTATCAGGATCCAGTGCGCGGCGTTGAAATAGTTGCATTGCCGACAGATGATTTTCGTATCACAGTAATGATTGACTACAACAATCCAGCATTGGGAAGTCAGCATACTGGTTTATTCAATCTTGAAAAAGAATTTGTCTCAGAATTCTCTTCGGCACGCACATTTTGCTTTCTCCATGAAGTTGAGATGTTGTATGATCAGGGTTTGATTAAAGGGGGGAATCTTGATAATGCTGTCGTCATTGTTGATAGTGATCTCTCGGACGATCAAATCAAGAAATTGGTGCATAAACTGGGCCTCGATCATTCTGTGATTCTCGGCTCTTCTGGTGTATTGAACGACAAAAAACTTCATTATCGCAATGAACCGGCACGTCATAAATTGTTGGATATGATTGGTGATCTCGCGCTCATTGGCGCACCAATTAAAGCACAAATACTTGCCGCCCGCCCCGGTCATGCCGCTAATATCGAGTTTGCTCGCAAGGTTCGAAAGCTGTATCAACAAAACAAACTCGTGCGCAAATATCAGCATGAGAAAAAAGAAGGCGTCATTTTTGATGTCAATGCTATCCAACGTATATTACCGCATCGATATCCATTCCTTCTTGTTGATAAAATTATTGATTTTCAGATGGATGAACATGCTGTTGGCGTCAAGAATGTGACGATGAACGAACAATTCTTTCAAGGTCACTTTCCAGGCAAGCCAATTATGCCCGGTGTGTTGATTGTGGAAGCACTCGCGCAGGCAGGCGGTGTTCTGATGCTGAATGGCACTGAAAATACTGGCAATAAATTAGTATTCTTTATGGCGATCAATAATGTGAAGTTCCGTAAGCCGGTTGTGCCAGGCGATCAACTAATACTTGATGTTAAAATGATGAGCCGCCGTTCCAAGGTAATTCAGATTCGCGGAGAAGCTCTGGTGGACGGCATAGTGGTAGCAGAAGGTGATTTTACTGCAGCACTCGTTGATCGTGAAGAAGCAAAAGCAAAATAATCTTAAGAATATGATGAGAAAAGAAATTTATGGGTGTTAATATTCATTCTTTGGCATTGGTTGGTAGAAAAGCTCAACTTGGCGAGAATGTCACAATCGGTCCTTCGGCAATTCTTGGCGAAGATGTTATCATTGGTGACAACTCGACGGTTGCACCCTATGCAATCATTCAGGATGGAGCGCGTATTGGCAAGGGATGTAAAATCGCTTCTTTCTCAGTTATCGGTGGACCACCGCAAGATTTGAAATATAAAAGTGAGCCGACACTTATAGAAATTGGCGACAAATGCGATATTCGTGAATATGTTACTTTGAACCGTGGAACAATTGAAACAGGAAAGACTATCATCGGCAGCAATTGTATGTTTATGGCTAATGCACACGTAGGACATGACTGCATTATTGGTGACAATTGCATTTTAGCTAACAGCGTGGCATTGGCAGGTCATGTTACTCTTGATAACTGGGTGATTATCGGCGGGTTGACACCAGTGCATCAATTCGTTCACATCGGAGATCACACGATGGTCGGCGGTGGGTATCGGGTTCCAAAAGATATTCCCCCATATATTCGATCAGGCAGAGAGCCGATGGTCTTTGAGGGATTAAATTCTGTCGGACTTCGCCGTCGTGGTTTTAGCCGGGAGGTAATTGATTTAATAGATAAAGCATACACTCTCATCTATCAATCCAACTTGAATGTTTCGCAGGCAGTTATACGAATCAAGGAAGAATTGAAGCAGATACCTGAGATTCAAAACATTATAGATTTCATAGCAAACAGTAAGCGTGGCATCATTCCAGGTCCTAACCATCACTAAGAAGAATATAAAATGGCGATTTGAAAACACCGGCGTTCGTTCTGGTGTTTTTAATATGGAATATGACGAAGCCCTCGCACGGGCCCTCGTCGATGGTACGGGTAATTCCACTATTCGTGTATATGGTTGGCGACCGATTGCCATCTCGCTCGGTTGGAATCAATCAATGGATGAAATTGATCTCGACAAAACATCGGCAGCAGGTATCGACGTAGTCCGTCGCCCCACCGGTGGACGAGCAATTTTGCATGCAAACGAACTGACGTACAGCGTAATTATGCAAGTGAAAGATAAAAAAGTTTTAAGTGTCTATGAAGATATTAGTCGAGCACTTGTTGCCGGATTGCAAGAACTCGGCGCACCTGTCGCTATCGAGAAAAGTCAGCCGCATTTTCCATCGCTCTATCGAGCTGCTTCCGCAACGGCATGTTTCTCGAGCACTGGACGATATGAAATTAAATGTGACGGTAAAAAACTTGTTGGTAGTGCCCAACGCCGCTATACCGCTGTTGATGGTGAAGAAGTGGTACTGCAGCATGGTTCCATTCTGCTTGGATCCGAACATAAAAAAATAGTGGATTTTCTAAATCTTTCATCGGATGAACAGCGTATTGCTTTGAAGCAGGAGCTTGATGAAAAGACAACGGAGCTGTCAACAGTTTTAAATCGAACAGTAAAATTCGATGAGACCGCAGAGGCAATTCTGCATGGATTCCGGAAGGCATGGTCGATTTTTCCGGAAGTTGTGAATATGATTGATGAAGAACAAAAGGTGAAAATATGAAAAATTCATCCACGACATCAGGTCCAAAGAAAATTACAACAAAAGTTATAGCGACGATGAAAAAAAACGGATCGCGAATCGCGTGTCTGACGGCGTACGATTATATTACAGCGCGTCTGCTCGATCAATCGGGCATAGATTTGATTCTTGTTGGCGATTCACTTGGCATGGTTTTTCAAGGACAGGAAACAACACTGCCAGTGACGCTTGATGAAATGATTTATCATGCTAAGACAGTTGTTCGTGGAGTGGATAGGGCAATGGTAATTATTGATATGCCATTTATGTCTTACCAAGCGAATGATGAAGAAGGATTTCGCAATGCGGGTCGCGTAATGAAAGAAACAGGCGCCGGCGGTGTGAAACTTGAAGGCGGCGAGCGTTCCGCTAATTTGGTGCATATAATGGTACGCGCTGGAATTCCGGTGATGGGTCATCTTGGGTTGACACCGCAATCGATTCATCAGTTCGGCGGTTTTACTCCTCGCGGTGCTACCCCGGCTGAGGCGAAGCAGCTGCTCAAAGATGCGAAAATTTTGGAGGAAGCCGGTGCCTTTGGCGTCGTACTTGAAAAAATTCCATCCGAGCTTGCAGCGAAAGTAACGAAATCGCTCAAGATTCCGACAATCGGTATTGGCGCCGGCATGCATTGCGATGGGCAAATTCTGGTGGTATCGGATATGTTAGGATTGAATGAAGATTTTCATCCGCGTTTCGTACGGTACTACGCACATCTTGCCGAGACAATTCGCCAAAGTGTTGGTGGGTACGTAAAAGATGTGAAAGAAGAAAAATTCCCAACGCAAAAAGAAAGCTATTAAACTAAGGAAAACAAGACCACACAGGGCACTAAGAAATGCAGAACAAAGAAATTGGGAGCCCTTACGGTTTATAGTAGTCATGAAATCAAAGCGAAAGCTTAATATTCTTGTTTCCAACGACGATGGCATTGATGCACCGGGCATTTATATTCTTGTGCAAGAAATGAAAAAGATCGGTAACGTGACGGTTGTAGCACCGGACAAACAGCAAAGCGCCGTCGGGCATGCAATAACGATGAATTATCCGTTACGTGTTAAGGAATTCAAGAAAGATGGAAAGTTCTTTGGTTATGCTGTGCAAGGCACTCCTGCCGATTGTGTAAAGCTTGCCGTACGAGCTATTCTTAAAAGTGCTCCAGATCTAGTTGTCTCTGGTGTCAATCACGGCTCTAACACTGCTATAAGCATTATATATTCTGGTACAGTTTCGGCTGCGACTGAAGGAACAATTCTTGGTATTCCATCCATCGCGGTTTCGTTGACCACGTACGCGCCGGCAGATTTTCGGTATGCGGCAAAGTTTGCTAGAAAACTTGCTTTGCTCATCGGCAAACGCGGACTTCCGCCAAGCACATTGCTCAACGTCAACGTTCCTCCTTTGAGGGCAAAAGATATCAAAGGCGTGCTTATTACTCGGCAAGGTAAAGCAGTGTGGAATGATACATTCGATCATAGGCGAGATCCCAATAATCGCGAGTACTATTGGCTTACCGGCGGATTAGAAAAAGTAGACACGGATTTAGAATTTGATGAAGCTGCAGTGCGCAGCAATTATATTTCCGTCACACCCATTCAATACGATCTAACAGATTATAAAATGTTTGAAATTATGAAAAAGTGGGGAATAGGAAAAATTAAGTAGGAAGTGGAAAGTAACAGAGTATGCCTCACGGAATTTTGAGAACTGATCGTTCACTTCTGAAAGCCTCTCGCCATTTATAATTATTCATTATTTTATTTTGCATTGCTTCTATGTCAACACCATTAATGAAACAATACCAGCAGGTAAAGGCGAAGTATCCGGATACGATACTTCTCTTCAGAATGGGCGACTTCTTCGAGACATTCGATGAAGATGCAAAAATTACGTCCAAAGTGCTGGGAATTGTGTTGACCAAACGCGGCAATGGCACCTCCGGTGAAACGCCGCTCGCTGGATTTCCTCATCACGCGCTCGATGCGTATCTTCCCAAACTTCTTCGCGCAGGATATCGTGTTGCCATTTGTGAACAGTTGGAAGATCCAAAATATGCAAAAGGCATCGTCAAGCGTGATGTAGTTGAAGTTATGTCGCCCGGTGTAGCGTTCTCGGATAAAGTGTTGGAACAGAAACAAAATAACTATCTAGCCGCGGTAGCGTTGCCGTCTCCGCTGGCGACAAGTGAAGATCGGATCGGATTCGCATTTATTGATGTCTCAACCGGAGAATTCGGACTAAGTGAATTTCCACTGAAGCAACTTTTTGAACAAGCGAGTAGTTTGCAACTAAAAGAATTACTTGTCCAGAAACGTGATCTAGAGACGATAAAAACTTTGCTTGGCGAATACTTTCATGTGCTCTACACTAAAGTGGACGATTGGGTCTTCAATGCTGATTATGCTTATGAGCTGCTTATTAACCATTTCAAGACACAGTCGCTAAAAGGTTTCGGCATCGAAGAAATGCGCATCGGTACAATTGCAGCTGGTGCGGTGATGAATTATTTGCAGGAAATACAGAAGTCAAACATTCCGCACATCAAAAAAATTGTTCCGCATGATGTGAGTGAATATATGGTGCTTGATGCTTCGACGAAACGCAACCTCGAAATTACAACTAACATCTCAGGTCAACCTGAAGGCACTCTTTATTCTATCATTGATCGTACACTTACACCGATGGGCGGGAGAATGTTGAAGCAGTGGATCAATCGCCCATTAAAGCGATTAGAGTCGATCCGCGAGCGGCTCAATGCGGTGCAAGAATTGGTGACGAACGAATCAACACGGCGCAAAATTCGGGAAGAGTTAGAACATATCGGCGATTTGGAACGGTTGATTGCGAAAATTGCCACCGGCAGAGCAAATCCGCGAGAAGTGAATCAACTAAAAGCAATGCTGGAACTGATCCCAAATCTCAAATCACAAATCTCAAATCTGAAAAGTCAAACGCTAACGGCACTAAACAGGAGCCTTGATTCTCTTTCTGATCTTGTTTTAGCAATTGATAAAGCAATTGCCGATGATCCACCGATTGCATTGATGGATGGCGGCGTGATTCAAAATGGCTATAATGCAGAGTTAGATGAAATTCGCACATTGGCATTTGGGGCTAAAGATTGGGTGGCTAAGCATCAGCAGTCGGAGCGAGAACGCACGGGCATTGCGTCGTTAAAGATTAGTTTCAATAATGTTTTCGGCTATTATATCGAAGTCACAAATACACATAGGGATAAGGTGCCCGATAATTACATTCGCAAACAAACGCTAGCAAACGCTGAGCGCTTTATAACTCCAGAATTGAAGGAATATGAAGAAAAGATTCTTCACGCGGAAGAAAGAATTCTCGCACTCGAAACACGTCTCTTCAATGAACTGCGCCAAATGATTGCTGAACACGCAGGCACAATTCAAACGAATGCTTATGCAATTGCAACATTGGATTGCTTTATCTCGCTTGCCGACGTAGCGGTAGAGAATAAATATACTTGTCCAATTGTGGATGATTCGCTGTTTATCGAAATCAAGGATGGACGACATCCGGTAATTGAAAAATTATTACCGCCGGGTGAGCACTATACGCCAAATAATACACTGCTTGATACAGCATCGGATCAAATTCTCATTATCACCGGCCCGAATATGAGTGGTAAATCGAGTTACTTGCGACAGGTTGGGTTGAATGTTTTGCTTGCACAAATTGGAAGTTTTGTTCCGGCTGCATCTGCGCACATTGGGATTGTGGATAGAATCTACACACGAGTAGGTGCGAGTGACAACATTGCATCCGGTGAAAGTACTTTCTTAGTAGAAATGCACGAAGCAGCGAACATTGTCAACACGGCGACAGAGCGTAGTCTCATTCTTCTTGATGAAATTGGACGTGGGACAAGCACGTTTGATGGTATAAGCATTGCATGGGCACTAACGGAGTATTTACATGAGCGAATCGGCGCTAAGACGCTTTTTGCAACACATTATCACGAATTAAATGAACTTGCTGATGTTTTTACTCGCATTAAGAACTACAAAGTTGATGTGCGCGAATATGGAGACAAAGTAATTTTTCTTCATAAAGTTATGCCGGGCTTTGCCGATCACTCGTACGGAATTCAAGTAGCTCAAATGGCAGGATTGCCAGAAGAAGTAACAGAACGTGCAAAGCAAGTGTTGAAAAATCTGGAAAGCTCGGAATTGGTAGTCAGAACGAAAGAGAAAAAGATGGGAAAAGGTGAGAATAGAGATGAAGAGGTGCAATTAGCAATGTTTGAAGTGAAAGACGACAAACTGCGCGCTGAATTACTCAATCTCGATATTGAACATATGACGCCACTGGAAGCTATGCAAACACTGGCAGCGCTAAAGAGTAAATTAGAAACGAAGGAATAGGAGATGACACAAATAAATAGACACATCCTGAGAAAGTATAAACCTGAATTTGCAAATCAGCGGCAGTTTTGTAGTATGGTTTCCGATGTTCCAATGACGGTGTTTGATGTATGTCGGGAAGAATTTGAATATATTCTTAGAGTAGAAGGATTTAAGGAGATTGAAGAATTGTTTAATGGGAAGACCTCGCTTTCAATTGCGAGTACAATATGAATCAAAGACGATTATATCGCACTATAGAGAGCTTTGCTCTTGAACAATTCAAAACGGAAAAAGATTTGCTCAAACATGTTCTTAATGAAATTGTCAAGAGCGAAGACATTCTTCTCAAAGGTGGACGACTTTGGCAGTATGAGCCATCAACCGAATCATATCGCCTTATTCATCAGATTGGGCAAATTGAACGACTGGACTCGGGTTATTGCATTCAAGTTGCGAGGTATCCGATGTTCAAGCATCTTGTTGAACAACGTTCCATTATAGCCAATGAAACAGATCGGTATCTTAGGAAAAAAGGAATTGTCAAATATTCTGCGACAGGCGTTGGAGATAAAGTGCCTTACCGTAACGGAACTGTCTTCCAATATGTTTTAGCATTCAATTCAGATTTTATCGATCAGGATCTTCTCCCTAACCTAAACGTTATCAGTCTTGCAGTTACATCTGTTCTTCGCAGCAAACGTATCGAGCAGAAAGCTCGATTACTTGAACAGGATATTGACAAAGCACGGGAAATTCAATTAGGTATTTTACCAAATCCATTTCTTCATTTTTATTTCTACGATATTTATGGAATTTCTGTGCCGGACAGGATCGTCGGCGGAGATTTCTTTGATTATCTATTTGCAGATGAGGTAAAAGATCGTTTGATGATTGTAGTTGGCGATGCTGCAAGCAAAGGATTCCGCGCTGCTGCCCAAGCGCTGTATGTTGTTGGCGCTTTGCGGATGGGAATTGCACATCAAACTAAAACTGCCGCATTGATGTCCGGAATCAATAAAATTGTGAATCGTTCATTTGCTGAAGAACAATTTGTTTCGATGTTCTATGCTGAACTCACAGACGGTGCAAAAGGCCTGATGTTGTATGCTAACGCTGGACACAATAGTCCAATGGTTTATCACACGCAAGATAAAAGCATTGAATTGTTAGAACCGACGGGACTTATTCTTGGCCCGTTCCCTCGGGGCAATTATCGAGTGGAAAGCACAATGCTGAAAAAAGGTGATATTGCAGTGATTTATACCGATGGCATTACTGAAGCACTTCGGAGTGACGGTATGCATTACGGAGAAAAGCGCTTCGCTGAAAATATTCAAAAGAATGCTGTGAAAGGAGCAAAGGATATATGCAAATCTTTAATTGAAGATGTCGAACTTTTTGCAGAAGGCGCAGAGTATTCTGACGACCGAACTATCGTCGTCATCAAACGAGTCAGTTAAAAAAAATCTTTCACAAGAAAGGTTGAACAATGGTTGAGCAAAAATATATTGGTGTTGTCGCGTCAGTGAACAGCGGAATTATTTCCATTCTTCTCGATCTAAAAACAACTTCACTAAAAAGAGAAATTAACGGAAAGACATATTATATAGGCCAAATAGGAACCTATGTATTGATTCCGATGGGAACATTAGTACTGCTCGGTATGGTATCAGATATGAAGAAAGAAGACGTATATGTTAATGGACAAGCGCAGCAGCGATATATTCTTCTTGCATCGATGGTAGGCACCGTAAAAGGCGGCCGATATGAGCGCGGCGTATCTATTTTTCCAGTGGTCGATACACCAGTGTTTTTTGCAGAAGATGCTGACCTTGCTGTAGCATTCGCAGTGTATCAGCGGTATGGATTTTCTGTCGGACAGGTTTCACTGTTTGAGAATCAACGCGCCTTTCTTGATGCGAATAAGTTTTTTGGAAAGCATATCGCAGTGCTTGGTTCTAGTGGTTCCGGAAAATCATGCGCTGTCGCTTCTATCTTGCAGAAGGTTTCAAAGTATCCCGATACAAACATCATCATCCTTGATATTCACAATGAATATCATAAGGCATTCGAGGGAAACTGCAATCATCTCGACATTGGAGAATTTGAATTGCCTTATTGGTTGATGAACTTTGACGAACTGCGCGAAATGTTTATCGATGATAAAGACGAGAATGCATCAAGTCAGATCACTGTACTAAAAGATCTTGTCATTATGTCGAAAAAGGGAAAGAACCCTGAAATGTCAACGATGATTACAATTGACACGCCGGTGTATTATGATTTAAGCGAGATTCGTGCAAAGCTACAGTTTATGGACAGCGAAAAAATAACTATGGGCGCGGCAGTGAAAGAGGGACCCTTCTATGGCAAATTTACAAGATTCCTTGTCAGGTTAGACGGCAAGTTGAACGATCCTCGATATGCATTTATGTTTCGGCTAAAACAGTACGTTCAATCTGCTGCCATTAACGATTTACTATCGAAGATACTGGGCGCAGATGGCAGTGCGCAAGTAACAATTCTGGATATGAGCGGTGTGCCATTCGATATCGTTAATACGATAGTATCACTTCTTGCACGTTTGATATTTGATTTCAATTTCTGGAATCCCAATCGACGCGATTTTCCAATTCTACTGGTATTTGAAGAAGCGCACAATTATTTGCCGAGCACCGGCACCACGACAGCGTCTGCCCGTAAAACGGTAGAGCGTATTGCAAAAGAAGGAAGAAAATACGGCGTCAGTTGTATGATAGTCAGTTAGCGTCCAGTAGAAGTTTCACAAACAATTCTTTCGCAATGCAACAATTATGTTG
>JBEKLV010000088.1:0-10151 GCA_050008835.1 Bacteroidota bacterium | reverse complement strand
ATATGTGCTTGTGAAATCTGCCGGCATCACCGGTGCAACAATCTGTGTGGTTGGCGGATTTTTTATTGTGCTAACGCTATTAATAGACTTAGATTACAAAGTTACATGGGTAAAAATACGCGATGCTGTTGTTATCTCGATAGAGTGGCTGAAGGAGAAACAAGAATCATGGAAAGTTCGACGCGATGCCCAACAAAAAGATATTGAAGCAAAACAAGCAATCGCGACAGTTCGAATAAAAAAACCGGCAGAAGAATTGACAGAGCTTGCTGCCCAAGTAAAAACATTACCGACTCCAGTCAATCCTGTCATCAAACCGGCAGATGTACAACTCCCAACGAAGGAGTCGTTGCCGAAGGATGCTCAGGTGAAGGAGCAGTCGAAAGATTCTACGCTCTCTATTGATATCCACGAGAAAGTTGTTGAAGCGGAGGTTGATTTCGATGAACGGAAAACAGAAACAGATGAAAATGTCGTAGAAGAAATCGATTACGTTTTTCCATCAGTGGAACTTCTTGACGTTCACCGAGAAAGTGAAAATGTAAATGATAATGAATTGAAGGCCAACGCAGAGTTGTTACGCACGAAGCTTTCAGATTTTTCAGTCGAAATCGACAGCGTTTCGGTAACGCCGGGTCCGGTTGTGACACTCTATGAACTTGTTCCTGCCGCTGGCGTGAAAATCAGCAGAATTGAAAGTCTGCAAGATGACATTGCACTTGCGCTAAAAGCAAAGGGCATCAGGATAATTGCACCGATGCCGGGCAAGGGTACGGTTGGTGTCGAGATTCCCAATCATAATCCATCACTTGTAACGATTCGCAGTATTATCAATTCCGCAAGGTTTCGAGATTCAAAAGCAATACTTCCGCTGGCTATGGGAAAGACAATTTCAGGCGAAGTGTACGTGGACGATCTTGCAAAAATGCCGCATTTACTAATTGCAGGATCGACTGGTTCCGGTAAAAGTGTCGGCATCAATACTATTCTCACAAGCTTGATTTATCGACTTCATCCGAGTGATGTGAAATTTGTGATTATCGATCCCAAAAAAATTGAACTTACCCTTTTTAAAAAATTGCGGAATCATTATCTTGCCGTATCACCGGATTTGGATGAAGACATTATAACAGAAGCAAACAATGCTGTGCTCGTTCTCAAAAGTGTTGAATTAGAGATGGAGAACCGTTACGATCGGTTGGCGGCTGCCGGTGTACGGAATCTTGCCGATTACAACGAGCGATTCGCTACCGGACGTTTACATGACACAGAGCCTATTAAGCATCGCAAAATTCCATACTTAATCGTTGTGATTGACGAGTTAGCTGATTTAATGATTACTGCTGCAAAAGAGGTAGAAGAACCGATTGCGCGTTTAGCGCAGTTGGCGCGCGCCGTGGGCATTCATCTCGTGGTTGCGACACAGCGTCCTTCAGTTGATGTTATCACTGGCGTCATAAAAGCAAATTTTTCTGCAAGGATTGCATATCAAGTATCGTCCAAGATTGACTCGCGCACGATTCTTGATATGAATGGCGCGGATCAATTACTCGGAAACGGCGATATGCTATACTTGCCAGCCGGCTCGCCGAAGCCGCACAGAATCCAGAATGCGTTTATCTCCACAGATGAAGTAGAACGTGTGACGAATCATATAGGCAAGCAAAAGGGATACAGTGCCCCATTCAAATTGCCGTCGGTTTTGGAAAAGAAAAAGCAAGCCGGTACAAGCGTGGGCGTGAGTGAAGATGAGTTATTTGAAGAAGCTGCGCACATTGTAGTGCGGCATCAGCAGGGTTCGGTGTCGTTGCTACAACGGAGATTGAAAGTAGGATATTCACGTGCGGCTCGGATGATTGATGAATTAGAAGCCGCAGGTATTGTTGGACAGTTTGATGGAAGCAAAGCGCGTGAAGTACTAGTGGAAACAGAAGCAGAATTGGAAGTGATATTAAAAAGCCTATGAGAATGAAAAAAAAACTTACAATGGCGTTGGCATTTTTCTGTGTTATTGAAACCTCAGCGCAGGAAAAAGAATTGACAGTCAAGCAAGTGACTGAACAGTTACATCACCGTTACGAAATGATTGATGATGCGATCGTACAATTTGAACAGCACGTCAAGTTTGGTTTTTCAAACGTTGAACAAAATTTCAACGGCATTCTGAAAATGAAAAAACCAAAACACTACCGTATCGAGTCGGAACATCAAACAATAGTTACGGATGGAACAACGGTGTGGGCGTACTCTACAGCAAACAACCAAGTTATTGTCGATAATTATAAAGAGAACTCCAATTCAATTTCTCCAGAACAATTCATGCTCAATCTTCCCGCAAATTATTATGCTTCCCTGCTTGGATATGAAAAACAATCAGCGGGAAACGTCATTCTTCTAAAGCTCGTGCCGAAAGATGATCGTTCGTTCGTGAAATCAGTAAAAATTTCTGTAGAAGAAAACAACTGGCTGGTACGAAAAATTGTAATTCTGGATGTCAACGAAACAGAAACAACATATACTGTGAAGGACATCGAACTAAATACAAACATCAAAGACAAAACCTTCACTTTCGTGACGCCGGAAGGTGCAGAAGTCGTGGACCTTCGCTAATCACTCCGTCATCCTACTATGTCTGCTAAATCACGAAGCATTGGACGATATTCAATAAGCTTTCTCTTAGCTTTCGGTTTTCTTTATCTCGCTTTTCGCGGTGTAAAGCTCTCGGAATTGTGGGATTCTTTAAAAGGCGCTAATTACTGGTGGGTAGCGCTGCTTATTCCGCTGAACGTTCTTATGAATTGGGTTCGTGCAGAGCGTTGGGCACACCTACTGGCTCCTATAAAATCTCCCATTTCAAAACGCAATCTTTTCTCGGGTGTGATGATTGGATATGCCATCAATAATGTGTTGCCGCGTGTTGGTGAGATCGTTCGTCCCTACATTGTCGGGAACCGTGAAGGTATTTCTAAAAGCGCGGTGTTCGGAACTGTTGTTGTTGAACGTATTCTGGATTTCATGAGTTTTTATTTCATTGTTTGTATAGTTCTCTTTATTTATCCTAATTCGCTCGATCCATTTGTAAATCAACCGGACATCATTCGTCCATTGTTCCTTCTCGGATCTATTGCAGCTCTCATTATTTTTGTTCTTCTCTTTTTCAAAGCAGAAGCATTATTTCGATTTCTAGCAAAAGTGCTCCGCTTTCTTCCCGACAAGCAAAAAGAAAAAGTAGAAATAATATTAGATAAATTTTATACTGGATTTGCTGTAGCGAAATTACGCGACAAATTTGGTGTGATTTTGTTCCAGAGTTTTTTAATATGGGCATTGAATGCGCTGATAATGTTTGTGCCGTTTTTTGCATTTGCCGCGATAATAAAAAAACCAGAAATGGATTTTGGTGCATCTGTAGTTCTTTTAGTAATTTCATCTGTCGCATGGATTTTACCGGCGCCAGGTGCGATGGGGACATATCATTCCTTTTTAAAAGTTGCGATGGTAAGGTTGTATGGAATTGATGAGACGACGGCATTAAGTTACGCAATTGTTACACATGAAGTGGGGTATCTCGTTGTTATGGTTATCGGTGCATATTACTTTTTCCATGACAATCTTCAAGTGTCTGATTTGACCGGTACTTCTTCAAAAGAAGAATGAAAAAAATACAAATTAAAAAATTCGTTGAGACCAAAAGTTTATCGTCTTGCTGACTTGATAATAATAAATAGAATTATCAAAAATAAATAAGGAGATGTTCATTGAGTGTATTTGATGCAGTTCTTTTAGCAATTCTTCAAGGATTTACGGAGTTCTTACCGGTAAGCAGTTCTGGCCATTTGGTGCTGGCACAGGAATTACTTAATCTACATGATCCACAGTTATTAATATTCGATGTTTTTGTGCATTTCGGCACGCTTATGAGCGTGGTGTTTGTTTTTTGGAAAGATATACTTGGAATGTTGCAATCGTTCGTCAAAGCATTTACAACAATGAAGCTGAAAGAAGAATACGAAAAAACAGAACATTTTCGGCTTGGTGTTGCGATTTTCATCGGCTCGATTCCGGCGGGAATTATTGGGCTGCTCTATCGTCATCAGATTGAAGCGGCATTTACTGATCCAAAACTTGTGGCGATGAATCTTGTTATCACTGGACTAATTTTATTCTTGACACGACTTGCTAAACCAATAGAGGGAAAAAAGGTCGGGTTGGTAGCGGCGTTCATCATTGGAATTGCGCAAGCAGTGGCGATTCTGCCGGGAATTTCGCGTTCCGGTTCTACAATGAGCACCGCGCTTTATTTAAAGACATCACCCATACAAGCAGCGCGATTTTCATTTCTTCTTTCTGTTCCAGTTATTGCTGGTGCCTCATTGTTGGAAGGGTACGAGCTTTTTAAGCATGGCAACACTCTTGGTACAATGCCATTGCTAGTTGGCACAGTGGTGTCAGCAATTGCAGGGTACTTTGCCATCAAAGTGCTCTTGAAAATTATGGAGAAGGGAAAGTTTAGTTGGTTCTCGTTTTATTGTTTGACAATTGGCGTTATTGGCATTCTCTTTATATAAGGAATAAATTATGTACACGACGAAACTTGCAGTCTGTCTTATAATCATTTTTGGACTTTCGCAGTCCATTGGTTGTCAATCTGATACAACAAAAGGAAAAACCGTGAACATTCTAATCGAAACGACGAAAGGCAATATTGAACTGGAATTGTTTGAATCCGATGCGCCGAAGACTGTCGCCAACTTCGTCGGACTTGCCGAACAAGGGTACTACAATGGCATCATTTTTCATCGCATTTCTAAAGGATTTGTTATCCAAGGCGGCGACTCTACAGGAACAGGAAGAGGCGGGAAAAGTATTTATGGAAAAGAATTTGAAGACGAACTAAATCTTTCAACGTCATCTTACAAAGAAGGATACAAGCGCGGTACAGTAGCTATGGCAAATCGCGGGCCAAACACGAACACAAGTCAGTTCTTTATTATGCTAAGCGACGTGCCGATGCCTAAAAACTATACAATTTTTGGTAAAGTAACGAAAGGAATGAATGTTGTAGATTCGATTGCGGCGGTTGATATCATCCCGCAGATGGGTGATACAGACGGCAAGCCGAAAATTGATGTTGTAATGAAAAAGGTTACGGTGAAAAAAGAAACGGGGAAATAATATCCGTGGCAATGTTGAAATCTAAAAAAGATAAATTTTCAAATTACGACGACTTCCTTGATGCGACAAAAGGTAAGAAGTATGCGCCAGTTTATCTGTTTATTGGCGAGGAAGATTTCTTTAGTGAGGAATGTGTGGATCGGATTATTCGGGATTTGTTGACGGCAAACACAAAAGCATTCAATCTCGATGTTGTATACGGAAGCAAAGCGGATACAAGTCAAGTAATGGCGCATGCAACATCATTTCCTATGATGAGCGACCGGCGTGTAGTTGTGATAAAAGAATTCGACAAATTACTTTCCGGTGACTCAGATAAGGAACTTGTATCTGCTTACATTGCACATCCATTAGAATCGACCTGCCTAGTTCTGTTGGCAGAAAAACCCGATTTTCGTACGAAGCCGTTCGCAGATCTGAAAAAAAACGGTGCAGTATTTTCTTTCAACCCTCTTTATGATAATCAAATTCCGGTATGGATTGCCGCCAGATGCAAAATAATGGGGAAGGAAGCTGATATTGAAGCATGTCGATTAATGCAGGCATATATTGGAAATTCACTCCGTGCAATCCAGAATGAATTGGACAAGCTTTTCACATACCTCGGAGAACGAATGCGTGTAACGCCGGAGGACGTTGCGGATGTGGTGGGCGTCTCACGCGGATTCACAGTCTTCGATTTACAAAATGCAATCGGGAAAAAAAATATTGGTGAAGCTATACGAATTGTGAAACGCATAATTGAAACGGGTGAACCGTCGCTGCAACTTATAATTGCAATGCTGACCAGATATTTTAACCTGGTATGGAAAGTACAGGACATGCTCAGACACGGGGCATCTGAATCAGAAGTTATTGCTGCAACAAGAATTTCTCCGTATTACTTCAAAGACTACGCAGAGGCAGCACGGCGTTTTTCATCTTCACAGATTGAAAATTCATTTAGTGTTCTTCTTGATGCGGATTTACAATTAAAAAGCACATCGCCCGATCCATACCATTTGATAGAAATGTTGGCCTATTCACTCATCTATGATGCTAAATCAACGGATACAGTTTCAGTGTAAGCGACACAAAAACTCCAAGGATATTCCTTTCTCATTTGTCTCAATCGCTTGATTAGGCAGTATAGATTTCGTATTTTACATAAAGAATTCGATTAACTAAAAATTGTACAGAGGCAAATGCAGCGGTTTGTTATTGTATTATTATCATTGCTCATTCTCAGCTGTTCTTCAGAACAAGCAACTCATACCCGTACTGATCCTGCGGTACAATTTTCAGACACTCAAACAACAATTCCATCCGGTAAAGAAATCAAGCTCTCTTCGATTAGAACGCTGAATGGAAGCAAGCCGCATATTAGCAAGCCCAAATCTAACACTGCCGATTCAATAGACATTGCAGCGGATACGGCTTATACAAATGGTAATGGCAGTGTTTCCTCCGACACTTTGAGCGAGGATATGGAACTCATCCTTCAACGATTGGAAGAAGCTCGCCAGCATTATTTGCTTGCGCTTGCTTCACAAGAATCGGGAGATTCTGTCGGCTGCGGGATTGAATTTGAGGCCGCGATTCAGATTCTTAATGAACTAGGTGATTATTCTAGTATCGACAGTTCTAAAGAATATATGGATTTGAGCAAGAGTCTTGTAGAAGATTACGAAAAGTACATTGCACAAATTGACAGTCTTGGCCCGAATGCATCCGTGTATGCACTTCGGGAAAAATTAAATCAAGTTGTGGAACAAGGCGATACTACAGGATTGAAGATTCCGCACTTTGAAATCAAAGGAACACAGGTTCCATTACCGCTCAATGAGTATGTTGAGCGTGCCACTGCATTTTTTATGGGCAGAGGCAGGCATTATATCGAGCGCTGGCTTTATCTCTCCGGCAAATATTTTCCGATTATGAAGCGCGTTTTCAAAGAGGAGGGAGCTCCTGAAGAACTTGCTTGCTTAGCTATGCCAGAAAGCGGTTTGCGTCCTGATGCACGTTCATGGGCACGTTGTGTAGGATTATGGCAGTTTTCGAAAGGAACCGGTTCGCTTTACGGGTTGCGTGCGAACTGGTGGATTGACGAAAGGCAGGACTTTGAAAAGTCAACGAGAGCAGCGGCGAGGCATTTGAAAGACTTATATTCTGAATTAAACGATTGGAATTTAGTGCTAGGAGCATACGATGCTGGCGCAGGGAGAATCTTTCGTGCAATGCGGCGAAGCGGTTCAAATGATTATTGGGAAATGAGAAGGTACCTCCCTCGCGAGACACGAAATTATATTCCTCAATATGTTGCAGTCACAAGAATTATTTTGAATCCACAGAAGCATGGTTTCGATGTGCAAAAGGCGGATTCACTTGCTTTTGATGTCGTGGAAATTAACGACTGTATCGATTTGCGTGTACTTGCAAAGTGCGCTTTGACCACAGTGGATACACTTCAGGAACTCAATCCAGAACTACTTCGGTGGTGTACGCCCCCCGGTGTTACCGGATATCGGTTCCGAATTCCATACGGCAGAAAAGATACTTTTCTCGTCAACTATTCCCATATTCCTGCTGAACAAAAAAAGGATTGGGCAATTCATACTGTGAAGCGCGGCGAAACAGTTTCGTTCATCGCTCGAAAATATGGTTTAGCTGTATCTCTTTTAAATGACGTCAACAATATACATACAAGCCGACGTTTACGTATTGGTACAGTGATTGCAATTCCAATTCCACGAGATGCAGCAGACAGCAAAGTTCCATTTAATTATTCGCCGGAGGTAAGGGGGATGAACTTTAGTGCGATGAAATCCTTTGCAGCGAAAGATGAAGTTAGCAAAACAAAGTTGAGGCATGCGAAGCGAGAAGTGGAACAACCGAAAGGGAAAAAGAAACTTGTTTATCATGTTAAGCGAGGCGACACGATTGGACATATCGCTGAATGGTATCGCGTGCGTGCCAGCGATATTCGTAATTGGAATGACATCGCATACGGCAGTTACATTCATGCGGGTCAAGCTATTGCCATCTGGGTACCAGAAACAAAGGTAAAACTTTTAGCAAAAGTTGATATGATGGAATTTTCAGAAAAGCAATCGTTGATAAAAGGTGATTTTGCGGAAGCGGCACGATCAGAAGAAGTTAATACGAGAACAAAATCTTCATCAACAGAATGGCTTCAACACACTGTTAAGCCCGGCGAGACATTAGAGAAAATTGCACGGACGTTTGAAGTCAGCATAAGCGATTTGAAACAGTGGAATAATCTTCGTACTTCGCGGATTGTTGCCGGGCAATCGCTGGAGATTTACGACAAGCCAGAAGAACGCATTAAGATTATTTCATCATCGGCGAAAAACCCTGCCGAACAATCAGTCAAAACATCAAGCACGGGTATTTTCTCACCAACGCACAAAGTGAAAAAAGGCGAATCGATTTACACGATTGCCAAGATGTATGGCGTGGATGTCCAGAAGCTGAAGAAGCAAAACGGCCTGCGCAGGAATAAAATTCTCGTTGGGCAAATCCTGAAAATACCACCCAAAACGCAATCATAACATTGGTGTTATTGAATTATTATTTTTTTACTTTATCTGAAAAAGAACATTGACTCTCAATCAAAAATATATACATTGAGTAAGGATTCTGTAGTATAGCTTTCGATCATGCGAATGAATAATAAATCACTGATTCGATTTTTCTTTTTCCTTCCTTTTATTCTTCCATTAGTTACAACTGAAGCACAGCACTTAAGTAAAACGACAGACGATGACAACACTAAATACACGGATGTTGGCAATATCGCTATTACTGTTTCAAATTTTGGCGTTTTTGGGAATGGGCTGAATGATTGGCCGACAACTGGTTTTCGACAACCCTCCATGGAATATCCACGCGGTTCGGGTATAGAACACCTGTTTATAGGCGGGCTTTGGGTAGGCGCGATGGCTGCTGATGGTATTCATGTTACGACAGGTGCTATGGATGTCAGTTCTATAGCTCCAGGAAAACAGTATCAAGGATTTGAATTTACCACAGGAATAAATTCGAAAGTTATCGAAAAGTCTACATTGCCGGATAGCAGATTTTATGATCCCTCCGCTGTTAGTCATCAAGACTTCATTGCTGATTTTACTGATACGAATACAGTAAACCCGGCAAATAATCAGGTTATCTTCGACCATCACCCAATGCATATAAATGTGCACATGGAGACTTATGCCTTCAATTATTCTTTCGCGGACAATTTTGTTATTTTTAATTACTGGATAAAAAATGTAAGTGGAAATTCGTTAGATAGTGTCTATGTCGGTCTGTATGCTGATCTCGTTGTAAGAGATTGGAATCTTACTCCCTCAACTGTTGGATCACCGTACTATAATAAGGGCGGGTTGGGATATGTTGATACACTCAATCTCGCTTTTGCCTACGATTTTGATGGTGATAATGGCGCTGCGGATTCGTATGGAGGGATTAAATTTTTGGGTTCTACACCATATAAGAACACAACAAGTTATCAATCTTGGTTGTACAATAATAGCACTGATGCGACATTTTTTGCTCCAGGCACAGATGCTTTAAAATATAGTAAGATGGCTGTTGGGTTACTACCAGCTCAATTAAATGCACTATTTGGAATTGGCGGAGATGGAAAACCAAGCAACAATATGACATTGTTGACTATAGGGCCATTTTCACATATTGCTGCCGGTGATTCCGTAAACGTAGTTTTTGCACTGCTTGCAGCTAAGATGCAAACCTGGGGACCGCCTGATCCCGATAACCTGACATATTATCCGCATAACCGTGATAAATTATATCAAACATGCGGATGGGCGCAAAAGACGTATAATGGTGAAGATCGTAATGGCAACGGTATCCAGGATTCTAATGAAGTATGGACAAATCGCGATGCGGCTGGACGTCCAGCACCTAAGCGATACTTCTTGCCCTCACCGCCCAATGCCCCGCGCGTAAAAGTT
>JBEKLV010000087.1:0-10229 GCA_050008835.1 Bacteroidota bacterium | reverse complement strand
GTACCATCATATTCCGGTGTGCCCTCAACCCATTTTGCATTGTAAGTAACAATCTTCGGATAGCCAGATGGTAATTTTGAAAAATCAATTTCAGAAATCGGCAACAGTGTCGGCTGCTCGTTGCCGATGATGGCAACATTCAATTCTCTTCCTTCAATATATTCTTCCACTAATGCCGGCTCATTGAAGGTTCTTAAAATGTAGGCAACCTGTTTCTGAAGTGATTGAATATCATAGACCACAGATGAATTCTCGATACCAATGCTCGCATCTTCATGTATTGGTTTAACAATAAATGGAAAGTGCAAACATGCGTCTTTAATATGGCAAGTTTCAACATTAGTGGAAATGATATGCCGTGCGGTCGGTATCCCATGTGACCGAAGAATTTCTTTAGTGCGGACTTTGTTCAAACACGTTCCTAGTGCAAGTGTCGCTGCACCTGTGTAAGGAATATTCATTAATTCATAGATGCCGGCAACGTGCATCTCGTGAAGCGATTCTCCCATCAACGATTCACACAAATTAAATATAATGTCAGGCCTTTGTACTTCGATGAAATTGATAAGACGTTTAATATCGCCATCAATATTAAATAGTGAAGTACGATATCCTTTGTGTTGAAGCGCTTTTTCAACTTGCTCACGCTCTTCGATTACACCAACTTCCGACATGTCAACTAAATGACTCGGCATATTAGTAATTATTTCCGAATGAGTTGCAAGTGCGCCAACCTGACCTTCTGCAGATATGAACATTCGTCCTTTTTCTGTTGCAATGGTTGGTTCATTAAAAATAACCGCAATATGCGTCATTTTGAGCATTATCTATTCAATCAACTTAAATTATATCGCTTGATTCCTTCGCTTAACACGGCGTTAATCATTGTATTGTAATCCATTCCTGCCGCTCTGGCAGCTTGTGGAAAGCAAGAATGTTCTTCAGGATTTGGTAATATTCCTGGCAATGGATTCAATTCCAGCACGTTTGGACGCCCTTGTTCATCTAACCTTATGTCAATTCGACACCAGTCTCGACACCGAAGTACACGATAAGTATCGCGGCAAACAGCCTCAATTTCTTTCTGAAGTCTCAGAGAGACCTTAGCCGGACATTCATGCACATCAATTGGATTCTCAAGTGTATCCCAAATCCATTTCGCCTCAAATGAATAAATAGGATTAACACCATCTGGCAGTGAATCGAAGCGTATTTCTACAACGGGCAATACACGAAGATCGGAGCCATTTCCAAGAACTGCTACGGTGAATTCGCGTCCTGTTAAAAACTTTTCTACTAACGCGGGTTCTTCATATTCCTCAATTACTCGTTTGATTTGTCGATGGAGTTCTTCTTCTGTGTGAACGATGGATGCATTATAGATCCCTTTGCTCGATCCTTCATGCAATGGTTTCACAATACAAGGCAGGGAGATATTTAGTTTTGATAATTGATGAAGATCGTTAACAACACAAAACGATGGAGTCAAAATTTTGTGATATGAAAGAATTTCTTTTGTCCGTGACTTATCAAGGCAAATTCCAAGTGTGAGCGAATCAGAACCGGTGTAGGGTATGCCGAGCATCTCAAGGATTGCGGGAATTTGTGCTTCGCGCGATGGTCCTCGCAATCCTTCAGCGATATTGAAAACTATGTCTGGTTTCGCTTGAAGAAGTGTCTGATAGGACTCCTCATTTGCTTCGATAAGAGTAACATCGTGATGCAATTCGAGTGCGGCTTTCACGGCGAGAATAGTTTCTTCCGTGTCCCATTCTGCGTATGTGTCAGCTTTCGTCCTATGAAGTTCTGTTTTTACTGCGATGGATTTTTCTTCTCCGGTGTATTTATCCGGACTACCATCGTCGCTCGAAACTTCTTCTACAATTTCTTTCTTCACATTGTAGACGAGAGCTACGTTCAGTCGCTGTAGCAAGCGGTAAGATCAACCTTTCACTTGTTGAACTAATCAACTTTGCTGTTTCAATGAACAACAAATGTTGATACTAATATAATCCTTTCTATCTTGTTGTCAAGTTTTTTCACTCGTTTTGTTAAAGAAATATTCGTAACGCTTAATTGTTATAGGAGAGACAACTTAGGATTTTGTACTTGAGATTTTGTACTTGAGATTCTGGATTTGAGATACAAGAATGGAAAATGATAAAGAAAAATAATTGTAGTTGTTTGTGTTTCTGCTTTATCCAATCTTTCCCAATTCAAGAATTTCTCTAAACTCTTCTTCAAAATATTTTCGAATACATTCATTTGACTTCTGACGAAGATGCGGATCATTCCTGATAAGATCGAACGCTTCTTTACGTGCCAGAGTAAGCAAATCCGAATCATCAACAAGGTTTGCGATGCGAAGTGCTGGTAATCCACTTTGCCGTGTGCCAAAGAATTCTCCGGGTCCACGTAATTTCAAATCCTCTTCTGCTATTTTAAATCCATCTGTCGTCTGCACCATTGTCTCCAGACGCTCGCGTGCATGTTCCTTTTGGTCACGCAATTCCAGATCCTCCATCCCTTTTGAATGTGTATCGAACCAATTGTAGTTTGCTATTAGAATGCAATAGGATTGATCGGCACCGCGCCCAACTCGACCGCGTAGTTGATGCAACTGTGCTAACCCGAACCGCTCCGCGTTTTCAATAATCATAACAGTCGCATTTGGAATGTCAATACCAACTTCGATAACTGTTGTTGAAACAAGAATCTGAATTTCGCCTGTTTTGAACTTCTGCATCACCTCATCTTTTATTTCCGGCCTCAATCTACCATGCAATAAACCGAGCCGATAGTTAGGGAAGATATATTTTTGCAGATGTTCATACTCTTTCGTTGCGGCTTTAAGATCAATCTTTTCTGATTCCTCAATGAGAGGAAAAACAATATATGCCTGTCTATCTCGATCAATCTCATCTTTGACGAATTGATATACCTTATGTTTTTGAGATTCAGTCCGAAGGGCCGTGCGAATAGGTTTACGGTTTAAAGGCAGTTCGTCAATGATGGATACCTCAAGATCGCCATACAATGTCATCGCAAGTGTGCGTGGAATAGGTGTTGCCGTCATCACGAGGACATCGGGATTGATGCCTTTTTCACGTAATGCCGCACGCTGTATTACACCAAATCGATGCTGTTCATCCACAATAACAAGACCAAGCTTTGCAAATTCGACTTTTTCCTCAACTAATGCGTGCGTACCGACCACGATATTTGCACTTCCATTCCGGATATCTTCCAGAACATCTTCTCGCAATTTCTTCCGTTGATCGCCAATGAGCATGCGTACATTCACCGGCAGATCCTTTAGAAACGATATAAGAGTTTGATAATGCTGTTCAGCAAGAATTTCTGTCGGCGCCATAAATGCAAC
Source organism: Bacteroidota bacterium (assembly GCA_050008835.1). Taxonomy (GTDB): domain Bacteria; phylum Bacteroidota; class Ignavibacteria; order UBA10030; family UBA10030; genus Fen-1298. The sequence goes on along the minus strand of JBEKLV010000087.1, from coordinate 6,847 downwards.
CTGCATGCCATTCTCAACAGCAATAAGTGCTGTGCAAAGCGCTACTATTGTTTTTCCACTTCCAACATCGCCTTGCATAAGCCGATTCATTGGGCAGGGAGATTTTAAATCATTAACAATTTCTCGCAGTACCCGCTTTTGTGCAAGAGTCAATTCAAACTGAAGAGAATCCACAAGCTGACGTGCAAGCTTACTTTCTACATTATATGTCAACCCGCGTAATTGCTGCTGTGCTCCACGTTTGCGTAACGCCAACATTAACTGGAGAAAGAATAATTCGTCAAACTTGAGCCGCCGCTGTGCTGTATTTAATTCTTGAAAGTTTTCTGGAAAATGAATGGAACGCATTGCTGTTTGTTCGTCGCAAAGAGATTGACGAAGCAAAATATCAGACGATATCGTCTCCTTAATTACAGTAGATTGATGACCCAGTGCATTGCGAATGATACGCCGAAAACCGCGGCTGTCTAGTCCTACTTTTTCGAGTTCAGCATTAGAGTTATACTTTGGAATGATACCGCCAGTATTGAACAATTTGCCCCAATCCGGTTCATCTTCTTCAACACTTTTCAATCTATCAAATTGCGGATGAAGGAATTGCGGACGACCAAGTTTATCAAGAGTTGGAATGGAGGAAAGCGCAAGTAATTCGCCAATGTCAAATGCATCTTTCAGCCAATAAAATCCTTCAAACCAGATACAAGTTAGAAATCCGCTTTCATCTTTCACTGTAAGCATAAACAGTAATTTGTTGCTGCGCCGAGTGCGTCTTGCTTCTTGCCGATACACTTCGGCGAAAATAGTAACGGCCTCGCTTTTTTCGATATAACTTTTCAAATCGGCAATACGTACAATTTGACTACGGTCCAGATAACCGCGAGGGAAATACGAGAGGAGATCTTTTATGCTATGGATGCCGAGTTTCGCTAATGCCTCCGCGCGTTTCGGTCCAACACCCTTAATATATTGAATAGGCGGCTGTGAATTCAGGGTCACGGTATAGTTTATTTCTTATTAATAAGTCTGCATAAAATACTGAAGGAAGATAGCCAAAGAGCAAATAAAATTCAAATTTAGCAGCTTATAAAATCGAGAACGTTAGCATTACTTCTTGTTTGCATTTGGCAAAGTGTCTTCCTAACTTAATTCTAGTATTCATTAAATCAAAGGGAATTTGCTATGATAATGAATTTCAAATCCTTTGTATCAACGATAATATGTATCACTGCTTTGAGCTGCGTTCATTTTTGTAAAATCCTTGCTCAGGATAATTCCAACGTGAAAGAGCCGCCCGTTCCAGTCTATGTCATCTCTCCTTATCACGAAGACAGTCTCGGTACTAGTAGTGAAGGAATCGCACAAGCCAATAGCCAGTTAAACGCCAGTATCATCAAGAAATTAGATACACTTCAACTACTAGCTCATAAATCATCCGCAGAGAGTACTATTCATTTCATTTGGCTTTATACGCTCGTGGCATTGCTTGGTATAATGAATATCGTTTTTCTATTTTCATCATCTCGCATTAGAAAAGAATTGGTACAAATGAAGCATATTGAGCACCAAAGAATGCTTTTAGCTGCTGAATCTTCTGTTTTCTCACAACCGACTCCTAAAATTCCGGAAGCACCGTTCAAACAAGGACAGCCGCTATTACAAGCACCCTTACGAACTCGTAAGCCTCGGACATTGAAACCACGCGTTAAAAAAGAAAAATAGATTTTAAAAACAATATCTTTCTAAACTATGCCAAAGCGACGAATTTTTGTGTCTTCAAGTTCGCCGCTTTGTTACGAAAAACCCTACCTTTTAGTCATATCTGAATTCCATGAATACAGAGCCTTTGTAGAACTTACAAAGTGACTGTTAATATATTCCTCCTTGGGAAGTCTACGTTTATCTCATTTCCTCTTTATTTAATAGGCATTTCCTCGTTTTTTCATTTTTAAGAGTGACCTTTCTTCGACTGGCACGTTGAGTGAGCTTCTTTAATAGAAGTTGAACGAAAGGTAACAAAAATGAAGACGACAAATAGATACTATCAAATTCTATTATGCCTGTTAATCTCAACAGCCACATCATATGCCGACAATAATCTTGCTGTAGTGCGAACTGCAATAAATACTCTCGAAGTCCAACTCGCCAATTCCGAAGCAGTTGCTGGTGTCCAATTCAGTTTGCACACTTCGTCCGACGTTGTGTTAGGTGAACTTGAACGTGGTGGTCGTACCGTCGAATCGCACTGGATTGTTGCTTCTTATAAACCGAATGATTCTACAGTCAATATTTTAATCTTAAGCATGGAAAAAAAGACTTTTTCTATTGGTCAAGGCACGCTGGTACGATTTCCTATTTCTATAATCAATCCATTAGATAAGAGTAATGCATCCTTGGCTAATGTGATGATCACTGATAGTCAAGCAGACAGTTTAGGTGTAGCAATTAATAACTTGGAATGGAGCAGCAAGTCTAATATCGCGGCAAACAACGACTCGAAATCATTCCTCCTCGGTCAAAATTATCCTAATCCTTTTAACCCTACGACGCGAATTGCCTATCAGTTAAATAAGGCAACACAAGTGCGATTGAGCGTTTATGACATCACGGGTCGCGAAGTGAATTGCCTTGTTGACCAATATCAACCAGTTGGCAATTATAGCGTGGAATGGAGCAGCAATGCAACGAGCGGACAGAAATTATCATCGGGTATATATTTCGCCCGACTCTTTGCAGACAACGAAAGTACTACACGTAAAATGATTATGACAAAATAAATTAAGAGTATGTCTCTGCGCGATTACGTTCGGTGGATGCGTGATCTATTGAGACATCAAATGCGCTCTTGAGGTTTCCCCCTTACTTCAGGAGCGCGAGTTTTTTCTCAGCAACTTGTTTGAGATTTCCTTGAGGATACATCTGCAGCATTTTTTTATACGTCATTTTCGCAGACTTCTTTGACCCTATCCGTTCATAGCACTGACCAATCATAAAGTATGCTTCTTCTGCTTTATCAGAATCAGTATATCCAAGCACATCTGTAAATTCGTTGATTGCTTTATTGCTTTTGCTCAAATTGAGATAACACACGCCCATCCAAAAATGGTAGCGGTCAGCAAGCTTTGGCTCTATCTTCTGATTCAACAATTTCTCAAATGCATCAATCGCTTTTTTATATTCCCGGTTTTTATAAAGTTGTATCGCCTTTCCATAATTTAATGAAGTATTAGGTTTTCGCGTTACAAAACCTTGTTGCGATAAAGTCGGTTTAACAGTATCAATATTAGCATTAGTGATAAGAACAGGAAACTGTTGAGCTTGAGCTGGTTGAACAGGAGTCACATTGGCACCTGTCACAAGATGATATTGATTCTCATTTTGATTCTCTTGGCTCTGGGAAAGAAGTTTCAACTGTTCAATGACATCATTAAGTCGCTGGTTTTGATCTTTTATCTTTTCCAATAGCATTTCGTTCGAGATTTGACTGCGATTTGCAAGAATTTCACCAAGATTATCTGTGTCTTTTAAATTACCTGTATTGTTTTTCTTTGTCAGCAGATTCAGTTGCCTAATCATATCACCCAACCGATTGTTCTGTTGCTGAAGTAAGACAATAAGTGAATTTTTTAAACCATCGTCAGCGTGTGTGCTATCGCTTCTACGTATAACGACAAGAGTATCAGATTCTGCTGTCTTATGAACAATTCGATCAACTGGTGCAAAAAAACCATTTTGCTGAGTTTTCTCCGGCATTGGCGAACACGCAAAGAATATCGCTGTCAAAATAATCGTCAGCGACAACTTTAAAAACTCGGCGAGCTGTTTCACTTGAGGTACATCATTTACAAATATTTTGGGGAAAACTAACTGCTACTCTTATGACTTAATCTCGACTGTGGATTCTTACTATTCTCTTTCACTGCTTTAACGAAACCGACGAATAATGGATGCGGAACAACAGGACGAGATTTTAATTCTGGATGAAATTGGACTGCAACAAACCACGGATGCTCTGGTAATTCAATAATTTCTACTAAATCGTTATTAATATACATTCCGCTAAATATCATGCCATTATCCGCAAGCTTCTTCCTAAACTTATTGTTCACTTCAAACCTATGCCGATGTCTTTCCGTTACCAATTCCTTCCGGTAAGCGGCGTATGCATTTGATCCTTTCTGAATTGTGCACGGATACGCACCAAGACGCATTGTGCCGCCTAGGTTTCGTACTGACTTTTGTTCCAGCATCATATCGATTACATTATGCTTCGTCTTTCTGAATTCAGTGCTGTTTGCATCTTTCATTCCACATATGTTCCGCGCAAATTCGATGACAGCACATTGCAGGCCAAGGCATATTCCAAAGAATGGAATTTTATTTTCTCGTGCAAATCTGATAGCATCAATTTTCCCTTCAATTCCGCGGTTGCCAAATCCCCATGGGACCAGCAATCCAGTAGCACCCTTTAAATATTTCTCAGCGCCATAATCTTCTATATCTTCAGCTCGAATCCAATCAAGTTGTACTTCTACATCGTTCTCTGCACCTGCATGAACAAAAGCTTCAGAGATGCTTTTATAGGCATCCTTTAATTCAATATACTTCCCGCAAACGGCGATACGGACCTTGCCTGAAGGTTTTCTTACCTTATTGACGAACCGAAGCCACTGCTTTAAATTAGGTTTGCCGCACTTAAGATTTAATTTTTCAATAGCAATTCCAGGAAGATTTTCCTTCTCGTACATAAGCGGAACTTCATAAATAGATTGAACATCTCGCCCTTCAATCACCGAGCGAGTTTCCACATTGCAGAATAAGGCGATCTTTTCCTTTAGTTCTTTTGATAATGGCTTCTCTGTGCGACAGATAAGGATATCCGGCTGCAATCCGATTTCGAGAAGTGTCTTTACGCTATGCTGTGTAGGTTTAGTTTTTATTTCACCCGCTGATTTAATATATGGGATCAATGTTAAGTGAATATTAATTGCGTTGCGCCGTCCAACATCGTGTTTGAACTGACGAATGGCTTCAAGGAACGGCAATCCTTCAATATCACCAACAGTGCCCCCTACCTCCACAATAATGACGTCGTATTTGCTGGTCTTGGCAAGATTCCATAAGCGTTTTTTTATTTCATCCGTGATATGCGGAATCACCTGTACAGTCGCACCAAGATAATCGCCGCGTCGCTCTCGTGAAATCACTTCGTAATATACTTGACCTGTAGTCGTATTGTTTTGACGAGTCATATTCTCATTGAGAAACCGCTCATAATGGCCAAGATCCAAATCCGTTTCAGCGCCGTCTTCCGTTACATACACTTCACCATGCTGAAACGGATTCATCGTCCCCGGATCAACATTGATATACGGATCGAATTTCTGAATAGTCACGCGCAATCCACGGGCTTTGAGCAGCATCCCCAGTGAGGAAGCAGCGATTCCTTTGCCAAGCGATGAAACGACGCCGCCTGTTACAAAAATATATTTCACATTGTTTCTTGCCATTGGTCTCTCGTTTAAATATCCGATGATGTCTGTTGTAGTATTGCAACTACACGGGCAACATCTCCCGGTGTATCAATTGGAATACTATCGTATTTCGTTATACCCGCTTTAATTTTATACCCTGCTTCAAGAATCCGCAGCTGCTCTAATTTTTCTACTTTTTCCAGATTAGAAACCGGCAGTTGTGCGTACTGAACTAAAAACTTACGCCGAAAGATATACAACCCGATATGCTTATAAAATGTATACCGCTCAAGCCATCGCTTCTCGTCAGCTTCACCACGCACATAAGGAACTGTTGAACGAGAGAAATATATGGCATATTCACCATAACTGAGAACAACTTTTACCACATTCGGATTAAATAATTCTTCTTGTGAAGAAATTTGTTTTACTAATGTCCCAACCGAAACTGATGTGTCGTTAAGAAGAAGTTGAACTCCTTGATCGATCATTTCCGGTGCAATCAATGGTTCATCGCTTTGAATATTCACAAAGATATCACCCGTCATATGCAATGCAACTGCGGCAACACGGTCACTTCCACTTGCTATCTCTTGCGATGTAAGCATCACATCGCCGCCAAACTGACGCACAGCTTCTTCAATGCGCACATCATCTGTTGCAACTACAACGCGATCAAGCAATTGGGCTTTCTTTGCCTGTTCATATACTCGCTGCACCATCGGTTTGCCGCATAAATCAATCAAAGGTTTTGCCGGCAGGCGATGCGATGCATAGCGTGACGGAATAACTCCAATAACAATCGGTTTCGCAGGCATCAGGATTTCTCGCCAATTACTTTCGGTACTTTGAAAAACTTTTCATTCTTTGCCGGGGCATTCTTCAAAGCGTCCTCAGTTGATACGCCGGGTTCCACTTCATCCACACGGAATACGTTGCTGAGTTCAATAACATGCGAGAGTGGTTCAACGTTGCTTGTGTCCAAAGAGTTTAATTTTTCCATGTATTCCAAAATTTGGTTCATCTGGTGCGTGAACTTTTCTTTCTCTGCATCCGTAAATTCTAAATTTGCCAGTTTTGCTATATGTTCAACATCTTCTATCGTTACTGCCATACGTCATCTCATGATTGATCAACATAATGTTTTTCGATTGCTTTATGTACTTGGTCCATTAATTCCAATTCATCGGCTTTGTTTTGAAGTTTGTCTGTGGAAATTGGTTTTTCCAATACCACTGAAATATTTGCCCGCTTAACGTTGAAAGATCCTTTCGGCATAATCCCAAATGTATTATTGATAGTCATCGGCACAACTGGAACTCCTGATTTCGTCGCCAAGGTGAAAGCACCACGCTTGAATGGCTGCAGTTTGCCAT
>JBEKLV010000086.1:0-10255 GCA_050008835.1 Bacteroidota bacterium | reverse complement strand
CCGTTCTTCAACAAGTTTTGTGCATCTTTACCGCTGACTTCGTTCTGTGTTGCGCTTGGGAACGCACAATCCGCTTTATGATTCCACAGCGGATTGTAATCTAGCTTAGAATCGACAGGCGTGTAGACTGCTTTGTTATATTTTTCAGCGTATTCCGAGATGCGTCCACGACGAACATTCTTCAGTTCCATAATGAACGCCAGTTTCTTCTCGTCAATACCTTCTTCATCGTAAATATAACCATTTGAATCGGAAAGTGTTACTACTTTTCCGCCAAGTTGGTTAATTTTTTCAACTGTGTACTGCGCTACATTGCCGCTTCCGGAAACAAGACATTTTTTCCCTTCAAGTGTTTTTCCGCGCGTCGAAAGCATTTCGGCTGCAAAATAGACTGCACCATAACCAGTTGCTTCTGGACGAATGAGCGAGCCACCCCAGTTAAGACCTTTACCCGTTAGCACGCCCGTGAATTCATTCCGTAATTTTTTATATTGACCAAAAAGATATCCGATTTCGCGTCCGCCAACTCCTATATCGCCGGCAGGAACATCTGTATCCGAGCCGACGTGACGGAACAATTCACTCATGAACGCCTGACAGAAACGCATAATTTTCAGATCGCTCTTTCCTTTTGGATCGAAATCTGAACCGCCCTTACCTCCACCCATCGGCAGCGTGGTAAGACTGTTTTTGAAAACCTGTTCGAATGCAAGAAATTTTAAAATACCTAGTGTTACGGAAGGATGAAACCGCAAGCCGCCTTTGTACGGACCAATGGCGCTGTTCATCTGAATACGATAGCCGCGGTTAATATGTATTTCACCTTGATCATCTATCCAGGGAACACGGAATAGAATCACTCGTTCTGGTTCAATGATTCGTTCGAGAATTTTAAACGAGCGATATTCCGGATGACGCTCCAAAACAAGAGACAATGACTCAGCTACCTCTTGCACTGCTTGATGAAACTCCGGCTCCATAGGATTTTTGGCTTTTACCTCGGCAACGAGGTCTTTCACGTAATTAGACATTGGAACCTCCTCGGATAATTAAATAATGAGAGATTAGAATTACTTGACTATTAATTAGATGCAGAGTAGTTATATTTCTTAAGATACAACAGATGGGAAAGACTAAATAAGGTGTAGGGGAATCCCTACATTTATTTTTCACTCTATTGATAATGTTTGTGTGTCTTTAGGGGAAGAAATGTTCCCTTGCAAATTTTAAGGAAAGAAAAAATATATAAAGGAAGCGGATCCTTCTTTAACATATAGTAAATGGTAACTCGAAACCACTTGCGGATTACTTTTTAATTCCGAAAACAAACTGACGGTTTTATTCACCTCAATCCATAGTATCTGTAATATATCTTGTGGATTAGGAATGCTTTAACTTGTGCCTAATGTTTCGGGTTATGTGCCATTTTTATTATAGATGATTGATCTGGCATTCTGGTTCTCCTTAAATACACCTGCCACACCTGAAATAATCATAACGGCTCCCAACAAAGTCCAATTGGTAATCGGTTCGCTGAGGATGATCCACCCCAGAAAAAGTGCGATCATAGGATTTACATAGCTATAAGTAAAGAGGACTTTCGTAGGAAGGATTTGCAGGGCTCGAGTAAAAGAGGCAATAGCGATCACCGAACCAAAAACCACGAGATAAGCAAAAGCCATCCACGCAGAAGGAAGAGGTGTCGGCCGGGGTTCGCTGGTTAAATAACTAAGAACAAGAAAACCCGGCACAGCAAAAATCTGCTGATAGCCGGCAGTCACACGAGCGCTGAGATGCACTCCATGGTGCCGTTGCAGAAGCGAGCCGCTTCCCCAACTTAAAGACGCAATAAAAAGAACGGCAATAGAGATAATATCGGCATGAATACCGCCGGAGAGTATGGGGTAAGAAAGAAATCCTGTACCGCAAAAACCTAACAACAAGGAGCCAGTCAACAAGAGAGATGGGACTCGCCGCTCAATAACCGATTCCAAAGCTGCCACCCAAAGTGGTGTTGAGGCTAAGAACAATGCTGTCAAAGCCGAAGGAATGCGCTGCTCTGCCCAGTTCACTAACCCGTTGCCGCCGATCCAGAGCATAGCGCCAGTAGTAATAAGAAGGAGAACATCGCTGCGGACAAGCCTTAATCGCTCACCTTTAATTTTTGCCCAAGCCAGCAGGATCAATCCGCCAATTATCGTGCGTCCGGCAGCCATTAGGAATGGAGGAAAACCGGAACCTTCACGCACTGCAATACGAATAGCTAAGTAAGTGCTTCCCCATACAATGTACACTACAAATAGATTAAGCAACCCTTCCCAGGAAAGGGCTCCCGTCGTTCTGGAGGCAGAACCGCCTTCTCGGCTTCTTGTCAAGCTTTCTCCTTTCAAAGCAAACACGAACGAAACAGAATCATGAATAATTCCTAATTAAAAAACGGCACGTTTTTATTCGAGTATATTTACATCTCCTATGATTCTTAGTTCGGCTTTGAGTACATTACCCGAGGTTAATGCTTTTTGCGAAGGTTGACAGCCGCCAACATAGAGATGTATCCTTCCCGGTTCGACAACACACTGATTCTTATTATTTATTATAGAGAACTGTTCGGGTTTGAGATCGAACTCAACCGTTTTCTTCTCCCCACTTCTAAGGAAAATGCGTTTGAATCCTTGGAGTGCATGAACAGGTACAGGCACGTTTGCATCGAGGATCTTCGTATAAAATTCGACCACTTCATCGCCATCCCTCGCACCTGTGTTTTCAACTTCAACCGATATTTTTGCTTTCTCGGTTGTCTTCACGGTTGCTGGTGATTTTATGTTGGAATATTTAAAAGCCGAATAACTCAATCCATAACCGAATTCATAGAGAGGAGTACCCTCGAAATAACGATAGGTTCTCCCTTTCATATTGTAATCTTCAAATAGAGGAAGATCTTTGACAGACGAATAAAAAGTTACCGGCAACCGCCCTCCAGGATTATAGTTGCCAAAAATGACATCCGCAATGGCATTCCCACCCTCTTCACCGGGATACCAGGCATCAACAACGGCATCGACGTGTTCATTCGCCCAATTCACCGATAACGGACTACCGTTCATTAGTACCAAGACGACAGGTTTTCCGGATGATTTGATTCTCTTTAGAATTTTATCCTGCACAGCGGGCAGGTCGAGTGTCGTGCGGTCGCCTTTATGGAATCCTTCGATATCAATCGACATTTCTTCTCCTTCGAGCGAGGGCGAAATTCCACCAACATAAATAACCACATCAGCTTGCTTTACTGCATCATCGATTTTTTGAAGATAATTCTCATCTTTTCTGGCCCACTGAAATCTGGCTTCCGCCCCGCCTATGTTCTGATAATACTCAATCCTGACATTGTATTTTTTACCTTTTATTAAATCCATCTTTATTTTACTCAATGAAGGCGCATGATCCTTCCAATTTTCAACGAGAAGCGAATCATCAAGGTAGACACGATAGCCGTCATCTCCAATAAATCCGATGAAATAAGAATCCGTGACAGGCGGAGCAAACCAGCCTGTCCACCGTACCGAGAATTTCATATCTTTCCCCGGTACAGATGGTTTCCGGATGAAATCAAAGTCGACTTGCCTATCGATTCGTGTCAGAAATGGAACTCCTGATAAATTCATGTTATCAAAATATTCAGCTTTTAATCCAGGTTCATCTTGTCCTGTTTGTAACACTGAATCCGGAATTGCCGAGAGAATTGGAAATTCGTCGGCTGTGTTGGAACCCGGCTCATATATTATTTTTGTGGATGCAGGTGCATGATTCATTATTCCTTCAAGCGGTGTAACCGGGTTAGATGAGGTTCCGTTATAATTGCCATACAGGACTTCCAACACATTGGCATTCGGGCCTATGACAGCAATCGTTTTTATGTTCTTTGTTAACGGCAGAATATTTTTGTCGTTCTTTAACAGGACTATCGATTCACGTGCCGCTTTCAATGCTAATGCACGGTGTTCCGGTTTGTCGTTTTCCGATATCGGGATCTGTGTATACGGAACCATTTCGGGAGGATCGAACAATCCGAGTTTGAAACGCGCGGTAAAAAGACGCTTTACGGAAACATCGATGTCTGACTCTTTCAGCAAACCTTTCTTCACTGCACTCTTCAGGTACCTGTACGTATCACCGCATTCGAGATCGCATCCCGCAAGGACGGCCAGAGCAGCAGCCTCTTCCGGCGTACTTACAAATTTATGACTTCCGTAAATATCATAAATCGCGCCGCAATCCGAGACAACGTATCCTTTGAAATTCCATTTTTCACGCAGCACCTTTTTCAACAAAAGTTCGCTTGCACAACATGGCGTACCGAGGTAGCGCTGGTAGGCACCCATAATAGAGAATGCGCCGCCTTCAGTAATACATGCTTTAAAAGCAGGAGTATATGTTTCGCTAAAATCGCGATAATCTGCCGTCGCATCGAAATGATGGCGCTCGGGTTCAGGTCCGCTGTGGACGGCATAATGTTTTGGCGTTGAAATAGTTTTAAAATATTTGGGATCGTCGCCCTGCATCCCTTTTACAAAAGCAACACCCATTCGGGAAGCGAGGTATGGATCTTCACCGTATGTTTCCTGTCCTCTTCCCCAGCGCGGATCACGGAAAATATTTACATTCGGAGACCAGACAGTCAAACCTTTGAAAATTCCATGATCTCCTTTTTTTTGATAGTCGTTGAATTTCGCTCTGAATTCCGTCGATATCACATCGGCAACACGGTTCAATAAACTGTCGTCCCAGGTTGCTGCAAGTCCTATGGATTGCGGAAAAACTGTTGCGATGCCAGAGATAGCGACTCCATGAAGACCTTCGCTCCACCAGTTATAATCCGGCACGCTAAGCCGGCTTATTGAATCGGCAGCATTCATCATTTGGCTGATCTTTTCGTCTAGCGTCATTCGAGATACCAGATCGATGACGCGTTCTTCAACGGAAAGATTTGGATTTTTATAAGGAGCCGATTTTATATTTTCTTCAGGCGATTGGGAGAAAAGATTTATAACGAAGATAAGATTGATAAAGATGGCATATTTCATGATTTTCATTTGTAAGACTTTTCTGGCAATTCGAATTCTCCCGTTAGAGGATTATGTGATCCAATCCTGGAATCGATTTCCTTTTATGAATATTGTGTAGAGTAATTTTCTTTTGTTTGGCTTTAATATAGAAATTCTTTTGGAGGAAGTCCCGTTTCCCCGGACGAAAGTGGATTCCATAATCTTTGCACATGGGGCGTTGCGAACCATTTCGTGACTCAATAGATCGCCGAAAACAAGTCATTATCGTTAACGTAGATACTCGTATAAGACAACTCCGATGCACCTTAAAGATCCATCGGAGTTGGCGTAAAGATTTATAGAAAGGGAAATTTATTTAAACGGATTTTCTGAGGGGTACATCATTCCTTCAGGATGATTAAAGAAGACTTCATCGACTCCAAGCATTTTGCTCGCAGCAAAAAGTGTTTTTCCTGCATGGTTAAATGCAATAGCAGTATGATGCGGGAATCGTTTTTCAATCAACACGTGACGGTAGAAGCGTCCCATTTCCTTAATAGCAAAGACACCGATGGATCCAAAAGATTTTGGATTGATCCTTAATACTTCGCCGTTTGCTACGTACGCACGAATCTTTGCATCGGAGGTTGATTGAATGCGGAAGATTGATATCGGACCGGCTTTAATCTGTCCTTCCAACGTACCACGCGTGATGTCCGGTTTGCTTTCCGGCTCCATAAGCCTGTGCATGATCAATTGATATTGCATAATCGGTTGTACCAGACAACCGGATGATGTATTACCGCAATGGAATCCCATCCAGAGATCACTCAGCGTATAATCGCCTATGACTTTTTTATTTTCTTTGTACATATCCTTTGGAACAGAATTATTAATATCCAAGATCGCAGGCGGAATTTCCGTTGCACAGATAGACATGTATTCACTTAATGCTCCATAAATATCAGCTTCACAAGCGACAGGAATGCCCCTTGCTGCTAAACGAGAATTCAGGTAGCAAGGCACATGACCAAAATGTTTTTCGAATGCCGGCCAGCATTTATTGGCAAACGCTGCGTACTTTGAAGCACCTAGATTTGCATTCATGAATTTTTCGAGAGAATATTCGTATTGTGCAAGTTTCTCAAGAAGTTCTGGATATGTATTGCCCTTCCGAAGTTCTTTGCTCATCTCCTTGGTAATACGTTTGATTGCCGGATTTCCATTTTCAGCTTGAACGATATCCAGCAAATCGAGTTCACTGTTCTCCATGATTTCTATTCCCATATCATAGAGCGGTTGAATCGGCGCATGACATGTTAAAAAATCGAACGGGCGCGGTCCGAAAGAGAGAATTTTCAAATTACGGACGCCGATAACAGTACGGGCAATGGGAAAAAAATCTGCTAACATCGAGGCAATATCTTCCGGATCACCAATTGGATATTCTGGGATGTACGGCTTCAGTCTCCGCAGACCGATATTGTATGATGCACTTAGCAATCCGCAATAGGCATCACCACGTCCATTTATTAAATCTTTTCCAGTATCTTCAGCCGCCGCGACAAACATGACCGGACCATCGAACTTTTCTGCAAGTAATGTTGTCGGACCTTCCGGACCAAAGTTCCCTAGATAAAGTGTCAGCGCGTTGACATCCTTCCTCTTCAATTCATCTAACGCTTTCAGAACGTCCCTATCATTCTCGATAATGGTTTCGATTTCAATGATTTGTACTTTTGCTTTCTTGCATGCGGCTATAACATTCTTCCGGCGCTTACGTGACAATTCAATAGGAAAACAATCCCGGCTCACCGCAACAAGACCGAGTTTAATGACTGGAATATTTTGCATGAACATTACTCCTTTATTTTTTCTTTTGACCGTAATATGCATTCGGCCCGTGTTTTCGTTGAAAATGTTTTTCCTGAATGAATGATGGAAGCTGAACAAGACTAGGATTCAACTGTAACGAACCCAATGCCATCTGCGCCACATTTTCTAATATTAGAATATTTTTCATCGCATCATCTGCATTCGTTCCCCATGCAAATGGCGCATGTCCGCCTACTAAAACAGCAGGCATGCTTTCAGGATCCAGAGATTTAAACCTTTCGATAATAACCAAACCGGTATTCTCTTCGTAATTGCTATTAACTTCTTCTTTTGTCAGAAATCGAGTAACCGGTATAGAGCCGTTGAAATGATCGGCATGCGTTGTTCCATAACATGGAATTTCCTTGCAGGCTTGTGCAAATATCGTTGCATACGTGCTGTGTGTATGAGCAATTCCACCAATGGAAGAAAAATTTTTGTACAACAGGAGATGGGTTGGTAAATCAGAGGACGCGCGGAAATTCCCTTCGACAATTTTTCCCTCGAGATCTACTACCACCATATCAGAAGGTTTCATTACTTCATAGTCAACACCACTTGGTTTGATAACCACATATCCATCAGCACGGCTGATACCGCTGACATTTCCCCAAGTGAGTATTACAAGGCGATTCCGCAATAAATCAATATTTGCTTGAAAGACTTCTTCCTTCAATTGTTTGAGCATCATTTCTTTCTCCGCACTTCATCGCGCAACAGCAGTAATTCTTTCATCACATTGAACATATTACCATTCCATTGCTTCGTACCAAATCCATCGTGCAATTGACGGTAAAGTGAGTAGAGCTTCTTATAGATCTCATGATTTTCTTTGATTGGCATATATACTTTATCAACTCCTGTCATTGCTTGCTGCGCTTCGGCAAGAGAATCGTATCCACCAACATTCTTTCCGGCCACTACGGATGCAAAGATACCAGCGCCAAGTGCTGGTGTTTGCTCGCTGCGGGAAATTTTCATCGGGCGCCCGGCGATATCTGCATAAATTTGCATCATCAATTTGTTTTTCATTGCCAATCCGCCACAATTGACAACTTCCTTCACCATCACGCCATATTCTTCAATACGATCAATGATAGCGAGTGCGCCGAAACCGGTTGCTTCAATTAACGATCGATAAATTTCTTCCGGTGTCGTATGCAGCGATTGGCCTATCAACATACCACTCAGACGCACATCGACGAGAATAGTTCGGTTACCATTATTCCAATCGAGGGCAAGCAGTCCGCTTTCGCCTGGTAACAATTTCGATGCTGCCTTTTCAAGATTTCTAAATTTCTCGTCTTGTGTTTTTCCGTATGAATCACCAACGAGGTTGTTGACAAACCAGAGAAATATATCTCCCACCCCAGATTGGCCCGCTTCGATGCCATAATACCCATTCATCACCGAACCATCAACAATACCGCAGACACCTGGAATATCATTTAGCTGTTCTTTGTGAGGATGAATCATGATATCACAAGTGCTCGTTCCAACAATTTTCACGAGTGTCCCGGTGGAAATTCCTGCTCCAACGGCTCCCATATGTGCATCGAACGCACCGACTGCAATTACGACATCTGTGGAAAGTCCAAGTATCTTTGCCCATTCAGATGAAAGAAATCCGACTCGCTGTTCTGCTGTAAAAGCTTCATCATAGAGCCGGTTTCGCAATGCGCCTAAACCGGGCGAGAGAGTTTCTAGGAATTCAACGTCAGGTAAGCCGCCCCAGTTTTGATTGAACATCGCCTTATGGCCTGCCGAACAAATTCCCCGCTTGATTTTCTTCGGCGAGAGTTCACCTGCCAATACCGCTGGAATCCAATCGCAAATTTCAACCCAGCTGTTTGCAGCTTCAAATACTTCTGGTGCAATATTTTTGCAGTGAAGAATTTTACTCCACCACCATTCCGAGGAATACGTACCACCAATTTTAGACAAATACTGAGACCGGATTTTCGCTGCAAGTTCAGTGATCTGCGTTGCTTCGGCGTAGCTTGTATGGTCTTTCCAGATCCAGACCATTGCAGCAGGATTCTTCTTGAACTTTTTATCGAAGCATAAGGCCTGACCATCGGCATTAACAGGCATCGGACTGCTGCCTGTTGTATCAATGCCAATTCCAATAATATCATTCGGAGAGAAATTCGGACGAACTGTCTTTGCTTTCTTTAGAGCTTTTTTTATTGTTACTTCAGTCCCTAAGAGATAATCGGCGGGATTCTGCCGCGCCAGATGAGGATCGGCAGAATCCACAATTACTCCATCTCTACCTGATGGATACGGGAACACATGATTTGCCAATTCTTTCCCGTTGGCAACATCGACAATCAAAGAACGGCAAGAGTTTGTACCAAAATCCAATCCAATAACGTATTTATTCATTTTTGTTTTGGTTACAATGAATGTAAAGTCCGCTGCTCGTGAACGACCGAGTAGCAGATTGATTTCAGATTATGCTACTTTTTTCTTCCACGGCCTGAATGCGATAAAATATATCAGACCGATAATAATTAGTAACGCTCCCCACCAAACTCCAAAATGTAATTCACTTAAAACTATCATGCGAGTTTGTGATGGAAAAAACCATTCATACAAGTTCGAACAAAAGATGATAACACCATACATCAATAAGATCGAACCGATAATAAACCAAATCGATATTTTATGCCGACCAACCATTTCATCCTCCTACCAGAAAATTATATTGAGTGCAACAAATACGACAAAGATGGCAGTTGCCCAAACAATAGGACGCTTGTAGAACGGCACGTCGCCTTCCGATGGTATTTCCGTGCATCCTCGTACCAGCCCCACCAATTCGGATTCGGGTTTCGGCCTTGTCATATAACTGACAACCACCGTTACGATCACACAAATCGTCCACGACCATAAACCGCGGTACATATTTTCCGCCATGTCTTTTGCATAAGGCGAAAGAGCAATGTACTTCAACGCGCTGTGATCAATTTTTACCCATGCCCACATGGCAATGGATGAACCGATACCGGCGAATAATCCCCAGAAGCCGGCCGCTTTCGTTGCACGTTTCCATAACATTCCAAGGATAACCGTTCCAAACAATGGCGCGACAAAGAAACTGAACAGCGCCTGCACATAATCCATAATGCTGGCAAATTGCTGCACAAGGTATGCAGTACCAATGCTGACAAAGACGCCGATGACCGTGCACCATCTCCCGATTTTAACGTAATGGGCATCAGTTCCCTCGTTCTTTGTTAACTTGATATGGAGGGGTTTATAAATATCGTACGTCCAAACGGTGGCAAATGCGCTTACGTTGCCGGCCATTCCGGACATAAATCCTGCAATGA
>JBEKLV010000085.1:0-10310 GCA_050008835.1 Bacteroidota bacterium | reverse complement strand
TGTCTGCACTTAGCCAGTAAATCGGCTGCCACTGCATTGAAACAATACCAAAGAATTGCATTTCTTGTATGCGCGAATCCAGAATCAATGATGCAGGATGAAGATAATCCTTGAAGCGATATCCTCGATTGATCAATTGATTTGATATTCCGATTGAAACAATCATGGAAAAACTTCGACCTAAATTGTACTTCGTTTGATTAGAAATTTCAAGCACACTTGCATCACGCTGAAAAATATTATGCGGCACACCGAGAACTAATTGGCTTGAAGAATCGATGGACGTATAAAATTGCCTGCGCTGTGTACTGTAATTCACTATAAGTGAATCGTCAATACCGCTGCCGAAATCGCGCAAGAGTGTAAGCTTAATATCTCCTGTACGTGGAGTACGACGGCCAAGCAAGGATTGGTTCCACGACGATTTAAGAGAAGCATTGAATTCTTCTAGTGCCACTTGACGAGCATTTAAACCAAACGCGTAAGTAAAACCATGGTCGTTCTCCTCCTCTTGTGTGTTCAGTTCATATCCTCCCAGTGCTTCACCGGCAATGTTTTTCGTCGGCAAGTACTCGAAACCTGCAAAAACTTGATGCTGTGCCATTCTGCTCAGATCAATGGCACGGTTATCGGCAAGAACATTGGATAAATTTTTGAGTTGGAAATTCCAGCTTTCTAAAAGTCTCGCACGTAAAGCGATGAGTCCTTGATATTCATCTTGAATTGCAATCTGGTCAGTTTTTATAAGGCGAGATCGAATTTGCTGGTGTAAATCAAGATCCCAGAGTTGTCCATAGATTTCTTTTTTGAAATCTCCTGTCCACACATAAGTGTCAAGAATACGATCAAAATTAAGAGAGGAAATATTTAAACTATCAATTGTTGGAGCAGCAAAAGAACGAGACAATTCCTGACCAATCGTTGTGTGATGAAAGAAAAGCAATCCTAAAATAAAAAGACATAATAAAGTGCTCGGACTTCTGCGTACGAATATCACTGGCTAATTCCACTGTCGTTCACGGAACATTTGCAGAGATCGTTCGCAATCTGCGCGGGGCGCGGTTTCAACTGGAAGTACAAGTTCATCAAGTTTCATTTTTACACTTCAAACTTTTCACCTGTCACCGGAATATAAATGTCCTCTTTCACGCCTGTTTCTTTGAGTTTTGCAGAAAGTTTTTCGATCTGTACTAATTCGCCGTGCACAAGAAATATTTTTTTCAATTGAGTTTGGTCAGCTGCTGTAATATACTCTACCAATTCATCCTGACCTGCATGCGCAGAGAATGAATTTAGCACCACTACTTCCGCATTCAATTTATGTATTTCCCCAAAGATGTTCAGTTCCGGCTGTTTCTCAACTATCCGTCTGCCTAGGGTGTGTTCCGCTTGAAATCCACAGATCAGAATAGTGTTATTAGGATTTTCGATGTTGTTGGCAAGATGGTGCACGATTCTTCCGCCTTCACACATTCCGGATGCCGAAATAATAACGCACGGAGAATGCATATCATTCAATTTTTTTGATTCATCTACTGACCGCACATACGTCAATCGATTGAAACCAAATGGATCTTCATGCGCATGCAAGTGAGCAAGTGTTTCTTGATCAAAACACTCGGTGTGTAAACGGAAAATGTCGCTTGCATTTACTGCGAGCGGGCTATCGACGTAAATCGGCACAACAGGTAATCTGCCTTCATCAAATAATTCGGATAAAAGATATGCAATCTCCTGTGTCCTTCCGACACTGAATGACGGTACGATCACCTTGCCGCCTCGATCAGCTGTTTGCTGGATGACTTTGCATAACGAATCCTTCATTCCGGTTACTGGATCATGTAATTTGCCACCGTATGTACTTTCTGAAATCAAAACATCCACACTGCCAATCGGCTGTGGGTCCTTAATAATTGGTGCATTCTTTCTTCCTAAATCTCCTGTAAAACCTATCTTCTTTCTTTTACCATTCTCTTCCACTTCAAGCACTGTCACAGCAGAACCGAGAATATGTCCGGCATCGAGAAATTTCATCATCACTCCCTTAGCAACCTGCACTTGTTGTTCATAATTGATGCTAATGAATTGCGTCATGGTGTTGGTGACATCTACGACATCATATAACTGCTGGACAAGCGGCTCATGCTTTTTTTGGTGCCTTTTGTTCACATATTCAACATCACGCGCCTGAAGGTAAGCGGTATCGTACAGCATAATGTTGCACAAATCGCGTGCTGCCGATGTAGCATAGATCGGACCTCGATAACCATTCTTCACAAGATTGGGAAGATTACCAGCATGGTCAATATGAGAATGCGAGAGAATAACCGCATCAATTTTGGATGGATCGAATGGAAAATTGCGATTCTTTTCGTACGCTTCTGCTCGCCTTCCTTGAAACATACCGCAGTCGAGAAGAATTTTTGTACCATTCACAGAGACGAGATGCATCGAGCCGGTGACTGTTTGTGCGGCTCCGAGAAATTGAATGTTCATGGATTATTCGCTTTCAGTAACAGTTTGATTTGTTGTTTGAAAGTAAAAAGAAGAGCGGTGAAATGCAAAGAAGGCGAACCTGTTTCAGAATCGTCTCTCAATTTTGAGTGAAGGTCTAATACATTAAGACCCTTCATTATCTATGCCAGGATTAATTTAAAAAATATAGGTCGTTCTGTGCATCTAAAAGATAGGAATTAAACGCCCTATGATCATCAATGCAAATGTTTATTCAATAGATTCTTTTGACTTGCTAATCTAAAAATCATAAACAAAACTGACCTTTGGTTCCACTCGATCTTGTTTAATAAAGGAACCGTCAGTGCGTAGGGATCCATCTGGATTTCTGTTTGAGAATGTCCGCTGATAAAGCATTGATACCAACAAATATTTGACAGGCTTGTAGCCAATCTCTGCGCTAAGGATAGAATTATCATCCAATATAAAAATGCGTCCTATTCTTGTTTTATCAAACCCAGCCCGCACAACGATGCCGGCAATCTGTGGCAATTGCAATTCTGCATGCAGTATGCCTTGGTCTTTGACATCATATGAAGCCTGATAGCCAGCGATGATGTTGAATGTATTAAGGAGACTAATAATTAGCTCGCCATAATAACCTCGGTTTGCTGCAACCTGCCAAAGTGTGTCAGATTTACTGAGTCTATTGACAAAATTAAATCGATCATGTTCATATAGTGCATTAAAATAAGCGGGTATATAATTTGCACCATTCATACGATATTCATATTTCCCTCGCATATTGAGAATCCCCATACCTGAAAAATTCATGTTTATACCGATAGAAGAACCATGTCCATAATTGGCGATCTGAGCAAAATCGTAATACAAGGTTGATTTTAGGAATGAGTAGGATAGAATGGGTAAACCAAAATCTAAGCCATAGATCGAAAGGCCTGTTCTGCTCGAATCAATGTTTGAGTAAGTATTAGTGTATGCGTAATCGGCATACTGATTTAAATCACGCGCATAGGTGACACCAGCTTCAAAGTTGTTTATGACTGGAATCTTAGCAAGACTTGTGAACTTTAGGGGCTTTACATACCCGCGCAAACCCAGCAATCCTCTTCCTGTGAGATCGCTGTACATTGACTCGAAACCATACTTCTCAAAATTCATATCTAACTCTATTCCTGTTCTCCGCATATCATAGCTTGCACTGTTGCAGTAGTTGTAGATAATAGATCCGTGACCAAGAAGCGAATAATCAAGTTGTCCGACGCGTATGTAGAATGGATCACCTTTCTGCGCCCAGCGAACATAACGAATGATACGGAGATAATCTTCAAATTTTGCATAATCACCCATGCGTAAATTTCCTTGCGTGTTGAATCGTAAATTGAGATCGAGACCTATACCGAGTTGTCCGAATGCTACTTCCGGTGCAAAACTGACCAAGTAATATGTTTCGCCATTTATGAAAGTGGCACCAACTCCCATAGGGACTTCACCACCGCTTTTTCCCATCATCGCTGTGGCGGCGTTTGGTAGTTGTGCATTCACGATTACTGATAAAAAAATCGACATAAAGATGATAATGATAAATATTTTAATTGATTTCATGATTCCTCCTGTCATTTTTCTTTCTATTTATTAAATTCCGAAAAGGATCCGGCAAATAAAAACAGCGCCAAGCATACCGGCAAGATCTGCAAGCAATCCAACTGGTACGGCATGGCGAGAATTTTTGATATTCACCGCTCCGAAATAAACGGCGAGCACATAAAACGTTGTTTCTGAGCTGCCGTACATCGTTGAAGCAAGCACGCCAACAAACGAATCCGGGCCGTGCGTCTTCATTAACTCTGTCATAATTCCCAATGAACCACTGCCCGATAGCGGGCGCATCAGCGCCATTGGCAATGTATCTGCAGGCATACCAATCAAATTTGTTATCGGTGAAATTATTAAAACCAGCAAATCCATTGCACCGCTTGCACGGAAGATACCGATCGCAAATAACATTCCTACTAAGTATGGAATAATGCGAATTGCAGTATTGAATCCATCCTTAGCTCCTTCTACAAAGACTTCATACACACGCACCTTCTTGACAAATCCCCAGCCAAGAAACACTGCAATCATCAGTGGAATTGCTAAGATAGAAATTAGGTTGATGACGAAACGAAAGAGATTAGCCATTGTCTTCCTCCTTCGTTAATTTCTCTTTTTCCTTTAATTCCCTTTTGTATTTCGGAAGACGCTGAAGAATTTTTGATGCAACAACTCCGGTTATCGTCGCGCAACCTGCACCGAAGATTGCCGTGCCAATAATGATACCTGGATTTGCAGAGCCAGATGCTGCTCGTACCGCAATCGCAGTTGCCGGTATTAAAATCAATCCGCCGGTATTAATAGCAAGGAAAGTCACCATCGCATTCGTTGCCGTGCCGGCTTTTGGATTGAGTTTATTCAATTCCTCCATTGCTTTCAAACCCATCGGTGTTGCTGCATTGCTAAGACCGAGCATATTTGCCGCTATGTTCATAATGATCGCGCCAATAGCGGGGTGATCGGAAGGAACATCTGGAAACAACCGTTTTGTAATTGGAGCAAGCAATCGCGTGAGCACTTTCACTAACCCAGCTTCCTCTGCAATTTTGATGAGACCAAGCCAAAGTGACATCACACCAATTAGTCCAATTGCAATCTCAACTGCAGTGTTTGCGAAATCAATTGCGGCTTGTGTAATAGCTTTCAATTTCACAAAGCGAATCGGTTCTAGCATTATTTGCCCTTTTGCCCAAGATTTGTCATCTGAGAATTCTATTTTCTCCACCTTCCCCATCAGTTTATCTTTGGTCGAAGCTGATTTGCTCATTTCTTTCCATAGCACCGTTGTATTATCTGTAGAAGAAAAGAGAAAACTTCCTGTGCTATCTGATGAAAGCGAAATAATAACCGGTTGTTTTACTTCTTCAACCTGTGATGTCGTTTTGTAGAAATCATTGAATTGTTTTGCAGTAAGATAAAACTGACCTTCCCACCTTGTGGCTGTACCGGATGGCGTTTGCGATGAGAGGAATGTTACTTCCAGCGGCACACCATTTTGGTATGTGTTCTGCAATTCATCATTGATGTCTTTGCCAATACCAACAATAAGTGCGATTGCTATTAGAAATATCCAGATGTAATTTAGCATTTCAAGCCCTAGCTATAGACACTTTAAGCAGACTACAAAGAACTCGACGTCAAATTATTCTTTTATATGCAAAAAACCAAACGGAATGTATCGAGAGTCACATTGAAAGTGCGGGACAGGGTATGGTTAGATAAACGAAATAAAGGAAGGTAGATTGTAATGTTTCACTGGAATTCTAAGACATGGAAGGTTTCTCCACGTCTTTAGAGATCTTTTGCGCTTTTAGTGGATATTACTATTTTATCAAACAACTATGAAGAAGAATCAGATTCAGTCCCTCTTTTTCGCTTCCGAACAATATTGGATTTAGCCTGTTTCGAATTAGAGAGCTATCTTTCCGATTGAACCGTTACTGCTGGAACAGTTTCTTGTTCATCTCCATCATGCTTCATTTCTCGTTTAAAACGTTCTTCAAAAATTGTATAAAGAATTGGAACGAAGAACAATGTCAAGATTGTAGCAAATGTTAAACCACCGATGACTGCAATCGCTAATGGTGCTTGAGTTGATTCGCCGCCAATGCCGGCTGCCATAGGAATTAAACCGAGCACGGTCGCAAGTGATGTCATAAGAATCGGTTTTAAGCGTGTCTTACCGCCGCGTACCACCGCTTCATGCAATTCAAGGCCGCTCGCACGCAAATGATTAGTATAATCTACCAGAAGAATTCCATTACTCACAACAATGCCGACCATCACGATGACCCCCTCAAACGATGTAACCGAAAGCGTCGTATGCGTAAGGAACAACATCCACAAAACACCGGTTATGCCGAGTGGAACGGTAAACATTATAATAAATGGATCGAGGAATGATTGAAATTGCGATGCCATAACGACGTACACCAAAACAATGGCAAGCATAAATGCCAAGCTTAAGTCACCGAATGTTTTTTTCTGCTGCTCAACATTGCCCGTCTGTTTGATTTCAAATCCCTGTGGTATATTTAACTTTTCGAGTTTATCTTGAATATCCTTCGAAACGCTTCCCAGATCCCGTCCCACAGCATTTGCCGTCACTTCGACAAGACGCTGCTGATATTTTCTATCGATCTGCACGGGACCGCTCTGTTTTTCAATCGTTGCAATATTTCCCAGCAGCACTTGCTGCCCGTTCGCCGTTGTAATTGTTAATTGTTTTAAATCTTCGATCTGGTTTCGATAATCCTGATTCAGCCGCACGAGTATATTATATTGATTGCCGGAAACCGGATCAGTGTACAGCGATGCGACAGTTCCGGCCATGCACGTATAGATTGTGTTGGAAATTCCCGCGACATCGATTCCCAGTACGCCTGCTTTATTGCGATCGATATTGACATGCAATTCAGG
Organism: Bacteroidota bacterium; assembly: GCA_050008835.1. GTDB lineage: Bacteria > Bacteroidota > Ignavibacteria > UBA10030 > UBA10030 > Fen-1298. The sequence goes on along the minus strand of JBEKLV010000085.1, from coordinate 3,320 downwards.
CAAATTGTCGTCGCGCGAGATCTGCACATCCGCCGCACCCGGAGTCGATCGGACAATTTGTGCAATTTCCTTTGCCAGTGCATTTCCAGTCTCAAGGTCAAACCCGCGTATTTCAACATCAATAGGAGCGGAAGAACCAAAATTTAATAGAGTACGTAATATACCACTAGGATTCACAAACACTTGTACGCCTGACAGCTTCGCTAATTTGCGCCGGACATCTGCAGCAATTTCAAACATGGAGCGGCTACGCTCTTCCGGAGACACAAGACCAATCTGAATGTTGCCCGCATGACTTCCGGAATTTCCTCCACCTCCAATACCTCCGCCTGCTTTAGCATTTGTGTTGATACCGACATCGGTGATGAGAACCTGCGTTTCAGGGACGGCCGCAAGAATAATTTTTTCCATTTGCCTCGCCACCGAATCCGTTGATTCATACCGCGAACCGACGGGCAGTTTAAACGATATTCTCAGTTTGCTTTCATCCTGATCAGGAAAAAATTCTGTGCCGATCAAAGCAAAAAGACCCAGCGACAATGCAGAGAATATAACAATGCTAATAACAATCGTTTTCTTGTGCTGCATTGTCCAGCGAAGACATTTTTCATAGAACGATTCGATACTCTCAAGTTTGTCGTGAAAATACACCCTGCTACGGTCCGAGAATTTTGTCGATGTCCTGTCCAACTCTTTTTCCGGCGGAAGATAATGTAAACACATCAGCGGAGTAATCGTTCGTGAAACAAAGAATGATCCGAACAACGCCACAGCTATTGTTATTGTTAGAGGAACAAAGAGAAGCTTTGCAATGCCGCTTAGAAAGACAACAGGTAAAAAGACAATAACTGTTGTCAGTGTAGAAATAAAGATTGGTGCGGCAACTTCCTTTGCTGCACCTAAGGTCGCATCAAGGCGCGATTCGCCTCTCTTCCGCATATTGTAATGGCGAGAGATTGCTTCCAATTCTACAATAGAATCATCTACAAGCCGTCCAACAGCAAGCGCGAGACCGCCGAATGTCATAATATTTAGTGTCACGTTGCCGAAGCGGAATAAAATAAATGTAATGAGTATGGAAAGAGGAATAGCAACAAGGATAATTAACGTGCCGCGAATATTTCGTAAGAAAAGGATGATGATCAACATTGCAAGAATGCCGCCGAGCATCGCTTCTCTTTGCAATCCAGAAATCGTTTGCCGTATATACACAGATTGGTCAAACGTAGCTGTCATTTTTACGGAGGAAGGAATACCTGCCAGCTTCGGAATCCCGCGTATGACATTATCAACAACCCCGACGGTGTTTGCACTCGAAAGCTTCAAAACACGCATCACGACACCAGGTTTGCTATTGACACGCACAATTTCAGTTTGTTCCTGATAACTGTCTTCTACAGAACCGATGTCTTTCAGCCGAATAGGAATACCATTGACCGTTTTCACGACAATATTCTCCATCGGCTTAACGACATTAAAGAGGCTTTCGGTCTTCAACGTGTAATCGATGGGGCCTGTTTTGAGGTCGCCGGATGGAATGATGAGATTAGAATTTGCCACAGCTGTTAAGACGGACTGTACCGGAATACCCATTGCCTGAATTCTATTGCGGTCAAGCGTAACATGAATTTCCCGAATTCTTCCGCCTGAAACAGTTGCCGAGGCTACACCGCTGATGTGTTCGATCTGCGGCTCAATAACGTTGTATGCCAAATCGTAGAGATCGCGCTGATCCATATCACCTTCAACAGCGACGACGCACACCGGAAGGCTTGTAATGTCGAACCGCAATACCGAAGGCTGCGTGATACCTGTAGGTAACTGGCTCAAGATGCGGTTGACACGCTGAACATTATCTACAAGTCCGACGTCGGTGTTTGCGTCCCAATTAAAATATACTTGTACTGCTGAAATTCCCTCACGCGTCGAAGATTGAACGTAACTGACATCGTTAATAGAACTGACGCTCCGCTCAATGAGGCGCGTGACGCTCTGCTCCATATCGAGCGGGGCGGCACCGGTATAATAAGTGACGGTGGTAACGACCGGAATTGTAATATTCGGTAGCATATCAATAGGAAGCTGCGTGAATGAAACGAATCCTAATAAAACAATTGTGAGTGCAAAAAGAAATGTTGAGATTGGATAGCGAAGTGCGAGTCTGGTAATCCACATAAATTGCAAACCGTTTTACTTTTGAATATTAAGAGCCGTGCCTTCTTTGACAAATTGCTGGCCCGTTGTGATGACATCTTCATCGCCACTTAAACCTGAAAGAATCTCGGTGTGCGAATTAGTTTCATTGCCGATGTTAATGCGAACTTTATGAGCTTTTTTTGTATCCGAAACGAAGACAAAATATCCGTCATCGTCTTTTAATAAGACATTCGATGATAGCGTGAGGGCATCAAGCCGTTCACTGACGATAAACGAGATTGTTGCAAACATACCGGGTTTAATGATACGGGAACGATTGGGTATGTCCACTTCAATCGGCATCGTGCGTGTTGTCAGATCGACGGCTTCGCTGAAACGGCTGACGTATCCGGTAAATTCCTGATTCGGAAGTGCATCAAGTGTCACTTTTGCTGTCCGCACATGATACATCTGCGATAAATCTTTTTCCGGCACATATACAATAATCTTTACGCTGTCGAGATACATCATCGTGAACAGTGTCGAGGTGCTTGCGCTAACTAGTGCACCGGCATCTAAAAATCTTCTTGTAACAAAACCGTTAAATGGAGCAACAATGTGTGCATAACTGAGATGCGTTGCAGCGGCATCATAATTTGCTTTTGCGACCTTCATCGCCGCTTCGGCATTATCCACATCCTGTTTTGACGCAAGACTTTTTTCAAAAAGTTGCTTAGTGCGTTCAAATAGCATTGATGCATTTCCGTATGTTGCGTTTGTCTGCTGATATTGCTGGAACGATTCCGTCGTATCGATCAAGGCTAGCATTTGATTACTATGAACGTAGGATCCCATTTCGACATAATTGCGTTCCAAATTTCCGCTTACTTTTGAATAAATTGCTGCTTGTTGCATAGGAACAACATCGCCAGTATATGTAAATATTGTTCTCATTGTTTCTTTAAATGGTTTTTGGACTTTGACAAGCGCTAGACCCAGCCGCCGCGGGTCATCCACAGATGAGGTCAAAGCAATCCGTAAAATCACAACGAGAAGAAGAGCAACGATTATTCCGCCTGTGATAAAATATTTCTTTTTTGTGCCAATGGTCATTGATAGTTTCCTAAACATTATTTCTTTGACGAATCATGTTCCTTTTTTTTCGCTTCTCGCGCATCTTTTTC
>JBEKLV010000084.1:0-10441 GCA_050008835.1 Bacteroidota bacterium | reverse complement strand
TGTCGTAGTTGTCAGCTTGATTCTCAACGCTGAGGAGATCTATACAAAACGGAAGAATAATGATGTCCGAGAAGGTCCAGGCGCATATTACAACCTCATCGTTACATTACCGGCAAATACAAAACTAACGGTTATAGAACGGACGTCCAAGTGGGTGAAGATTCAACTTCCGGCGAACAGGGTTGGATGGCTTGCCGACATCAATTTAGTTGATAGACCAGTAGGCAATATCGTCATTCCACTTGAAAATATCTGGAGTTCACCTAAGGCATCTAAAGCAGGCATAGCTGCCGCGATTAAGGGTTTTGGTGACAAGTACGGAAAAACAGAACCGGGCAATGTGGATCGTTTACTCGCTTATTCTGAAAAGGGATTTGTGGATTCGGATTTGGTATCGTTCAATCGTGAAGTTCGAATGTGCGAATCACGCAACCGAAATCATCTTCAATTAAAAGATCTTAGTCTCGATGTTCCGAACTACAATGTGTCATTGCAGGAAAGGCAGATCGGTGTCGGAATCGCGGCGCGGATTGTGTCGCGAGGATTGCTTGAAAACAGTGAGCTTAACAGGTACGTGAACCTCATTTGCGCTGCCATCACAGAAAACTCCAACATCTATGACGAAGATTTCACGGTGTATGTACTGAATAACGTCAAAGTGAATGCGTTTGCTGTTCCCGGCGGGTACATTTTTATTACAAAAGGATTGATACAGCAATGTCGTGATGAATCCGAACTTGCTGGTGTGATTGCTCATGAAATTGCCCACGTTGTAAGACGCCATGGATTGCAGGAAATCAGCCAGCGCGCAGTGAAAATTGCAGCCGATAAGGCTTTCGACGAACTTGATGAAGAAGTGGGAAAAACGCAAACCGAGATTGACCTGGAAGGAATGATCGATTCCAGTTATGACAGAATTATCCATCCACGACTGATCAAGTACGAATTTGAAGCAGATAAAGTTGGTGCTGTACTTTCCGCCAATGCTGGGTACGATCCGTTTGGGTTGGTACGGATCAGCGAACGACTTGCACGCATGCCAAAAGAACAGACAGATATCTTCGATGCGAACTTTATGGCTCCAAACGATGCTATCGAACGATATAAGGCTATTTCAAAGTTTGTGAACGAGCAGTTCGAAACTTCGAATCCAGGCGCGACAATGCCGGAACGGTTTATGCAAAACAGAAATCGATAATTAAAAATTGTGTGGAACATTAAAAGACTTTTGAAAAATCCTTCAAGGGGATATGTTATGATTAGAATACTGACATTTCTGGTAATAATTATACTGACTTGTTTTTTTATTTCATGTACTCCATCGACGTCTGCACTCGTATACAAAAATCCTAAATATGCAAGCTATCAATCCGCTAAGGTTGTTATTCTTCCATTCAAGGATGCAGAGGCACAGGTTGGCAGCGGCGAAATAGTCTCGTCGATGTTCGAGATGGACCTACGTTCTATGGGTAAATTTGAGGTTATCAAAAGAACACAACTTGATAAAATTCTTATAGAACAGAAACTGAGTTTATCTGGTTTAATTGAAGATCCTGTTTCAGTGGGTAAGTTAGTTAAAGCAGATGTTGTGGTTATGGGAACAGTCACAACATGGAAAGAATCTGACTATTTCAGTGGTATACCTACAACTGTTGGTGCTTCAATCAAAGGGATCCATGTCGAGACTGGGATAACTCTATGGTCAATCGACAAAACATCTTCAACGATTTTTAATTATGGACTTCTGTATCCTACAACACAATGTACTAGAATTGCAAAGAAATTATGCGAAGAGATGGTCAATGCTCTTATAGAAAAGTAATTAGTAATTCATTTAGTGATGCGTTAAAATACGGGTCGAAAGTATAAATCTACGATTGAGAAAAATTTAAAATATTTTGATAAAAGAAATTATTTGGAGATATATCATGAGTAGAATGTTGACCTTTCTTGTACTCATCATACTTATTTGTTTCCTAAATTCGTGTACATCTTCGACATCTGCACTGGTTTATAAAAATCCTAAATATGATAGCTATCAAACCGCGAGGGTTGTCGTTCTTCCATTCAAGGATGCAGAAGGTCAGGTTGGGAGCGGCGAAATTGTATCGTCGATATTCGAGACAACTCTCCTTTCTACTGGTAAATTTGAGGTTGTGGAAAGAAGACAGCTCGATAAAATCCTTGCAGAACAGAACCTTAGCTTGACCGGTTTGATTAAAGATACTATTTCAGTGGGTAAGTTAGCAAAAGCAGATGTTATGATTGTTGGAACAGTTAAAACATTGCAAAATGGCAAAGGCAATGGTTATACAATTATAACTGCATCAATCAAAGGGATCCATATTGAAACAGGCATGACTCTCTGGTCGATCGACAAAACATCTTCAGCAACTGATGGACTTCCAATGTATTCATGGGATGTAGTTGCCAAAAAATTATGTCGAGACATGATAGATGCTTTTATGGAAAAATAGTTAGTAATTCAATTATCATTTGGGGACTCATAAAAGGCAAACACAATTAGCAAATAGACTTGACTCAAGGAGATATAACATGATTAGAATGTTAACCTTTCTGGTACTAAGCATAATGATTTGTTTTTGTGTTTCGTGTACACCTTCAACATCTACACTGGTTTATAAAAATCCCAAATATGATAGCTATCAAACTGCAAGGGTTGTTGTTCTTCCATTCAAAGATGCAGAAGCACAGGTTGGTAGTGGCGAAATAGTATCATCGATATTTGAGACGACGCTCCTCTCTACAGGTAAATTTGAGGTTGTGGAAAGAAGGCAACTTGATAAAATTCTTACAGAACAGAAACTGAGTTTATCTGGTTTAATTGAAGATCCTGTTTCAGTGGGTAAGTTAGTCAAAGCAGATGTTGTGGTTATTGGAACAATCACAACATGGTTCAAAGCTGGATGGGGTAGTGGTAATACATCTGTTGGTGCTTCAGTAAAAGGAATCCATGTTGAGACTGGGATAAGTCTCTGGTCGATCGACAAAACATCTTCAGCAACCTTTTTTGGTGACGGACTACCGCAAAATTCGACATGTGATTTAGTTGCAAAGAAATTATGTAGAGAGATGATTGATGCATTTATGGGAAAATAATGAACAATTCAATGTTAATGTTAAATATGGGAAGTGAACCGTGAAATACTTTTTGGGATATTTCATTTTCATCACATGCATCGGTTTTTGTACAACAAGCTTGTTTGCGGGTGAGCCAGACTGGATCAAAAAACGCCCATCGTCGTCCATATACTATTATGGCATCGGCTCGGCGCAAAAGGGATCAGGGAAAGGTTACCAGGATGCAGCGAAAGCCGCGGCTCTGCGCGATCTCTCTTCAGAAATCACTGTCTCGATTTCCGGTGAAGTAATACGAACGGCTTCCGAACGCTCTGGAGTCTTTGATGAACAGGTGTTTTCGGTAGCAAAAACTGTAACACAAGCTGATCTCGAAGGATTTGAATTTGTTGATAGCTTCGATGGGGGGAACGATTACTTCATCTGGTATCGGCTGTCGCGAGAGGTATATGCATCAAAACGGGCGGACAAAATCCATCAAGCGGTTCACATGAGCAGTGAACTAGTCATGCATGGCGACAGTGCCCTAAATTCTAAGAATCCTGCCGAAGCTCTAAAATCTTATATTGCTTCCTTTGTGCCGGTCGAACGGTACATCACGGATCCTCTCCCAGATCCCATGAAGCCATCTGGACCGGATCTCTTTACACGGATTCGTAATTCCATTTTTTTAATGATTAACTCGATCAGTATAAAGCCAATTGAGCCACGGATCACTGCATTGTTCGGACGGGAGACGAAGCTTCCCGCGGAAGTACGGACAGAGTACCGGACAGCTTCAAGCAAACTCATCCCACTCCAGCACATCCCTGTGCGTTATAGTTTCACAAAAGGATCGGGCGTCGTTTCTCCGACCATATTGACGGATGAAGAGGGAAAAGCATCCACTACGTCGTTAAAGATCACTGGTGAGGACAAAGTCCAGGTGATCCATGTTGAACTAGATCTGCTGAGTATCGCCTCATCCGACAGCTCTTCCCCAATCGTAAAAAATTTTCTAACGAGCTTTACTCCACAAGCGGCAGATATCGTGATCGATGTAAAACCATTGGTTTGTTTTGTGTCATCGCGTGAGCAGAATTTCGACAACGACTTGCAGCGGAATGTCCTAGAAACAGAATTTAAAAACGCTTTAGGGAAAAACGGTGGTGTTATGTTCGGGAATAATCCGGTGGAAACTGACTATCGGATCGTCATCATGGCAAACACGAGGAAAGGCTCAGAAATGTACGGTCAGTTTGTCGCCTTTCTCGACGGAACTGTCACTGTTATCGAATCGTCCAGCAACAAAGAGATATTCAGCAAAAATCTCTCAGAAATTAAAGGAATCGGGTTGGATTTTGAAAAAGCAGGGCTCAAGGCCTACGACAACGCGATGAAAGAGATAAGCGCGAATATTGTTCAGGAGATTCTGAAGGCGTTTCAGCTTTGATCTTCTCCCATAATTTGAGTGATTGGCACTTCTTATGAAACGAAATACCGTTTCCTTATCGGTCGCACTGATGTTTCTAGTGCACTTACCTAAGTAACTTATTCAGGAAGTAACCCTGTAATAAAGATATAGGGAAAAACGTGAATCAGGGGATCGTGATCATAAAGATACAAAGAGTCCTAAAGACCGCTAGACCTTTTTCGTGTTGAGGGGCTTTTTATTGGAGTTAAGACCCGATCGAAGGCGACAGCAAACGGAAGATGATATTGGAGTATGGCAAGAAACTGATTACTGCGTTCCATTGGTGTAAGATCAACATAGGAAGCATGGGATTAAGATATTTGATGAACCGTCCACCTTTTGGTTATTATCACAGATGATGCGAGAATGTGCTCGTCATCAATTGTCATTTTTATTTGTTGATATATATTGTCTCGTAATGATTCCCTTGCAGGCTTGTTTTGTTTGTTAATTGTATCAATTCGCGGTAGGCGATTTGTTTGATTTTCTAATTTTTCAATGATACTTTAGCATAGTAATCCATATCTACTATTATAATATAAAAGTGTGACTCGACATAAGGAAGATTTTATGCACCGTCGATTCTTGTGTATTATATTTTCTTGCTCTATCTTTTTTTGCTTTTCTTTTTGTCAGGTTACACAGATCCGGCAAAAAGCCGATGATGCTTTCAAAGAATTGAGTGAGCAAAAGCTTACGCTTCGGTTTTTTAACGCACTGAATGGCACGGGTATCGCCGACGCTATCGTTACTATTGAAGATGTGGGCAATCTTACAACTGATGTGGAAGGAAAAGTTCTCTTTGCTTCCCCTTTAGAAAATGGCCAGCTTAAAGTTAAGTTTGAAGCGAAGGGATATATCGTTTCCAACTTTACAATTGATGTAATGGCGGGAACAATCTTTTTCAATCGATTCTCGGTCTCACCAAATTTGATCAAGGGTGCTATGCGCATAGTTTTGGACTGGGATAAAGAACCCGGCGATCTTGATGCACATCTTGTTAAACAAAATTCCTATCATATTTCGTATCGTAATATGAAAACCTCAATTGATGGACTTGCTAAACTGGACCACGACGCAATGAACGGATATGGACCGGAAACGATTACACTGAACAATGTCGATAGCGACGGAAAGTATGAATTTTATGTACATAATTTCTCTGAACAAAATAAGAATGCTTCGGCCGGGCTTTCTCGATCAAAAGCGACCGTAAAAGTTTTTAGCAGTGCAGGATTGCAGAAAATCTATCATGTGCCAACCGATAGAATTGGACTCATTTGGAAAGTATTCCTAATAGAGAATGGAGAAATTGTAGATATTGATGAATTCTCAAATGTTGGTTTCTGAATAACTGTTCGTTCAAAGTCATCCTTGATCCCAATGGGGTCAGGAGAAGAATCTATTTTTATAATAGATATGTGTAGACTGATTTTAATAGCGGTGATATAGGAAACAACAAATGAAAATCAATCTTCCAATTTTCGTGGTTGCAAGTTTGTTGCTGTATGTTATTGAGATGCAAACTCAAGCATTGAATGGTGAAATGCAGGCAAGCTTCTCCGATGAACCATTGAAGATTAATTCGGAAACGGATAAAGCGCTATTAATTGTTCATTCGGAAATTCCCAATCTTAACCAGATGCAGTGGAATGGATAACGCAGGACGGACTGTTGCCACAGGTGTATATTTGTTAAGAATAAAATCAGGTGATTTTACAGCATCTAAGAAAATTCTGCTCATTAGATAAGTATGCTATTATAAATTTCTAATGATAGCGGATTGTAAATAAAAAATATTTAAATCGATATAAAACTGAATTTAAGGGTTAGATTGATACATGAATAGAAAATTCTTTTTCTTATGCGTTTTTTTGCTGTTCGTTCCTGGATGTACTCCGATCATGCTCAAGTACTCTTCTGATGTCAATAATCCGATACGGGTGAAAGCAAACATAATTGTCAAAATTAACGATACGAACCTGGCTTCGGTCTTTGATGACCGTGAAACCAGGCAATCGATTATAGATGTAATAAAATCAGATTTTCAGAAAAATCTGTTCTTCAAAGGTGAACAAGAAGTAGATCTACAAGTTAAGGTTGATAAACTGGAATATTCCAATCAACCTTGGGGACTCATATTATTCCCATTGGTTATTGTTGGATTGCCGTTGGGGAGAGTTTCCTCTGAAATTGTAGTTATTGCGGAGGTTCGAAGCCCTTCAGGTCAGCTTCTTCGTGCATATCGGAGCGCACAATCCGCATCAAAATGGTACAACACGGCATATTACAATAGTTCAGCCCTTGTATTGAATGATGGGGGTATTGCAAGCGATGTGTTAAAATCAGCAATCGAAGAAATAAAATATCAGATTATCGAAGATCGATACAAAATAACCCAGTCGCTTGAAAATCCGCAAGCACCGCAATCTGGCATAGAGTCAGCAGTGAATGTAGTGCCGTTCTCGGATGTTGATTTGAACATTCCTAAAACTTCTATGCACTCTCCCGATGCTGTGGCGGTTGTGATCGGCATTTCCGATTATCAAGATCCGGATGTACCTAAAGTTAAGTATGGTCGGCAAGACGCAGGTATTATGCGTCAATATTTAATTAACACATTGGGATACGACGAAAAAAATATTCTTCCGCGCAATCCGGATCAAATCATTACTGCGGGAGTGTTTAAGACATTGATACGGCAACAATTGCCGAGTTATATAAAACCGGGAATCTCAGATGTTTTTATTTATTATAGCGGACATGGGGCACCGAATACGACAACTCAGAAAGCGTTTTTCGTTCCTGCGGATTGTAATCCCAATTATATCAACGAAGACAACGGGTATCTAGTCAATACATTTTATGACGATCTATCTAAACTTCCGTGCAGAAGCCTTACAATTGTTCTCGATGCCTGCTTTAGCGGCTTGAGTGGCGGCGGTGGAATGATAGTTAAAAATGCAAGTCCCTTGTTTATCAGTGTTCAGCATCCGCTGCTAGGAAAAGACAGTACGACAATATTTGCGGCTTCATTATCCGATCAGGTCAGTAATTGGTATCCGGAGAAAAGGCACGGCCTATTTACATATTTCTTTCTTAAAGGTTTGCAGGGAGCTGCCGACCTGAACAATGACGGGGCAATAACGATTGGTGAAATGGAACAATATATACAAGACGAAAACATTGCTGTGCCGTATATCTCAAGACGCGAATTCCAAAGACCTCAAATGCCGCAGGTGGTTGGAAAGGATAAACAAATGGTTTTGGTAAAACATTGAATGCAAATATGAGATTTGATATCTCTATGAGACATGACTACACTTAAAAATAAAATGAAAGTAGAAAGTAGAATATTCCTCCAACTTCTCTGCTTGTCAATCGTATTAACTCACCCTGCTATTTCTCAAGAAGGTAAATGGACAATTACAACTGGGCGCTATATCGGCACAGATGTTACACCAGACGAAGGAAAGAAACATGCTCTCGATATTGCACGAGCTGAGGCTATCAAGCAAGTAGTTGGTGTAAAAGTCAGCGAAGAACTTTTCCGCAACGTTGGCGAATTGATGAATGGAAAGGAAACCGAAGAATATTTCGATACTTTCTCAAAACTTAGCCGCTCAACCGCCGTTGGCAGGATACTGAAAGAACAAGTTCAGTACATCACAACTATTGAAAACGAACTTCCTGTCTATAAAGTAACTCTACGGGCACTTGTTGCGGAAGAAGAAGGAACTCCCGATCCTACATTCAAGGTCGAGTTATCACTGCGCAATCCCCTATTATTTGATCGTGGAGATGTATCGAAAAACGACGGGCTTCAGTTTAAAATAATAGCAACTCAGCACTGCTATCTTTATGTCTTTAATTTGTTATCGAATGATACGGTACAGCTTATTCTTCCCAACAAGCTCGTACGCAATAACCTTTTTGATATCGAGAAGAAAGTGCAAGATTATGAGCGTGACATTCGCCAGATGGAGATGCGTTTTACTGTCGGGCTTCCTAAAGGATCAGGAAGGGCAAAAGAGGCTCTTTATGTGATTGCGCTCAAGGATAATATCAAGTTTAATAGCGAACATTTCTCTCAAGAGGGAAACAATACTATCCCGACTTATAAATCAGCAATAATCGATATTATGAATTGGTTGGTGCAAATACCGGCTGAGCGAAGAACTGAGACATTTCAGAGTTATGAAATACGAAGGAGTCTCGAATGAACTATTGGTATCGTTTGTTTCTCTGTCTAACCTTTTCTGTATTGCAAATATCCCTTACTATTGCGCAGGACATAGAGTACGAAAAATGGCTCAAGCAGGAAGAAGGAAAACTCCAGCAATTCAAAGAGGAGCGCGATAAGGAATTTTCAGAGTTCCTCAAACGGGAATGGAAGGAAGCCCAAGCATCACAAAGCGAAGCTCCTCAGCCACAACCTGAGCCGAGTAGTCTTCCTCATTATGAGGGTAAAGCTCTCGAACTTCCGCAATCGGATGTTAAGCCCTCAATCGTTACGCCAGTTATACCAGTCGTTGCATCAAGAGAAAATGTACCAATTCAACAACCCGTATCAAAATATCAACATACAGTAACACTCAATTATTATTCTGTTCCAATTTCTTTTGGCTATCAGGAAATTCCTCCCTCAGATGCTGATTCTAAAACGTCGCAAGAGCACATTGTGAAAATGTGGGCGTCATTAAGTAACTGGAATTACGCAGCTTTACTTGAACAAGCAATGACCGAGAGTAAAAACCGTTCGCTCAATGATTGGGGATATACGCTATTGTTGTATGGAATGGGAAAGGAGTTTTTTCAAGGCTCGAAGAATGATGCTACATTATTTACATGGTTTATGCTTTCAAAAAGCGGATTCAATGTGAAGGTCGCCTATAATGATAATGACATTGTCCTGCTTATACCGACCAGAAACACACTGTATAATACTGTATACTTTACTACAAAAGAGGATTCAGTAAAATATTTTGCACCATCATTAGAGCACGAAAAAGTATCAGGCAAGGGTTTCTTAACATATAAAGGAGATTATGCCGGAGCCAACAAGCTCATTAGCTTTGATGTTGTTACGATTCCGAATCTTGCGCAGAAGAATTCAATAAAAGAATTACTGTTTGGTTATGACACATCCAAATACATGATAAAAACCGAATTCAGCAATGACGCAGTGTCTTTCTTTGAATATTATCCTCAGGTCAATTATGAAGTTTATTTTAATGCGCCGTGCTCACCGGCAATGAGCCGGTCACTGCTTCCGCAGCTTGGAAAAATTATTCATGGTAAATCAGAGACAGAAGCTATCAATATTCTTCTTCGTTTTGCACAGACTGCTTTTAAATATAAGGTCGACGCCGAACAATTTGGCAGAGAAAAACCTTTTTTCCCGGATGAAATTTTGTATTATCCATATTCTAATTGCAAAGACCGGGCTATTGTGTTTGCCTCTCTGGTAGTTCATTTATTGGGCTACGAAGTTATTGGATTGCAGTATCCTGATCATGTCGCAACCGCAGTAAAATTTCAAGGTAAAATCAAAGGTGATGCAGTTATATACCAAGATAAGGAATTTGTCATCTGTGATCCGACATATATCAATGCAGATATTGGCATGTGCATGCCGCAATTCAAGAATGTTCAACCACAAATCATAATGTTATATCATTAAATAACTCACTTAATTCATTATTATTTCAGGAGGTCTATATGCGTTTACTCATCAGTTTTCTTCTTGTTGCATTGTCGCTTATGCTCATAGGCTGCGGCGGCTCAAAATCACTTCAAGCAACAGATACAGGTGATATTCCTGATTGGTTCACAAGTGTTCCTAAAGATCCTAATTTCCTTTATGCTGCGAAAACAGCAACTTCACAA
>JBEKLV010000083.1:0-10493 GCA_050008835.1 Bacteroidota bacterium | reverse complement strand
CATTTCAGGCAGGAGTGCTTTTTTTGCCTGTCGGTATCCTTCAAGCGATCACTGCTCCGATTTCCGGTTTGTTGTCGGATAAGCTCGATCCTAAAGTTCCAGCAGGTATCGGCATTATATTGTTGGCATTGAGCCTTTTCATCAATAGCATGTTGTCTTTGTATTCGGAACATAATCAGATTGTGCTTTCACTGTACATCCGCGGATTTGCCATGGGCTTGATGTTCACGCCTCTTTCGGTGGCGGCGCTTTCGAACATCCCTAAACATAAAATTGGACAGGCATCCGGGTTATTTAATGTTATCAGGCAGTTAGGCGGCAGTTTTGGCATTGCATTTATGAGCACAATGCTACTACGTCGTACTATTTATCATATGTCAACATATAGTCAGGTCGTGAATCAACAATCGGATGTATTTCATCAGGTTGCACAACATTTAACGCGTTTTAGTATGAATGCACTTGGAGGGAATCAAACTCTTGCTGCGATGCGCGCCAAAGCTCTTATTGCCTCTCACATTTCCACCCAGGCGTTTATCGAAGCCGTTTGTGACGACTTTTTAGTGGCATCGATTATTACTATTGTTGCGATTGTTCCAATTCTTTTGCTTCGAACTAAGAAAAAGCAAAAATCTGAACACGTTGTCGTTGCAGAATGAATACTTTTAGAAGCTATAATTAAGGATATTCGATTATGAAATTTCATTCAATATATATTTCGGTTGGTTTATTTCTCTTCGGCACAGCAAATGCGCAAGATTCTTTAACTGTTGAACAAGCTATTCAGCGTGTTTTACAATCTCATCCTGCAATCGAACAAGCATTGGCAAATACCCGTGCAGCGGAAGCGCGCGTTCAGCAAACATCAAGTGCACGTTTGCCAGAATCAGATATTGAAGCTTCATATACTTACCTCGGTCCACCTATTCCTTTTTATTTCGGAGTTTTGGGGCCATTTCAGTTTTATCCGAACAATAATTATGACGCTCATGTCGGAGCCGGTTATATGCTGTACGATTTCGGGAAGACAAGTGCTACCATCGACGTAGCACAATCTCATGTTCAATCTGCGCAAAATACAGGTGAGTTAATAAAGAACGGATTGGGTTATCAGACCATTCGAACATTTTATACTATATTATTTCTTCAAAAATCAATTCATGTGGCGGATGAACAAATTGAAACATTCGACGAGCACCTTTCTCTTACTAAGAAAAAGGTCGATGTCGGAACTGCGACAAGCTTTGATGTCTTGACGATTGAAGTTCGTGTCGCCTCGGCCCAAAATCGAAAAGTGGAATTGGAAAACTCATTGCACAGACAGGAATCTATATTGCGCCAGTTGCTTGGTGAAAAAGAAGGGATTCCAATTACACTTATCGGCGAAATTACTATGATACCTGTAAAGCTGAATGCCGATTCACTTGTTGAGCAAGCATTCGCAAAACGTCTAGAACTGAAACTTGATCATAATGCCCAGATGACTGCCGACCTCCAGTATAGGGTGGCATCCCGTGGCAATATGCCGTCAATCCATATCAGCGGAGAATATGGTATAAAGAACGGGCTCTATTTTCCCGACCTTAACATCATTCGCGGTAATTGGGCTCTTAGCGCACAAATACGCGTGCCTGTGTTCGACGGCTATCGCGTCGATCATATAGAACAAGAAGCACAAGCGACGATATATGCGGAGCAGGCACATACACAAAACACTGAACGGCAAATTCGATCAGATGTTGAACAAACTCTTGCCGACCTTCAAGCGTCAGCAAGAAAAGTAGAAATTACGAAAGTACAGCTTCAGCAAGCACACGAGGCCGTTGCAATTGCGCGAACTCGTTACGAAACTGGTTCTAGCACTAATCTGGATTTACTGGATGCAGAGACAGCAGAGTCAGAAGCAAAGTTAATGAACTTGGAAGCAGTGTATCGCTTTGTCATTAGCAAGTATGAACTTAGCCGTGCTGTTGGTGCATCATTTACTAATTGATGAATTGGTTAAAGTGAATAGTTTATAATTCGAAACACCGGCTAACAATTTTCAAATTGGATTCCTTAAATATCTTGTACGAGAATTCGTTTTTATGCACATTGTATTTGTAATCTTTTTCCCACTTCCCGATATTTTTTCGTAATGATCGTAATGCATTAAGGATATACGCAACCTCGTCATCTGTTGTTGTGGGATGAATGGAAAGCCGAATCCATCCGGGCTTCGTTGAGAAATCACCATGATCGATGCGATTTGTGATCTCGTTTGAATGTCGCGGGTCAACATTGAGTAAATAGTGTCCATATGTCCCTGCACAATCGCACCCGCCACGTACCTGAATGCCGAAACGGTCATTGAGAATTTTTACCGCAAGGTTATAATGAATATCATCCAAGAAAAATGAAATAATACCGAGCCGATGTGTAATATTGTCTGCGAGAATATGCATGCCGGATATTGTACGCATTTCTTTCAGAAGCACAGGAACAATTTCATCCTCGCGTTTGAGCATCTGTTTCACACCCATTTGGTCTTTTAATTCTACGGCAAGTGCGGACCGAATAGCCTGTAAAAACCCAGGTGTGCCACCGTCTTCACGTTCTTCGATGTCAGGTTTGTAACGGTACGTTCCCCATGGATTTGTCCAGAGAATTGTTCCTCCACCGGGCTGATCGGGAGATTTGAGATGATATAATTCAGAATCAAACACCATGACACCAGAAGAGCCCGGACCGCCTAAAAATTTATGAGGCGAAAAAAAGATAGCATCTAATCGTTCTGTTGGATCGGCGGGGTGCATGTCAATCTTTACGTACGGAGCAGATGCAGCAAAATCTATGAAACAAATTCCGTCATGCTCATGTATTATTTTTGCTAGTCGATGGTATGGTGTTTGGATACCGGTTACATTGGAACAGGCAGTGAATGAACCGATTTTTAATGGTCGATTCTTATAGGTATCGAGAGATTCCTGTAAATGCTCAAAATCTACGAGTCCTTCTCTTGTCGGCGGGATAACGCATACATCCGCGATTGTCTCATACCACGACGTATGATTGGAATGGTGTTCCATGTGTGTTACAAAAACAACGGGCTTCTTCTCAGGAGGAATAGTAATAAATTGTTCTAGCTGATCCGGATATTTCAAGCCTAACATTCTTTGAAACTTAACCAGCGCGGCAGTCATGCCAAATCCAACATTCAACAAAGCATCTTTCTGTCCTGCGTTCACATGACGTTTGATTACTTCGTGTGAATAGTGATACGCCTGTGTCATCATCGTCCCCGTGATGTTTGTCTCCGTGTGCGTGTTGCCGACGAACGGGCCGAATACTTGAGAGATTTTCTCTTCAATGGGAGTATACAATCTTCCGCTGGCAGTCCAATCTGCATAGACAATATGTTTTATGCCGTAAGGTGTTTTAAATGACTGTCGAAGTCCGACAATGTTTTTGCGAAAAGGGGAAAAATATTTTTCTAGGTTCATAATTGTACTATAATGAATTTAAATTTTTGAAAGAGCTTGATCCAAATCCCAAATAATATCTTCTGCCGCTTCGACTCCTACTGAAAGACGTAACAAGTTATCAGTAATGCCGAATTCTTTTCGCTTATTCGGTTCTACGGCAGAGTGTGTCATTGCTGCTGGATGTTCGGCAAGCGATTCTGTCCCGCCGAGACTGACTGCAAGCTTTACCATTTTAAGTGAATCCAGAAATCTGAATGAAGCTTGTTCATCACCATTGATAATAAAACTAATCATTGCTCCGGGTGACAGGCATTGTTTTTTATAGATAGTATACTGTGGATCACCTTCTTTAAGTAATCCGAGATATAGCACCTTCTCTACTTTAGGATGTTTCGTCAGCCATTCGGCAATTTCTTGTGCACTTTCCGCGGAAGTGGTCATTCGCATCTTGAGTGTTTCAAGACTTCGCAAAAGCAACCAGCCTGTCAATGGACTTGCCATTGAACCGAGAGCGACGCGAAGTGATTTGATGCGATTAATGAGTTCCTTAGAGCCAAGGCATGCACCGGCAACTAAATCGCTGTGCCCACCTATGTACTTTGTTGCTGAATAGAGAACAAGGTCGATGCCATGTTTAATGGGGTGTTGAAAGACGGGCCCGAGAAATGTATTATCCAATGCAGTAAGAACTTTGCGTTTCTTTGTTGAAAAATGTTTTGCAATATCTACACACATTTCTATATCAATCAAGCAGTTTGTCGGATTTGCAGGCGTTTCAAAAAAGATCATCCGAAGTTTATCTGCAGCACCCGCCCATTCTACCATATCGATGATCTGTTGTTTAGTGTGTTGTACGCCAAAGTCTATAGTTTTGATGCCGAACTTTGTTAGCACAGATTCGAAGAGATGTTCTGTGCCGCCATAAATCGGTTCGCTGCTTAAGAGAACATCTCCCGGCTTCAGTAGTTCGAGCATTGTTGTGCTAATTGCCGCCATACCGCTGTCAAATACGGCACATGCTTCGGCTTCATCCCATACTGTGAGTCGGTCTTCGAGAATTTCCAGATCCGGATTGTTAATACGGCTGTAAATAAGTCCGGCGCCGTGTTTGCCCGGTTCACGCATGCCATGCGCCATTTCAAAAAATTCTTTCCCATCCTTTGCGTTTTTAAAAACGAAAGTTGAAGTTTGAAAGATAGGACACTTTACAGCTCCTTCCGACCATTCGGGTTTGTAACCGTAGCCCATCATCAGGGTTTCTGGTTTCAACATTTTCTTTTTTCCGTTAGCGATGAGTTCTTTATCCATAAAGTACCTCATTGAATAGTGGTGGGAAATTTGTTGTGGAAGAAGGTACGAGAATATTTTTGAAAGTCAATTATGCATTTAAAAGCAGAAACAATTATTAAGGCAAAATTGTTGCTGCTAAAACGGTTTGATATATAGTATCAAAACAGATCAGCCCTCCCAAGAAGTGTATCTTTGGAGGGCTGTATATCTTAGGTTCGAAAAGTGCTGTCGGAAGTTTTTCTCCCAATCGACTATATTCGACTGTCAGAGTACCCGCTCCAAAACAGCGGATAAACCCTGACAGTATTAATATGTCTTATCCTTTATTCGCCTTATAAAATTCTTCCATATGTTTCGCTAGCAGTTCTACCGATTCCACGGGGCAGGCGTTATAAATTGAAGCGCGCATGCCGCCAACAAAGCGATGGCCTTTTAGTCCGAGCATCTTCTTTGCTTTTGCCTCTGCAATGAATTTCTCTTCCAACTCCGGTGTCGGCAAATTCCAGGTAACATTCATAATAGATCGGTCGTCTTTATTGACTACAGATCCTTTATAGAATTCCGGATATGCATCGAAGATATCGTAAATAAGCTTCGCTTTCTTTTGATTGCGTGCCTGAACAACGTCCAGTCCGCCTTCTTTGATAATCCATTTTAACGTTCTGCCAACTACAAATACCGGCAGGCAGGGAGGTGTATTAAACATAGAACCTGCATCGACGTGCGTCTTGTATTTCAGTATTGTCGATATATTTTGTTTTGCCTTCGCTTCCATCCATGCTTTTTTAATTACCACCATAACAACACCGGCAGGACCGAGATTTTTCTGTGCACCGGCGTAAATGAGGTTGTATTTTTTAAAATCACGCTTGACAGCAAGCATATCAGATGACATATCGGCGATCAAAGGCACGCTGCCAACATCAGGATCTGTTTTCCATTCAGTGCCAAAGATGGTATTGTTTGTGGTAATGTGCACATAATCGGCGTCGCCGGAGAATTTAATATTCTTCGGCAATTGATTAAAGTTTGTTGGTTTCGATGAAGCAACTTCTATCGCATTTCCAAGAATCTTTGCTTCCTTAAACGCTTTCGATGCCCATTCGCCAGTATTGACATAATCGGCTTTATTCTGGAGAAAATTTATTGGCACCATTGCAAACTGCATGCTTGCTCCGCCGCCTAGAAAGATTACAGCATATTCTTCTGGCGATAATCCCATAATACTCAATGCATCGGCTTGCGCTTCCGCTACAACTTTGTCAAAAGCTTTATCGCGATGACTAATTTCCATAATAGAAACGCCAATGTTGGCAAAGTCCATTACAGCGTCCCGTGTCTCTTCGATAACGGAAAGAGGAAGAACAGCCGGTCCAGCAAAGAAATTATGTGCACGTGCCATAGGTTTTATCCTTTCTAAGTTTTATGTACAATTACAGCGGGGGTTCTTTCGATCACTTTAACATACTAATATTTTTATAAACTGTCTACATCAATTTATTAAGTATATGAAAAAAAATTTATGCGATTGAGAATACAATATTGCTGGTTAAAACATTTTTTGGTATAATCTGTACAGAATAATTCACCAGGTAATTTTTCCTTTAGCATTCGTGGCGTTCGGTAATCAAACAGAATGATTGCTTTAGGAATTCAACTATAATAATCCCATGGAGTTTACTATGGATATTCTCGTATCTGATGGAATCACGCAAGAAGGCGCAAAAATTCTTACCGATGCTGGTCACAAGGTAGATAAACTTAAGTTGACACCCGAGGAGTTGCTAGCAAAGATCGGTAACTATGATTGCATTATTGTTAGATCTGCAACAAAAGTAACAAAGGAAGTAATAGAAGCCGGAAAAAAACTTAAGGTAATTGGACGCGGCGGTGTCGGACTCGATAATATAGACGTGCCATTTGCAGAAAGCAAAGGAATAAAAGTTTTGAACACACCTGCTGCTGCGTCCGTATCCGTTGCAGAGCTTGCCCTTGCACACATGTTCGCTGTATCGCGTTTCTTGTATGTAAGTTCGATGGAAATGCGGCAAGGCAAATGGCCGAAGAAAGAATACGGAGAAGGCATTGAACTTTTCAAAAAGAATCTTGGCGTACTTGGATTTGGCAATATTGGAAAAGAAGTTGGACGCCGTGGGAATGCGTTGGG
Source organism: Bacteroidota bacterium (assembly GCA_050008835.1). Lineage (GTDB taxonomy): Bacteria > Bacteroidota > Ignavibacteria > UBA10030 > UBA10030 > Fen-1298. Next base: position 3,572 of record JBEKLV010000083.1, on the reverse strand, counting down.
AATGCACGTTATGGCATATGATCCGATTGTCAATACTGTCGATTTCCCCGTTGAGATGACGACTAAAGAAAAAATTCTTACCGATGCCGACTTTATCACGCTTCATCTTCCGTTAAATAAAAAAGAAGGTCCGGTTATTGGGAAAAAAGAATTTGATATGATGAAGCAAGGAGTTATCATTATAAATTGTGCACGCGGCGGCGTCGTAGATGAAGCAGCATTACTTGAAGCGTTGAATTCAGGCAAAGTTGCGGCAGCCGGAATAGATGTATTTGCAAATGAACCTCCAACTGATGCGCAGAAAGCTCTCATCAATCATCCGCATGTTAGTGCAACACCGCATATTGGCGCCTCAACAGTTGAAGGACAGGAACGGATTGGTGCAGAGATTGCAAATAGAATTGTAAAAGCATTCAGCGCTTAATTGAACAAGGAAAAAATTTAGAAGAGCATGGCAACAATCCGACCGTTCAAAGCATTCCGGCCGAAATCTGAATTCGCGGGCGAAGTTGCAGCAAGGCCTTATGATGTACTGAACTCCGATGAAGCACGCGAAGAAGTAAAAGGACATCCGCTTTCATTTCTACACGTTGGTAAACCGGAAGTAGATCTCGATCCAAACATTGATCTGCACGACAAGCGTGTATACGAAAAAGGAAAGGAAAATCTCCAGAAACTCATTTCCCAAAATGTTCTGGTTCAAGATTCTGGACCATATTTGTATGTGTATGCACAGACAATGGGCAAGCATACGCAGTACGGTCTTGTTGGCTGCGCTTCAGTAGATGAGTATTGGAATAACACAATCAAGAAGCATGAGTTGACGCGAAAAGATAAAGAAGAAGATCGCTGCGAGCATGTTCGCGTTACGAATTCCCATTCGGGCCCGATATTTCTTACCTACCGTGATAACGACGAAATTAACAACATCGTTGCTAGCGTAATAAGTCAATCGCCTGAGAATGATCACACAGCGCTTGACGATATCCGGCATCAATGCTGGGTAATAAAGGATAAAGAAACAATCGGGAAGATTACTTCCATCTTTAAAACAATTCCAAACTTGTATATTGCAGATGGACATCATCGTTCTGCAGCGGCAGCAAGAGTTGGCAGAGAACGCGCGAGGGCAAATCCAAATCATCGCGGAGATGAGGAATACAATTTTTACTTAGCTGTTTATTTTCCTGCAAGTCAGCTCCGCATTATGGATTACAATCGGTTGGTTAAAGATTTATGCGGCATGACGAAAGAGGAATTCTTTGCAAAGTTGAAACCAAACTTCGATATCATTGAAGCTTCTGCACAAGTAAGGCCGGTGAAGAAAGGTGACTTTGGAATGTATCTCGAAGGTAGATGGCACACACTCTCCGCCGGCACCGCGTTACAAAGCGTCACCGATCCGGTTCTGCGGCTTGATGTTTCAATTCTACAGAATCATTTGCTTGACCCGGTTCTCGATATTAAGAATCCGCGCGTTGATAAGAGAATTGATTTTGTCGGCGGTATCCGTGGTATAGGTGAGTTAGAGCGGCGCGTCAATTCTGGCGAAATGAAAATTGCTTTCAGCATGTTTCCAACTTCTGTTGCAGAATTGATGGCAATTGCCGACGATGATGAACTCATGCCGCCAAAGTCAACGTGGTTCGAGCCGAAACTTCGCGATGGATTGTTTGTGCATTTCTTGGACTAAGCTCGACAAGAATGAAAAGCCGCAGTTGCCTTACATTTCTCTTATTATAACTTTATGCGTATAAATCTAACGCTGAGAGTTACACCAGCCATGCAAGCAGGAATTACAAATCATATTTAGAGATGGGAAGAACTATTGGGGGTTGCGAAAACGAACAAAAAAGCGGCTTGACATTAGGCAAAGAAGAGATTAAAATCAATATACACTCTATCTTATTGATCTCTGGAACTAATAACCACTTGCTTTTTGTTAAGTAATAGGTTAACATTTGACACAAGCTAAAGACATTTGGGACGGTCATGTAAGAACGATTTGGGCTATTTGCAGGAGAGATAGACCAATATTTGAGGACGACCTTTATGGTAATATTTCAGACGATGTTAAGGAAGAAATTGATGCCTATATAAAAAGGTTGGCAGACGCCGAGCAACCAATAAGAGACAAAAGGCTTCGGACACCAATTAGAGGATATCAGAACTTATTTGAAATGAAACCATTCGGATACAGATTGTTTTACTTTGTTGATAAAAATGATATTTATATAACCAGTGGTTGCAAGAAGAAAAATAGAAAAGAAAACCAAGCAGACTACCAAAGAGCGCATAACATTAGATATGAGTATTTGAGAGAGGAATGAATATGCTCAGGCGAATTAAAGATTCTTCCCTAAAAAAAGAATATTCAGAACGTATAAATAATAGGTTGACAACCGATTGGAAATTTGCTTTGAAGATTTTCCAAATGGAGTTAACAGAGCAAATATTAACAGAATTGGAGAAAAGGAATTTAAGCAGGTCAGATTTAGCTGCCGTCTTGGGTGTTTCCCGCTCATATATTAGTCAATTGTTAAATGGAAGGGTGAACTTAAGGTCAAACACTTATTTTAGACTCTGTTTTGAAATTGGACTTGTTCCTAATATTAATTATTCATGTATGGATAATTTATTATTTGAAAAGCCTAAAATATGTAAGATAGTAGAAAACTTATCGATCTCCTCTAAAAGCATTGAAACAAAAGCAATGAGTCAATATGAAAAAGTCACTTAAGTTAAACGAATATTTTTTCGAACGTGTAGCCCTTTCTCTACCATCTTTTCCGGGTACAGAGGGAAAGTTTTTTATTCCAAAAATTAATGGAGAAGCTGCTATTTACATGCATAAGCAGAGAAAAAATATCGTAGCATTTCGATGGACTTTAGATATAAAATCAAAGAAAGTCAAAGGTCAGTCAGACCTCAAAATATTTGTTTCTATTGTTGGCATATTTGAGTCATCTCATAATACCGATAAAGAGAAATTTAGAGAAGTAGAAAAAAATGCTCCATCAATTCTATATGGAATAGTTAAAGCCCACTTAGATAAAGTGATAGCTAATTCTTTGATAAAAAAGAAAACATTGCCACCTATTAACTTCAAGAAAATAAAATTTCGAACAGTTACTTGATTTTTATATCTTTAGCCCAAGTAGTCTTGGGCTTTTTCATTCTATGAGTATTTCCTGTATTATCAGAATCAAAACGTACCACTACCCGTTCGTTGCTTCTCTTGCCCTTGTTTTCTAAATTGATTTCAGTGATTACACAGGTTTATCGCTAATTGTAGATGAGCCGATTTGCAATTTGGAGATTGAAGATGGTTCGCTGGTCGTTAATTGTTCGATGTTCGTTGTTTACAGTTTGTTGCTCGTTGTTTATTGCAAGTGCGCAACCTCGCATCGAGAGTCAATTTCGTATAGCACGTCTAAAATATAGCGGAGGCGGCGATTGGTACAACGGTCCAACAGAAGAAGTAAATCTTTTAAAATTTGTTCAACAGAACACAAATATAGATTGCGATCCACGGTACGAATTTGTTGACCTCTCTAGCGACAAACTTTTTT
>JBEKLV010000082.1:0-10516 GCA_050008835.1 Bacteroidota bacterium | reverse complement strand
AATGCGTACAAAAATGTCTCTGCCTTATTAACAACCCTTGATGCTAGTGTCACATTCCAAAATGCTAATTCTATCTGGTATAACGACGGATTTCCAGTGCTGTCCAATTTCTTGACTGTCAATAAAAATTATTTCGATGCAGAAGTGGACTCTCTAGATTTTACTCTACCCAGCGCAGCACAGACCATCAACAGTTGGGTGAACACGAAGACAAACGGTAAAATTCCGACGATAATAGATCCTACTAAACCACCTAGCGGCATAATGTTTCTTATTAATGCTATCTATTATAAGGGAACCTGGACATACAAATTTGACACATCGGGTACTAAAGATGCGTCTTTCACCTGCGCAGATGGAAGTATTGCAACATGCAAGTTAATGAGTCAGGAAGACACCTATGCATATTATGAGGATAGTTCTGTGCAAGCGATAGATTTACCTTACGGTGATCGGTCATTTAGTATGACTGTTGTATTACCTGCTGCCGGAATTTCCATTGATCAATTTGCATCAGCACTAACGCAAGCGCAATGGAATACAATTATAAACAAATTAGATTCAGCAAAGGTCGATTTATATTTACCTAAATTTACGCTTAACTTTTCTAAGTCATTGAAAGATGAATTGAAAGCGCTTGGTATGGGAATAGTGTTTGATCCTTCGAGGGCAGATCTTTCTCACATAAGTTCTAAAGTTGGATTAGTCGTTTCCGATGTGTTGCATAAAACATATGTGGATGTTGATGAAGAAGGAACAGAAGCAGCTGCTGTGACAGCAATTATTTTTACAACCGCTGTGATCGGGGGTCAACCTAAAATTAATATTATGCGCATTGATCATCCGTTTATTTTTGCCATTCGGGAACATCAATCTGGAACCGTACTATTTATTGGCAAGGTAGTGAATCCTTCTAGTTCTTGAGGAGGCTTCTGCTGCCTAACCCGTGGTCGAGTTGAAGGAAAGAGTGTAAGTGCAACTAAAAAAGCGAACATAGGTTTATTACATTTTGAAAATCATCAGTGCGGCAGCTTATGCGCCATCCGTTAGGTAACACGAAAGGCAATTGATCTTGAAAACAATAGCAGTACTTATCTTCGATGGTTTCGCCGATTGGGAGCCAGCGTTTGCGTTGACTGGCTTGCGCCGTTGGGGAAAACGAGAAGTGATCACGGTAGGCTACAACGAGCACGTTGTAAAATCGATGGGCGGGCTTCGCGTGATACCAGATCGTTTGCTGCGAGACCTTAATGTTAATGACACGGAACTACTACTTCTTCCTGGAGGCGACCAATGGCTCGAAGGTTATCCTACGCACGAGGTTGATGAAGTACTCACAACTTTTGAAGCTGGTGGAGTAACAATTGCTGGCATTTGTGCTGCAACGACGGCGTTGGCCCGAGCTGGCCTCTTTCGCGGGCGACAACATACAAGCAACGGCAAGCCATTCCTTATTAAGCACGCACCGGGCTACGAGACTCCTAATTTGTACGTTGATACATTAGCTATACGCTGCCGCGGTGTGATTTCAGCAAATGGACTTGGTGCGATTGAGTTTGCTCGCGAAATTTTTGCGGAGTTGCGAATTTTCAACGAAGCAGACTTAAAAATATACGAAGAGATGTACAGACATGGTCGCGATCAGTCGGCACGGCAAGCCCAATAGCGTCCGCGCTGTGCTGCCTAACCAACAAATCAAGCTGACGGAATGAGGGTGGGAGCAATTTACATTGCACGTATAGGTCAGTACTAAAAAGTAATCAGCGTGAACTCGTTTTATTTAGTGTATATTGAAAATTATCAGCGCCGCCGCTTAGCGCCATCCGTTATACCGCTTGCGATTTTACAGAAGTTATCGCTGGGCAAAATAAATGATAAATCAAAAGCTTAACATTTTAAAAATCATATAAGTTGAAAATATGACGAAAACTATTATTATATCGCTGCTCATTCAATTGAGTTTTATAGCAAAAGCACAGTATCAAACCAATATCAATGATAAAGGGGATGGGTATTATTTGAATCCAATTTTTGCAGGAGATTACCCTGACCCAAGTATATTGCGCGATGGCAGAGATTACTATATAGTTCATTCATCTTTTGATTATTATCCAGGATTATTAATTTGGCATTCAAAAGATTTAATTAATTGGGTACCAATAACAAATGCATTGCATAAATATGTAGGTTCAGTTTGGGCTCCCGATCTCGTGAAATACAAAAATAAATACTACATCTATTTTCCCGCCAATAATACTAATTATGTTGTAACTGCCGACTCTATTAATGGGTCTTGGAGTGATCCGATAAATTTGAAAGTTGGCAATATCGATCCAGGTCATATCACAGACGCTGAAGGTAAACGATACTTGTATTTTAGTAGTGGAGGTTATGTTCCTTTGTCTGACGATGGACTTTCTGTTACAGGTGAATTCAAATATACTTACGGTGGCTGGACAATACCCCGTGAATGGACAATTGAATGTTATTGTATGGAAGGCCCTAAGCTTGTTAAACGAGGTGATTATTATTATCTGACAGTTGCTGAAGGTGGCACAGCTGGTCCGGCAACAAGTCACATGGTAATTTCTGCTCGTTCTAAGTCGCCTTTGGGTCCTTGGGAAAATTCCCCGTACAATCCTATTGTTAGAACAAAAGTAAGTTCTGAAAAATGGTGGTCTAAAGGACACGCTACTTTATTTGAAGACGCAACCGGGAAATGGTGGATGGTTTTTCACGGATATGAAAATGGATTTTATAATATGGGACGACAAACCCTTCTTCAACCTGTAGAATGGACAAACGACGGTTGGTTTAAAACACCAGACGGTATTAAAACAGATGAACCAATTAAAAAACTTGCAGAAGCTCCTTCAGACGCAGTATTCAGCTTAAATGATAACTTTGAAGGCAGTACACTAAAACCACAATGGAAATTCTTTGGTGAATACGATACCAGTAGATTTCACATGGTTGATAACAGTATCGTTATGAAGGCCAAGGGGCATTCTGTTGGTGATTGTTCTCCGTTACTTTGCATTCCATCAGACCATTCGTATACAGCACAGATAGAACTATTTATTGAAGGAGAAGCGGCTGGAGGATTAATACTTTTTTATAACAACAACGCGTATTCGGGAATATTAGCAGATAAAGAAAATATTTTAGCTAATCTTCGGGGTTGGCAATTTCCTACAGAAAAAAGAGCAATTAAAAACCACGCATTCCTTCGCCTTAAAAATATTAATAGCACGGTTGATATGTATTACAGCATTGATGGGATTCAATGGAATAAAATAGAAAATTCTGTAGAAGTATCTTCATTGAATCATAACGTTCTTGGTGGATTTTTAAGCTTACGACTTGGACTTTGTTCCATGGGTGATGGGAATGTTAAATTTAAAAACTTCATATACAAATCCATAAAATAATACATGCGAAAGCGATATAACTAGCGACTCAAGCCGACGGAATGAGCGTGGGAGCAATTTACATTGCGTAAAAAGTAATTGTGTTTAATAATTCAATTGGTCGCGTGAACTTGGCTTATAGGGTGCATGGCGAATCTTGGTCATGCCGCAGCTTTACGCCGATCCGTTAGGTTTCCATCGCAAAGAATAAAATGGATATTGCCATCCGACAAGCTGAAGTAGCCGACATTCATACTGTCTCGGAGATTCTGATCGAAGCAGCCTCGTGGTTGGAGAAACGAGGAATCCCTCTTTGGAATATACAGGAATTATCAGTGGAATGTCTCCGTGAAGATGTAATATCAGGGTTTTATATGCTTGCAGAATCAAACGGCAAAGCAGTAGGAACTTTCAAGTATATTATGGCAGATCCACTATGTTGGCCAGATATGAACGGTAATAATTCAGCATATGTCCATCGTGTTGCAGTACGTCGTGACTATGCAGGCGGTATGGTTTCAACTGCAATGTTAAAGTGGGCGGTTGATCGGACGAAGGCACTTAGTCGGCATTCTCTTAGACTCGATTGTGAAATATCGCGTATTAAGTTACGTGCCATTTATGAGCAATTTGGATTTCAATATCATAGCGATAAACGAATTGGCCGATATCATATTGCGCGATATGAGTACATCATTTGATGAATGGCAACCTAACCCGGCGCTCAAATTGACGCAATCAGCGTTGGTGTGCTAAGCATTGCTTGTGGTGGGTTATCGTTTTTTATTATTAAGTTCTTTGTACCTCATAACTTTTATAGTTATTAATTTCGCTTTCAGCATAAACTTGTTTCATGCAGTACAATTTGAAAGTTATCGTCGGCGCAACTTAGCGCCCATCCGTTAGGGCGCAGCACTTATTTTTAAAGAGTAAAGGAGAAAGAATATGAAACAATACGTATTTGGTCTAACATCGCTGTTGATATTCTCAGGTGTTATGTGTTTGGCACAAGAGGTGCAGCCAGCGATTATTGAGGACTTCAAACCTTCGACTCTAAATCAACCAGGCCAGCAATATCCACAAGTTAACTCACAAGGATACACACGATTCCGTATCGTGGCGCCCCAAGCTCAAAACGTCAGCGTGAGTCTAGGATTGGGTGGACGCGGGGGTACTTTCCTCACAAGAGCTGCAGATAGCTCCTGGATGGGTACCACTAAAGGACCGCTGGACAAAGGCTTTCACTACTATCATATCACGATTGACGGTGGAATATTTAATAATCCCGGTACCTTGAATTTCTATGGTTCGGTTCGTTGGGAAAGCGGAATCGAAATTCCCGCCCAGGATCAGGACTTCTACGCCCTCAGGGACGTTCCACACGGTAAAGTCCAGCAGATTCTATTCCCATCAAAGAGCACAAACACTTCTCGCCGAGCATTCGTTTATACACCACCTGATTATGACAAAGATCAGTCAAAGCGCTATCCGGTGCTATACCTGCAACATGGTTGGGGGGAAGATGAAACAGCCTGGAGTAACCAAGGATATGCCAATCTGATCATGGACAACTTGATCGCCGATGGCAAGATCAAACCTTTTCTTATTGTAATGACATATGGTATGACCAACAAAGTCCGCTTCGGAGGTCTGAAAGATTTCAAGATCGGTCCGTTTCAAACGGTTCTCGTCGAAGAATTGATTCCCTACATTGATGCCAATTTCCGTACACTTACCGATCAAGCCCATCGTGCTATGGCTGGTCTGTCCATGGGAGGAATGGAAACCAAGACAATCACGTTGGCAAACCTCGACAAGTTTTCTTACATCGGTCTTTTCAGCGGCGGGACGTTCTCGATGGACGATGTCAACAAGACGCCTAGTTTCAAAGATAAGGTTAGACTGGTCTTTGTTAGCTTTGGCAGTCGCGAACTTGGAGGTGGTAGATCAAACTTCTTTGGTGGCGATCCGAAGGCGAATGTCGAAGCGTTGAAACAAGCTGGGATCAACAGTGTCTTTTATGTCTCTACAGAAACAGCTCACGAATTCCTATCTTGGAGACGTAGCCTGCGTGAATTCGCACCGCTTTTATTTAACGATTAAAATTTGAATGGCATAAGAACAATTTGAGAAGGACAAGTGAGGTCTCTGAATTGTCGAATCGCGCCCTCAGCGCTATTATCAGCTCAATATCGAAGGGCTAGATTCAATACAAAATGCTGCGCCCTAACCAGGCGCTTCCCTGCCAAGGCATCACTTTGTGAGAAGGGATCCCATTGGTACAAGCTGACGGAATGAGCGTGGGAGCAATTTACATTGCGAGTAAAGGTTTGGTGCTTAATAATTCAATTGGTCGCGTGAACTTGAAGATCTATGATATTCTCGGTCGTGATGTGATTTGAGGTACTTGACAAATAATAAATGAATTATTATACTCACTCATAATTCATCTGCTAACAGTGTGCTAACACTCCGCTGATGATGTGGCAAAAAAGTGTTGAATTCTTTTCGTTTTCGATAGAATTTTGGTACAGGGTTGGTCTGAAAATCCATGTGTCGGGGGTTCAATTCCCTCCCTGTCCACTTTAAGGATGTCTGATAATTTCAGATACCCTTTTTGTTTGTACGCAATTCTGTCTGCAATTCACTTTCTTACATCGAGAACTGCCGTCGCTATTACTGTTTGTGAGCGGGGGAGGTGATACCGAGTCCCTTTGCTATGTGTTCTTCAGCGAAAATGCTGATAATCTTAAATCCTCAGCTGTCACCAGCATTTCATTTCTTCCATTTTTGTACGCAATTTTGTCAACAGTTTTAGTTAGTTATTGATTAGCATGTAATACCATATAATAATTTCTGCAAGAGAATCCTGAGAAAAAATGTGAGTCTTTAATCTATCCAACAACACAAAACCATATACCCTCTAGGTAATGGTTACTTGTATGAATTATAGTTCAAAGTGTCCAACCTTTTTTAAATAAACAGTAAAATAATAATAGTAAGAGTATATGTATATATAGAAGAGTTTGAAAAAAACCTTGGCACCCTGGACAGCTGGACAGTGGATCCCCGGCAATAGTTAGCGATTGGGTTATTCTGAAAAAATTTCCTCCGTTCCCATAATATTTCGATTCCAAAGATTATATCGAAATAGCAAAATGCGTAATGATCAATCGATAGAATTTATAAATCCCCCTTTTGCACCTTTATGCAAAGTGCAGAAATATAGAACTAATGCCTCTAGGAAGCTGTAATCACGAAAAACGGAAAAAGTGGAAAACTCTTTCTCCGAACATATTATTCCATTTTTAATGCTTTGCAGATCAGCACTCTTTAAAATGGATAGGCAGTATACAAGTATCGGAAAAATGATTAAAACACAAGTCAAGAAAAATAAAACGAGGGTTTGGATTGTAGTTGTTTTAAAAAGCCCATTATTGAGTCAGTTGCTTAAATTATCGATCAAAAATCGGTGATCGATGAATTGCTTGTGTCCCGACCAACACTGATGGTATTGAATACTCAAAACCCACAATTCATATAAAGAACTTATTAATTAAGAAGAAACAATGATTTATTTCATAATCGCGGCTAAAATTGCAAATGACAATTATGATGTCACTTGATGAGTTTCAAGCGGTGGTGACGATTTAATAATGGATTCTTTGTTGATATAACATTAAAATTACTTTTATTTTAACAGAGAAGTGTAATCGTACAATCGGAACACATCTACGAAACCTTGCTATTAAACTATATTTTTTAATAATTACTCTCATCTAAAATTGGTGAAAAATGTCCCGAGCTGATAAAAATAGGTTTACGTATATAAGTGTTTGGGTTCAAGAATCCCTTGTTTTTCTGGCGTGCTTCTTCTACCTGTTACTTCAAGATCGTCCCATTCTTATTCTCGAAGCACACCCACCTGTCTTCTTAAAAGGAATGGATTTTCTGTACGATTTTTTAAAAATCCCAGGCGGATTAGTCAATTGGCTCTCGGCCCTTTTAATGCAATTCTGGTTTTCCGATTTATTAAGCGCCTTATTTTTAGATATTTGTTTTTGGATAGTTGGATTCTTAACCAGAAAATGGATAGAAACCTTGACAGAACATCGTCCGGTTCATACATTCCATCTGATTCCGGTTGGTCTTTTACTTGTTCTTTATTGTAATTATGATTTTGATCTGAGCGCTACATTGGCAATAAATATTAATTTATTCTTACTAGTTCTATTCATTCGATGGGCGCCAAAACAATCGGTGATTCGTATCGGATTGGGTTTAGTCATCACCGTTCTATTATATTGGATCACTGGTGGCGCTTTTCTGATGTTTGCCGTTCTCTATGGATTGGAGGATCTTTTTTTCAGAAGAAGGATTGTAAGTGGTCTTATACTTCTGTTGGTCTCTGCACTTCTTCCTTTCGTGGCATCAACATCTTTTTTTCTAATCACGCTGAAACACTCTTTTCTGCATAACCTGACTTTTGAAAATCCAATCGAATCCGAGATCATTGCATATAGTATCCCTGCTTACTTTCTACTAATACTTATAATTACTTCGAATTTGGAGTTATTCAGAATTCCGAAATCGGTCCAGAGATTTGTTAGACTTGACTATGTCTGGAAATGGATAATAGAAACACTTCTTTTGCTAAGCGCAACTATTTTGTTGGCGAATGAATCAACCAGCGGCATAAAAAAGCATGTTTTCCAAGTCAATCGAGCTGTACGTGAGGAACGTTGGACGGACGTACTCGAGTTGACTAAATACTGTTCGAACGAAACGCCTCTCATTTTATCTCAATCCAATCTCGCCTTATATCAGACGGGAAAACTTCTTGACAGCATGTTCGCTTATCCTCAATCGAAAGGTACTCTTGGACTTCTCATGAATCAAACATGGTGTGCTGCCTGGCCAGAGGAAGCGAGCAACACAGCCTGGAAACTGGGACTGGTCAATGAATCTCTACACTGGGCGCATGAGGCCCTTGAGCACAAGGGTCCCACTCCCGATGTTTTAAAACGTCTGGGGATGGTTTATATGATAAAGGGTGAGAATAATGCAGCCGGTCATTTTTTTCTGAATCTAAAGAACGTTCCTTTCCAGAACGATACTGCCGAGAATCTACTCCGGCTCAATGAAAATCCAACAGAATTTGCTCAAGACAACTTGTGCAAGTACGTTCGATCGTGCATGCTCATCGAGGATGTCATTTCAAGTAATAGAATATCTTCCCTTGAGCTGGAACAGTTGTTAAAACGGAATCCTAAAAATAAAATAGCGTTCGAATACCTGATCGCCTATTACTTGTTGAATGCCAATATAAATGGGATCTGGAATCACCTTCCGGATTTCAGAGCTTTGAATTATGAAAAAATTCCACGCCACGTTCAGGAAGCATTGATCGTAAGTGCAGCCATGACTCCAAATTTCGATTTGAATAAACTGAAAGAATGGATTGATCCAATAACATTTGAACATTTTGTTGCGTTCCGGAAAATTCTTATCAAACATAAGGAGAATAGAAGCAGTGCAAGACAGGAATTGCAGGCTTGGTTTGGCGACACCTATTGGTATTATATGATGTTCGTCAAATCCACCCCGTGGCTACCGGAGGTGCAAAATGAATATCAATAAAATAAATATTGAAATCGTTTATTTAATTTTGTTCATTCTCTGCGCGGGTTGCTCAACACCGGAGGGGAGAACAGACTTCCAATCTGCAGGTCGATCTGCAAACATCCAGCCAGATTATTCTGGAATTCTTATTCCTCCAAACATTGCACCTTTGAATTTTTCGGTGATGGAATCCGGTCAGGATTATTTCGTTCGGATTCGATCCGCTCAGGGGGATCCGATTCGGATTCAAAACAGTTCTGGTAATATCCAGATTCCTTTGGGGGCGTGGAAACGCCTGCTCACAGAGAACCCTGGACAACAATTGACTATGGATATTTTCATAAAAAACCAGAGCGGTCAATGGATCCATTTCGATTCAGTAGTGAGTCGAATTGCAAAGGATCCTATGGATGGCTATTTGGCGTACCGAAGATTTGGTCCCCTGTTCAACTTATATAAAAAGATCGGTATTTTTCAGCGATGTCTCGAAAACTTCGATGAAAAGCCGATTCTTCTCAACCGGCTGACATCAAACAATTGCATGAACTGTCACAATTTCTGGCAGAACGGAACAGATCGATGGCTTCTCCACATGCGTGGTGCGCCCGGTACTTCAATGCTCTTAGTTGTGGATGGCAAAGCCCGTAAGATCGATACGAGGACCAAGTTCAATGGACCTGCCGCTTATCCAGCCTGGCATCCATCGGGTAATTTGATCGCATTCTCTGTCAGCAAGTTGCATCTGCTTTTCCACCAAACAGGTGAATGCCGTGATGTGCTGGACCAGTATTCTGACATCATCCTGTACGATATTCCGACGAACACCATCACGACCACACCAGCGATCTCCAGCCCTGACCGAATGGAAATTTGGCCTGCCTGGTCGCCTGATGGCAAATTCCTGTATTTTTGCAGCGCACCTAAAATAGAGACATTTAAAAATCATGTTAAACCATATGACGTAGCAATCGAGAAAATTAAATATGATTTAATGCGAATTGCATACGATCCGATAAATCGTACATGGGGAAAGCTCGAAACTGTTATATCTTCTGCAGAATTAGGATTAAGTATAACCGAACCAAGGGTTTCACCAGATGGCCGTTTCGTTCTTTTCACAGCAGCGAATTACAGTCAGTTCCCGATTTATCTTCCAAGCGCCGATTTGTATTTGTTAGAGGTCGCAAGCGGCAAATGGAAGAAGTTAGAAGTGAACAGTGATTGTACTGATTCATTTCATTCCTGGTCAAGCAACGGCCGGTGGATTGTGTTTTCGAGTAAACGGGATGATGGTTTATTCACCCGGCCATATTTCAGCCACATTGATTCGTTGGGGAATGCATCCAAACCATTTGTCCTGCCACAGGAGAATCCTTTGTTTTACAAAACCTGTTTAGAAATCTATAATGTTCCGGAATTCGTCAAAGAATCTGTTCGTATAAATCCGCAAGCTCTGGCAGAAGCAGCGTTCTCTAAAGAGGATG
>JBEKLV010000081.1:0-10603 GCA_050008835.1 Bacteroidota bacterium | reverse complement strand
GTGCCATAATGAGCCAAGTAATCATTCCGTTCTTTTTCCATTCGCACACCGAACTCCAGAGCTATAGAATTGCCGATACCCACATTATCCATAAAATAGGCAGATGAAATTCGTTCAGTAATAAAATAATTACTCAACGCCATTGCACCGATAGTACCATAATTGATTTGAGCCGTGAATTTAGAATTTTGAACCATATCTTGGAACATCTGATATGTGCCGGCATCGATAAGCGGTGATAATATATAAAGACCTAATAGGTTTCTAGTTGGAACATTTGCCATATCAACGAAACGAGATAGCTGAACATGCGAGTTCGTGCCGGCAAAAGGTGTTCCGCTAAAATCAATAGGATGACCTTGTGCATCAAGGAATGGAGCATCCTGATATGTGTTCCAAGCCATACCAGTATTATCTAACCATCTAGATTTTTCTTTATATTTGATACCAACTTTTAATTCGTTCGTGAACATATCTAAAATCGTTACATTCTTCGTAAGACCGAATTGCCCAGTGAGTTCTTTATCAAAATTTTCCGTTTTGTATGTGTCCATACTATCAAGCGCGACTTTTGTAAAATCATTATTAGCTCCCGCATCGAATTGTTCGGGGTTTTCTTTTATCGGGTTGGCTGGATTACTATTACCGCTGCCGTAAAATATTGTGCGAAAATTAGTCGGATTTGTGACTTTGGATTCCGCGTAGGATCCATTCCAATCCATCGTCAAGCCCAATAGATAATTTTTACCCTGCAATGATCCATTTCGCGTTACCATATTCTGATCTATATTCTGATAATCGTAAATCCACGTTCCTGAATATTGTCTTTCGTATGTCATATAATTTCTATTCGTAAAAGCATAGACGCCAGTTAATTTAACCGATCCACTATCGGGTGTATTGACATCAAGAGCAGCTTGCATACCGCTTCTTTTACGCATTTCATTGGTAAATTGTCGTGTAGATGCTCTAATAGAATAATCGTTATCATATTCTTCAATGTTATAAGTGCCATAAGACGGTAAACTTGGATTATCTGTTGTGTTATATGATGTTGCAACATTCTCTTGGCTTCGTATTTTTTTCTCAACATTCCCCTCTAACCGTACTCCAAGAATATCATTGAAGAATCGTTCTCCATAGCGAGCGCTCGCGTCATACTGATTAGCTGATTTCATAAGGTAATTATAACTGCCCTTTACATCAGCCCGCAACAACATCTCACTAGGCGCTTTTCTTGTTACTAAGTTTATACCACCGGCAATTGCATCTGCATCTTGATCCGGTGTTAAGGTTTTATATAACTCAATACCCGCAAGGGCTCCTTGAGATAACATACTAAGATCTACGTCTCTCGAATTTGGATCCGTCGCTGGAATTTTTACTCCGTCGATAGTAATATTACTAAACTTCGAACTCAATCCGCGCAATACAACGCCCGCGGCTTCACCGCCATTGCGTGTTAAGGCAACACCCGGCAACCTTCCAATTGCTTCTGCGGCATTGGCATCTGGGAGTTCCTGAATTTTTTCTTCTGAAACAACGTTCACAATTGAGTTAGACGTAATTTGCTGATTGATGGCAGCAAGTTGACCTCTCATCTGAGCGGTGACAACAACCTCTTCACCTTCGATAACCGTTGGCTTCAATTGGAATTTTCTTGATACTTCCTGCTTTGTTGAAAAATCTATTTTTTGGATCAACGGTTCATAACCAACACACGATATTTTGACATCAAAAGCTCGTTCAGGTATTCCGAAAATTACAAACTTACCTTCGATATCTGTCGCTGCACCTAAGGATGTGCCTTGTATAACCACGTTAACACCAATTAACGTCTCATTACTTGATGCATCCGTTATGGTACCTTTTAAGGTTGCTTGTCCAAAAGCAATCATCGGTATATATATAGAGAGAGAAAGAGAAAGAAAAAGAATTCTTTTTATGGAAGACAATATTCGCATAAGCATATTACTCCTTGCTTGGATTGAATTTAATTTATTGCATGCGGTCTAAAATATTTTGAAGAAAAGTAAAAAAAGTTCTCAATATTTCTCTTGATACAATCCAATGAATGGAATTAAAAAACTTCCATCAACATGTTTTTTTAAAAAACTATATTTTATCTTTAATTTTTTTCTGTACTTGGCTGATTTTTTAGCATTTGTTCTGTATGCTGTTCAGCAATTTCGAGATGTCGTACCATTGCATTCCGCGCGCCTTCTGCATCTCGCTGCAAGATTGCAGTAAGAATTTTCTGATGCCACTCAACAGCCGATTGTTTTGCATCTGCAACAGTAGCATACACAGATGATTTGATTTGAGGAATAAGCCTATGTATCGGTTCAAGTATCAATGGAATTAACGAATTTTCTGACGCTTTTGCAATATCCAAATGAAAGAGCATATCGAGTCTTGAAAGCTCTTTATAATCTCCATTACTGTGCACTAAATTGTACTGATCCTTTTTTAATTTTTCCGCATCTTCTTCTGTGTAATGAAACGCCGCCGATGCTGCAATGGGAGGTTCAATAATTTGCCGAGCATGAACAATATCTAGAACATAATCGCGTTGAAGCCGCATCTCGAAATATAACTGAATTGGATCTGTGACTGTCTCGGAAGATATGTTTTGAACAAATATCCCCTTGCCCTTCATTATTGTTACAAGACCACGTGCACTTAATGTTCGGAGGGCTTCACGAACTGCCGTTCGGCTTACACCAAATTGCTCGCAAAGCACTAATTCCGATGGAAGTTTTGCACCTGGTAACAGCGTCTTCGATCGAATGGTTTTTTCGATTTGAGATACCACGATGTTACTTAAGAGACTTCTTTTCCCCACAGATACAAATATTTTCTTAGTAGTCATATGTATGATATATTACATAATGAATTTATATAATATTTATTGCTCTGTCAAGAGAAATCCTTTCTTGTAGAAATTCGGACAGCATATATATTCAATCGTTTTTTTCGAAAGGAAACTACCAGATGAAAATGGGAAAAAATCTGGAACAAATTAGATCTGCTGAAGCATACCGGGTGCTAGGTTGTCCCTGAGATAGCGTCTATCGCTTCAAGAAGTTGCATGAAACCGATGATGCGCTTGCCCCTCGGAAGGAGCTCAACACAATTATGATATAAACACTTTTGCTATATCAATTAGCATTGAGGGTTTGTTCCATAATGCTATGCGAAAAACGCCGCCGACTGTCCGTTTATTTTCGGGAAGCGAAAGTGCACTCTCGGCCATGTTGTTCAGCGTTTCGTCAGAGAAATTTGAGATTACCTCTTTTACATTATAGAGAATCTCGTGCCGCCAGCCAAGGCGTTTTTGCCAACGCGTCTCGTACTCCAACAAATGTGAGAGATCGTTCTGTTTGATCGCTTCAGCTGCAACTTGTCCGGCAATCATTCCTCCGGTCATTCCGCTTACAATACCGCCGCCGGTGGATGGATTAACTTGATGACCCGCATCACCAACCAGCATAACGTTGTTTTTCACCAACAATTTACAAGTTTTATCGCATGGCACGCCGCCCGCAATATGTGACAGCACGGCAGCGTGCGGAAATTTACGCTCGACAAATTCCTGCAAGTATCGTATTGCAGATTTTTTCTTTGCGTCCTCGACAGGAATTCCTAAACCGACGTTCGCTGTTTTGTTTCCTTTGGGGAAAACCCAAACGTACCCGCGCGGGGAAATATTTTCGCCGAAGTAAAAATCTAATAGATCCTGTTCGAATTCGATTCCTGTAATCGTCATTTGCGCACAGCTTGCCATATCGTGAATGGAACTTGCTGTATCGATTCCTGCCCATTTGCCGACCCGCGTCTCAACGCCGTCGGCGCCAATAACAATACCTGAACGAATTTCAACTGGTTTATCTTTTATAAGCGCCTTCACTCCAACGGCTTTGCCCGTATCATCCTTGAGTAGGTCATACACATATGCCTTAGTAACGATTTCTGCACCTTCGTTTGCCGCTAACTTTGCTAATTCATAATCGAACAGACGCCGCTCAAGCACGTATACCGTTCCATCGAGCCGCGGAATAACTGATTTTCCATTCGGTACAACAATGCGAAAGCGAGTTACGGTTGCCGCAATCCATTTCGGATCGGGCTGAATAAATTGCGATATTCCCGTATGACTTGCTGCTTCGCCACACCGTACCGGATAGCCGACATCGCGATCTTTCTCAAGCATTAGTACCGAAGCGCCGCCCGCTGCTGCAAATCGTGCTGCTGTTGAACCGGCGGGTCCGGCACCGACAACTATTACATCATATTTATCTTTAAGCATTATTTTATTTCCAATCTCAAATTTTCAATTTCGGATTTAATGAGTTTATGATTTTCTCTTTCATTCCTAACTCGTTTTACCTTCTACCTTCTACCGTCTACCGTCTCCCTTTTCCTCTTCACTTTCAACTTTTAATTTCATTCAAATACATTGGTTGAGTTTTGGATAACTCCCCGACTCCTTCACGATGAAACTCAATCACTTCCCACGGACAAGCCCACACACATTTGCAGCAATTTGTGCACCGCTCACCTATAATAGAGATACGCGATTCCATCAACTCGATCGCATCTTCAGGGCACACGCCTACACAACAACCGCAGTAATCACATTTACCGGGTATTATATGAATCATCAATGGTGTATTTCGCGGCATCTTCAAACTCCAACCTTTCTCTTTGTTCCTTCCTAACTGCTCACAAGCGGGCTCGTATGTTCCTTAAAGTTTTCTTTTTGATCAAACGGCTGAGACATATAATTATTGAGATTCAATTTCTTTTTTTAATCGCAGCAATTCCTGTTGTCTCTGAAGATATGGTGTAGCATCATCGTGGCGGAGACTTGCTTCCTTCAGTGCATGCTGGTTCTCTTCCATTTCCTTTTGGATTGCTTTGCGCCGCACGGCAACGACGGCGTCTTTGGCGATCATCATCGGATCGGGCACATCAATTTCCTTTTCCATTTCTTGCCATTTTGGACTTAATTCATATCGGCTCAAAACAAGATCGGTGATAAGGTTCTTCAGCTCCGGCTCTTGCACCTCGTTAACAATCGAAGGCGCATCAATTATTCCGCGTTCATCGTAAATGTCCAGTACGAGTTGAGCAAGTTTCCTCGCACGTTCATCGCTCAACTGCAATAAAGAAATATTCGAGAGCACAAACCGAATCACATCGGGATTACCTTCGAGAATCAGTTTTAAAATGTCGCGTTCTTCAGGCGGAATTATCTTTTTCTCAGGCAACGCCGGCTTCTCGGTACCCGCTTGATGTGTAGTAACATTTGACTTCGGATAACTGACAGATCGAAGCGCACGTTTTTCCTGAGATATCGCTTGTTCTAATTCATGAAAGATCACGCTCTCATACACATCATATTTCTCCGCCACTTCCTTCACATAAAAATTTCGTTTTAATTCATCTTTCATCTTCGCGATAGATTGCACGAGCGACCGCACGGCTTGCGTTTTTCCTTCCGCAGTTGTAAATGCTCCAGCACGCTGGAACTGTTTCGCCCGGAAATCTATAAAAGAAATTGCATTCAAAAGACGTTCCCGGAATTCATTGCCGCCATGCTTTTGTACAAACGAATCCGGATCGTCACCTTCGGGCAGTTCAATTATATGAACATTTAAATCATGCTCAAGCGCAAGATCGATCCCGCGCACAGTTGCGCTGGAACCGGCGGTGTCTGCATCGTAAACAAGTGTGAGATTCTTAGAATAACGCCCAATAAGCTTAAGTTGATCTTCGGTTAACGCGGTGCCGCTTGACGCGACGACATTTTTAATTCCCGCTTGGTAAAGGGAAATCAAATCCGCATATCCTTCCACCATCAGCGCATTGTCTTCTTGGCGAATTGAATCTTTCGCGTGGAATAATCCATACAAAACGCGACTTTTATTGTAGATGGGAGTTTCGGGTGAGTTGATGTACTTACCGGCGATGGTATCGTCCTCACGCATCTTGCGCGCACCAAAACCGATAACGCGTCCTTGCGTTGAAATAATTGGAAACATCGCTCGCCCGCGGAAATAATCGTATAACGAACCATCGTCCCGCACTCGTGCAAGTCCGACCTTAGCAACATCTTCTATTTTAAAACCTTCTGCCTGTGCTTTAAGCACAAGCGCATCCCACGAGTTCAACGAATAGCCAAGTCCAAAAGTGCGTATGGTTTCATCCGTAAATCCACGCTTGTAGAAATACTGAAGCGCCTCTTTGCCTTCGTCCGATTCGGTGAGATTTTTAAAGAAGTGCATTCCAGCAAATCGGCAAATTGCATAGTAATTTTCAAATTCCGTTTGCTCTTCGGTCATCGGTTTGCTTTCTTCCGGAATGATAATACCGGACTTCGAAGCAAGTGACCGCACAGCTTCTACAAACGAAATCTTATCCATCTCCATTAAAAAAGTAAAGATGTTTCCGCCCTTGCCGCAGCCAAAGCAATGGTACATCTGCTTCTCTGCGCTCACTGTGAACGATGGTGTCTTTTCTGTATGGAATGGACACAATCCGAGATAATTCTTGCCGCGCTTTTTCAGGTGGACATACGCAGAGATTACTTCTACGATGTCGGCGGAGTTTCGTACTTCATCAATTTTATCATCTGAGATACGCATTGCGGAAGAAATCTACCCAAATATGTGTGTACAAGCAAGATTTCAAAAAGCATGGCAGAGTCCATCTCTTAGATGGACATTAAACTTCTCTTGCCTAACGGGCATGTTATATTATATTATTCGCATATGATCCAGAGCCGATTGATATGAGCCAGATTGTACCGGGAGGTAGCTCAGATTCAACAGTCACCGGATTGATAGTGCAGGAATTAGATGCCTTAAAAATGTGATATTTCAGTAGAGAACCTGGGATTACCTTCCAATCACAGATTCATATTTTGATCTTACCTCACAAAATTTTGACTTTCGCTGTCGGACTTTGATTGGGATTCAGAATCGACAGAACAGTTTAGATAGATTTATCCCTATGAATGGCTTCTTATGCATTTCCGCTAAACCATTGCACAGAAATGATTGCGATTGCTGCTACGCACCTACGTACTTTTACTGTTCTCACATCAGAAAATCAGATTATATATAAAGGGGAACGAGCTAAGGTGCTTACTCCCCATACTTCAGGATATCATTTATTAAATATGAACAGCAACCTTCAATATCACGTTCCGACGTTCTTCATAACTGGCAGCGCTGAAGTACGCTCCTTTAATCAAATGATCATGATCCAGGAGATTGGTGATATAGATGGATGGCTGAAGCGTTGCGCCTCCTTCTAAATGGAATGTATATCCTCCACCGACATTCACAATCCACGATGGAGTTGTATGCTGTGGTGTGTTAAAATCAAACAATCTTGTTTGATATGGCACACCATTTGGATTTCCATTGGTAAGTCCTGAACCATAGATCGCAACAAGGTTGGCAAACCAATCCTTCGGCTGATAATTAAATCCTGCAACGATGGACAATCGTTGATCGTGATCGAGATCAGTCGCTGGCCCGTCATCACTAATATCGAGAAATCCGCCGCTGACGGTTCCTGTTCCATACGCATGAATAAGCGAAGCATTCATATATCCGGAAAACGGAATAACCGGATCGCTATAAGAAAGTCCAACTTCTATACCGGTTGTTCTCACCTGTTCAATATTGACAGGTGTCTTAATTGCAGACGATCCGACCGTCTGATCATCAACTCCCGGAGCAGAGTATTCATAGTACGCAGCAAGCTTGCTGTGCAATCCAAATGTGAAAAGGTGTGTGTACACCGCCTCATAAAAATCATCTCTTTCCGGGAACGTTGGCGCCTGCGCTGTGCTGACATTGATGGCAATGGATCTCAATCCTTCGATATTTGTCGGGACAAACATTTTTCCATAGTAGAGATAAGCGGTATTGTCTTCATCTATGAAAAAATTCCAGCGAATGCGGGGACTGACCTGATTTTGTAATGGAACATCGGGCGCAATGTGCTGATCGTAGCGAACGCCGAGTTCAAAGGATGTCCATTCCATCGGATGCAATTCAGTTTGAACAAATACTCCGAAATCCGATCCGCTGAAGTTTGTTACATATGGAGGGGCCTGGATTACCTGCTGAATCACGTGAAGTAAAATTCTCAGTTCCTGTTGTGCTGCTGAAGTTAAATCCTACCTTATAGGAAAATTGATGCGAGAGCCTGTTATCGTAGGTCGACCGGATGCCTAGCGTTGTGAAACTGCGATCTTCGGCAATTGTATAACTGTTGACCGTATCGCCTACAAATTGGAAATATGGTGGATCAATGGCACCGGGAGTATGTACTAATCCTCCTTCACGCGCATAAGCTCCAATAAAAAGATTTGATTCTTCGTTCGGTTCCGAATTGATTGCACGAAAATATGAGATTGTCTGAAAAGCGTTGGTCGTTTTTTGCATATCGGAAGCTATTTGTTCAGTAGAATCGTACGGCACTTCCGTATTGGTCCTTCCATAATTAAGATTGGCTGTTAAATAATCGATGTCGCTGAGAATATAATCGAACTTGCCATAGAGGAAATAATCCTGCCCGTGATCGTGAAAGAGATTCTCCACAGGCTGATCGATTCGACGATCTGTTTCTTGGCGCGAGCCTGAAATATAAAAACCAAGCATGCCGATATGATCGCTCAGCGATAGAGCCTCTCCGTTTGAATTAAGAGCGCGGAATGGCCCAACACGGGAACCGAGCGTATCGCCGCTCGACGTACTGCCGGAAGAGCCGGGTGAGAATGGCTGTGTACCGTTGAAGACAAAATAACTTCCGACAAATGTCGATGCATCGAGATGAAACGAACCGGTAGGGACTCTATTGTTAAGT
Organism: Bacteroidota bacterium; assembly: GCA_050008835.1. Taxonomy (GTDB): domain Bacteria; phylum Bacteroidota; class Ignavibacteria; order UBA10030; family UBA10030; genus Fen-1298. The sequence goes on along the minus strand of JBEKLV010000081.1, from coordinate 1,717 downwards.
TCGATGATAGCAGAGTTTTGTCCGCCGTATTCAGCAGCAAAACCTCCGTTGATGAATGTAGCCCGATCGATGGCCTTCGGATCAACAACTTCATTCAACCCGCCGAAGACTCCGAGCGGAACCGGAATACCGTCGACATAATATGTGAATTCCCCATGATGTCCACGTATATGCACCTCACCAGTTGGAGCACGCGCAGCACCCATCACATTTTCCTGAATCAAATTAGTCATTTGTGCGACCGGTGCAGGATGGTACGTCTCAGATTCAAATGTTTGATTGCCGGTATTAAGATTGATACTTGTGACAGTGAGCTCTCTTTGTCCTGTCACTTCGACTGCGTTTGTTGTATTTCCCGAAGCGTGAAGCATTATCTCCATTGATGTATGATTTTTGTCGATGAGCATTGAGTCCGAAAATGTCCGGTAACCGACAAACCATGCCTGGACCATATAAGCTCCTGGCTCAATGTCGATGAACCGCGCCTGACCGGCTGGGTTCGTTGCGGTTTCAGAGACAAATTTTCCATTTCTTGTGAGAACAATACGGGCAAGCTCTATAGGCACTTTTCCGTCTACATCATACACGCTTACTTTTAGGTGCACACCGCGGTCAGTGCCGCTAACAGCTGGTATGGGTAGGCCATTCAAAACGACGTCAGAAATATTTTTATTTTGTTGTGCATTGCTTCCTGTTATTTTCTGAGCCATAGAAGATATGAAGACAATACATAGCAATAGTAAAACAATAATAGAACGCATCTTTTTCTCCTCGATGAATTAATATTGAAGAACGCAGGAGAGATTTCCCCTGCATTCAAACACTTAAATAGTAAAGAGAATGATTAGCCGAGAAGAGAAGGAGGACCGCGTCGTGATAAAGATCCGAAGAGATGGGTTTGAAGAGATAGAACCAGTGGAAGAATTTGCGTTTTACCGACAATCTGAAGTTGGCCGTTATCAAATGAGTCTTGATTAGGAGCGGTTACACTATGATGAGAGAGACAGATTGGGCAATCAGAATGTTCCGATAATGGAATATGCTTGCAATGATCAGCGTTTTCGTGCGGAAATACCTGCTGTTGCTGTGAACTTGAGCAAAAGAATATGTCACTGTGAAATATGGAATGGAACCCGAAGCCTAGTAGATGACTTAGAATAAGAAAAGTAGCGAGTATTTTAATTCTTCTTGGGACTATCATCATAAGATAAACTCGATATTATAATAACGATAAATATGGGCATAAGTTCCAAAGGAATGGAAAATATCCAATTCAAAGATTTTCATTTAGACCCTACAGAGTGTCATCGACTTATTTTAATCGCGTTCTGGTATATGGGAATAGACAGCACTGGCTTCCGGTGCATTCTCGTACCCTCTTATGCCCATTTCTGGAATATCGAGCCCTTCAATCTCAACCTCCGCCGATACGCGGATACCAAACAGTTTATCAGAGATTTTGAAGAACAGGTACATCGTTGTAAACACAAAAACGATGCATGTAGAGCCTCCTATGAGTTGTGCGACAAATTGATAAGGATCTCCATAGAAAAGTCCTCGCACGGTTCCGGCAACACCATTCCATCCATCGCCATACATGTCGTCAGCAAATAAACCAAGCGCAAGCACACCCCAAAATCCGTTGACACCATGCACTGCAATTGCTCCTACCGGATCATCGATACGAAGTTTTTGGTCAATAAAAAAAGCAGCAACT
>JBEKLV010000080.1:0-10719 GCA_050008835.1 Bacteroidota bacterium | reverse complement strand
ACAAAATGTATGTTCACCTTGGTCAATTACACTCTCATCACAATGCCATGGTTCGACGGGGTTTGGATAACGGGGTGATCTTATTAGGGTCAACTGGAGTGTATTTTCTTTTGCATTGTATCCATATTTGCAGTCGTTTAGTAGGCTGACGCCATATTTTGCATCAGACATATCTGCCCATTGTTGTGCAGGTACCTCAAATTTTGCGATATCCTCTTCTGTACGCGGTTTCGATGATCGATTTATAGCGCCGAATTGGATCTCGTATGTTGCGCTCGCTATTTTCATATTAAATGGGAAAGCAACCTTCATCAGCACTTGTTTTTCCTGCCAACGTATTTGTGTTTGGAAATCAATTCGCGGAGTATAATAATAGAAACGAATATTCTGCGAGAGAATAGACCCGTTTTCGGTTTTAAGCTCAAGTCGAATTGTCGCACGTAAGGGACCCTGCTCAACTATTTTACATTGTTTGAATTTCCACAAATCGATCCGGTGCTTTTCATATTCGGCATCAATGTTCCATGCTTCCCATTGCTTCGGCACGTCGCGAAATGTCACAAAGGAATTACCGGTTTTACCTTTTTGAAATAATTCACGCCGTAATTGCTTTGCATAAAATGATTTGAACGCGCCCTTACCACCGAGGTGAACTCTATAAAACGGTGTTTCTAATTTATTTGATGATATTGGCCAAAGCTCAAACGACTCTGTTTTGTTTCCATGTGTGCGGACAAGAATATGCTTAAATCCGAAAGCAGGAATATTTTCTACAAAACAAAGAATTGTTTGCCCTGTCTTTGATCGCTTCACAATCTGATGGACGATTGGATTCCCATCCGAGGTTTCAACAGAAAGATTCTTTTCATCCGATTTCACAAATACTTCTACATATTCATTTCGCTGCCAGCCGAGTGAGTTAAAAAGCGTAAAATAGAACTCTGATTTGCTTTTCTTAGCGGGCAGAGATAAACCTTGAATACAATTACTAATAATATCCGTGCAAATCACTCTAATATCTTTATAATCTTGCTGGGCGTTTTCGTATACATCGGCAATTGACACACCTGCAATAATATCATGGAATTGATTGAGAAGCAGTTTCTTCCATGCATCTTCAAGTTTCTGTTTTAGATAACGTCGTGCTTTAATATTCTTTCCAAATAACATTGCGAGTGTAGAGAGAAGCTCAGAAGAATAGATAAGAGCTTCGCACTCACGGTTCTCTTTTTTAAGTTTAGTTTGGGTTGTATACGTACCACGATGCGTTTCAAGATAAAGCTCGTTGTTCCACGTCGGAAGGTTTGCCGATTGTTCTTCTAATTGTTTGAAAAAATCTCGAGCAACCGAAAGTTGAGAAGATGGCAATCCCATGATTGTTTTAAGTATAACAGCAAACTCAAGGCTTTCTTTTACTGGTCCGCCGCCACCATCACCGAATCCATAGGTTTGGAGGACAGGCGGTACAGTTTGTTCTTGCTGTGTTGGATTTACATTTTTCAGGATAGACTTCGGTGTAATTTGCCCTTCAAGTCCAACGGGCGATATGTGTGCAAGAATTTTTGTTTTATCAATTCCTTGCCACCAAAACGACGTGTGCGGAAATATTGTTTTGTCGTTCCACAAAAGTTTGGAAGAATAGAAATTCGTTATTCCAGATTTCTTAAGTATCTGAGGTAACGACCAGTTGAAACCGAACGAATCCGGAAGCCAGAGTATGTTTGAATCAACTCCAAATTCTTGTTTGAAGAACCTTTTTCCAAATATAATTTGACGAACAAGCGATTCGCCATTCGGTATATTGCAGTCGGCTTCGGTCCACATCGAACCAAGCGGCTCCCATTTTCCCTCTGCAATACGTTGATTGATCTGTTTATATAAATCAGGATAATGCCGTTTAGTGAATTCGTATAAAATCGGCTGACTCTGGGAGAACTTAAATTCTGGAAACTCTTCCATCAATCTAAGTACCGATGAAAATGTGCGGCCGCACTTCCTTGACGTTTCGTGAAGAGTCCACAACCATGCGGTGTCTATATGCGAATGTCCAATGAGATAAATAAGTCCAGGAATTGTTGTCTTAATATCCGTGTCAAGTGTGTTGAGAAGAAAATTATATGCCCGCCGGATCGCGTTGGGATATTCCTCGCTGCCGGGTTTAAAGTACTTTAAAAAGATGAGTGTTCGGTGAATCAGCTCACGAATTTTTTTTGATTCGTACGATCCATGATCTATCAATTTATCAAGTTCTTGCAGGACAGTTAAAGAACTATCAAGGCGGCGTGCTGTTGTATCCAACACCGCGAGTTCTGCCATTGAGATAGTATTGTGTTCGTGTTTTCGTCCACTATATGCTTGAATGGCAATAACAAATTGCTCGTTGAGTTTTGATTTCTCGCAAATCAAAATCTCTTTGTGATTATGATCGATACCATGAAATGGTTTTCCGTTGAGGTAAAGAAGTGCTTCAGGAAAATCAAGGAGCAAGACAAGCGGCTTTCCAGAAAAATTTTGTGTTATCGTAATCGTCTTTCGAAACCAGTACGTTTTATCGTATTTCCCCCATTGAAAAGGAACTCGAATTGACGTCCACGATTTATCGTGCAGTGAAACCGATCCACCATCGGGGATATCGCCCTCTTTCATCCTCCAATCCGGAAGAGGAGTTCGCAGTGGATAGATTGAATCCTTTATATGAGGATGTATCTGCTCGAGCAGATCAATTGCCATAATATGTCACTTTTAGATAGTGTTAAGAAAACGTGGTGGAAAATATAGATTCTTGATGAAATGAGCAAATAAAAATTTAAGAAATAATGAAAATTATATAATAATGGAAAAGTCAAATGTTAATTGGAGCAGTTGAATTTAATCTATTGAGAATATGGAAATGTGAGAAGTGCCGAATATTCAGTAAAAACGCAGATATAACAGATATTGGGAGATCTTTGCACTTAACCTCGGTGAAGAACTTGATACAATCGGAACGCAGAAAATTCTTGTGGGATTTTTTAATACAATACGTTTAAAACCACTTGAGTCAAAAAAAGGAGTCCAAGCTGAGGGAAGTAGCCTTAACGGGAATCGAACCCGTATTTCGACCTTGAGAGGGTCACGTCCTAAACCGTTAGACGATAAGGCCATAGAATTGTGAATTACGGATTATCAATTTCGGAAATATCAATCCGCAATTCGCAGATGCTGTGCTGCCCCGCTAGGGGTCGAACCTAGACTTTCCTGATCCAGAGTCAGGCGTGTTGCCAATTACACTACGGGGCAATACTAAATTTTTCCTGAAAATCGAAATATTTTTTCCGATACATATACTTCAAAGCATCCTGCAAACATAAATTTGCATGAACTTTTGCTTAAAGTATTTTTCCCTGCCTTACCACTAGAAACGAATGCTCTTTACATTTCAATCACGCACCTCTGGTGCGATGCAAGAGATAGAGAGCAATCCAACATTCTTTTATTACAGAAGTTTCGATTGAATGATCTCGCACATAAATAATACAAAAATATTTTCCTGAAATCAATGTAACCGAAGGTTAGAAATCACTCTGATAGGAACAATATAATTTCAATTATTAATGGAACAGATTTGTATTATTATATTCTTTATGGCTGGATCTGATTTCCCACAATGAGTATTACAACACAAAATAAAACGCCCGCTGGGGTATACGTTACGTGTTCGGATGACGGTTCAAAGCGTCCATCAGTGTCCACTTGATAATAAAAAAGTGGACACAATTATTATTGTTTTTCGATTACTTTCCCCACAGTGGCCACTACTTTTTTAAATAAATAGTCAAATAATAATAGTAAGAGTAAATGTATATATAGAAGAGTTTGAAAAAACCCTGGACACTATGGACACTTGGACACTCTGGTTCCGATGGAAGGATCCAGCACACTGTAAAAACTCAAAATAGTATCCGATACTGGATATTTTTAGAAAATGACCCAGTTTCCTGAGCTATAAAGAGCACCGTTTTTTCTTTCCCACAACAATTCCGTATCCTTTCCATCTATTTCTAAATGACGACCTTGTCTGCCGGCACCAGACGCGCTGAGGATGTTTCAGCACATTGAGTGAAGGATCGGCTATCCATATATAATCATCGTCATATCCATAGACGACTACCCAATGGTTTTCTATTCGAGTTGAAATATGTGCAAGGATTGGAGAACCGCGATCAATCGCCCGTTCGAGCTTTGCCAAAGATCGTTGTTCAAATTCATATACTGATAGACCTCTCTTGCGAAAGAGTTTTATCAACATTTCTTCATCAGTGCCGTCTTCGGTAGTGCCAGCCTCTTTCTGCACATTCTTTAGGGAGCGAGCCTTGCCGTGATACTTGAGTATCATATATGCGCAATAGGCGCCGCAATTCCAGCCATCAAGCTGAATTGAACGTTCGAACCCATCAAGGATAATTGCACTTAGAAAAAGGGTTCCTTCAGCTTCTGCACTAATGGAAGCCAAAAAATCTACTACTTGTTGAAGCATAAGAATATCCGTTCTTTACATTTGTATTTGTTATAGATATCTATCGCGTTTCAGTGTATGGTTTAATGGATCGGACATTAGTGATGGCGCTGTTCTCTGTATGTGATTCGATCAATTCGACTTTACCTTCATAATTGCCATCCTGTATATCCATTCTTATTTCTTCCTCTGAATCTGCTTCAAAAATATATGTATTTACAGCCCAGACGGTTTCATCAACTTCGACTTTGAATTTCATCGCGCTCCTTACTTTTTCTTCCCGCAAAAAATTATCTTGATAATTTGAATTATTAAATCTTCCAGTGGGCACTTAGCTTACTCCTTTCAAGTTGTTGTTAGTCCTTTCCTTTTTATATCGCTAAAAATATGGAATAAGAAAATATAGAAAGGAGAATACCTATGAGCGAACAAGAATACGAAGATCTGTGGCATTACAGCGAGCAATTCACGAGGGATAAACTGCAGCGCAGTGAATTGGTAACGATGGCCTGGAAGGAAGGGCAACGTCTCGGATCACGATGCACCAATGGTTTGATGAAAAGTATGATGCACTTTCGTTCCAAGGAATTAGATAGCCGTTCAGCATTCCCAGCAAAAGATATAGGCAAAAGGACACTTGATGCTTGGAACCATGAGAGAGTGTACATGGATCGTCCCGTTCAATCTGATGGAGAGATTAAGGCATTGGCTGAATTTCTGTTGCCAGTGAAAATTACACCATTGGATTTTACGATCACCAATGATTTCCTGTCGTCATTGACTGATGATGAACGATCATTTCTCGACAATCTGACAGCAGGATATTCGATGAAAGATATTTCAAAACACACCCGCAACATTCCATCCCTCCGACAATCACTTCAACAAAAAGCTATTTGCTATTTGTAACAGTAAGAGAAGAGCGCGATGTGATGCGCTTTTCTTTATCATCTTGTTATCTCGCCAATTGACATCGCTATACTTTCTATAAGACTTGGCAATATGACGAAATGTCGAATATGGGACCCAAGAGCCTCGTCCGAAGGTTCTTAGAAGCAGCTTTAGGGTTAAGGGGCTTCGGGTGGTCATTAAAATCGGAAGGCAGACAGGTTCCCAGAAAATTAATTTTTAAAATTTTATTCGTTCCTAATGGCAAATCGAATTCTATGATTTCTATTTTTGAAAATAAAAAATCTCTAAAGGCAGCCTGCAAAATTCTAATGCCGATAGTTAAATTTATTTCTTATCTTTCTAACGAATCATATTTATTTAACTTATGATCAGACAATTAAATTCGAGGTTGTATATTTCTCGCTGGTTCTTCATTCTCTTGGGCGCAGCGATAGGTCTTGCAGGCGGCATCGGCAGTTATACTTTTATCTACGCAAAAGGATATTCGTATCTCACTGATGATCCCGCAGCATGTGCAAACTGCCATTCGATGAATGAACAATATAGCGGCTGGATGAAAGGAAGCCATCGCTCTGTTGCAAAGTGTAATGATTGCCATACACCGTCTGGATTTGTCGGCAAGTATATGACCAAAGCATCGAACGGATTCTGGCATTCTTTCTATTTCACCACAGGCTGGTATCCTAACAACATTCAAATCAATAAGCATAATGTTGAAATTGCCGAAGAGGCTTGCCAAAAATGTCATCAAGATATTGTCGATGCTATTGATAGACCGCATCAGCACCCTAATAAAACACCGTGCATTTACTGCCACACATCTGTAGGACACATGGAATAATAAGGAATAACTTATGGAAACCCCATCCAATCAACCTCCAACAACAAAGCCGATCCGCCTCATCATTATTGTTGCTGGAATAACAATGATTGTTTCCATTGGCCTCGCAGCATTGCTTGTCAATATATTCGAGCATAAACAGGAAGCGCGCAATCCGTTCTTTCGTGTCGTTGAATTGACGGATACCACAGAAGCTCCTGAAATATGGGGAAAGAATTTTCCAATGCAATACGATGATTACTTGCGCACGGTGGATCAGATACGCACAAAATACGGCGGCAGCGAAGCCATGCCACGCACACCGACTGATGCCGATCCGCGTTCAGTCGTTTCTCGTTCACGGCTGGAAGAAGATCCCCGGCTTAAAACATTCTGGGCAGGATATGCATTCTCCATTGATTACCGCGAACGCCGGGGACATGCGTATATGCTAGACGATCAAACATATACAGAACGTCAGCATGTCGTGAAACAGCCAGGAACATGTATGCATTGTCATGCTTCTATATATGTTCCATATAAAATACTTGGAGATGGCGACCTTATAAAAGGATTTGATATGATGAATCAGATGCCGTATTTCGAGGCGCGAAAACTTGTTACACATCCCGTTGCTTGCATCGATTGTCACGACCCGAATACAATGCAATTGCGTATTACGCGGCCAGGATTTATCGAAGGTATTCGCGCATTGAAATCTTCACAGGGAATCCAGAATTATGACGTCAACACGATGGCTACACGGCAGGAGATGCGTTCTTATGTCTGTGGACAATGCCACGTAGAATATTTTTTCAAGGGTACGGAAAAACGGCTAACATATCCCTGGGCGAAAGGTTTGAATGCCGATAGTATTCTTGCCTATTATGAGGAAATAAATTTCACAGATTGGGTTCATGCAGAAACGGGGGCAAATATGTTGAAACTTCAGCATCCGGAATTTGAAATGTGGAATCAAGGAATTCATGCCCGCTCCGGCGTTGCCTGCGCTGATTGCCACATGCCGTATAAACGCGTTGGTGCACAGAAAATCAGCGATCACCATGTTCAAAGTCCGGTTCTCAATATTAACCGCGCTTGCCAGACATGCCACAAATGGAACGAGCAGGAATTAAAGGATCGCATTGAAATAATTCAGAATCGGACATTCAACTTACGCAACAAAGCCATGGATGCACTGGTCGATCTAATTCATGAGATCAAGAAAGCAAAAGAGAACGGCGCAACGGATATGCAGCTTGCTGACGCGCGCAAGTATCATCGCAAATCACAATTCTATCTTGATATAATCGAATCTGAAAACTCAATGGGATTCCACGCCCCAGAAGAAGCACTGCGCATTCTTGGCGAGTCTATCAATTACACACGCTTGGGACAAACTACTTTGAGAGATGCAATAGCAAAGAAGTGAAAATACCATCTCGCCATATGCCTTAAGGGTCGTGACGAAATGGCGAATGGATCACTTTGGGCAAGTTGACTAAATCATAGGCGATTTGTACTTTGCTGGTGTAACGTATCCGGTCTCCCCGACCGGATATAGTAGCCTCCCTAATCCTCGGCGTCTGGTAGTGCGTCGAGGATTTTATTTTTCACATAGACAAATAGATTGTAATTCTTGACATTATTTTAAAAATGTTCTAAACTCTTTCGTCTTTCCATTACGAATAAATCATTTCATACGAGGAAACTACTATGTCAAAAATGAAACCAATTATTCTTTGTTGGTGGACATTGATCCTTGCACCCACAGTGCTCTTTGCACAAAAGTATAATATCTACTCAACAAAACTTCCCAATGGCTTGGAAGTTATTGCCATAGAAAATCCCGTTGTTCCTCTTGTGACGATTGAACTGGATGTTCGAAACGGTTCATATACCGAACCGCCAGAGTATAACGGACTTTCGCATCTCTATGAACATATGTTTTTCAAAGCGAATGCCTCTATTCCTAATCAGGAAAAATACCTGGAACGTATGCAGGAACTGGGCATGGAATGGAACGGCACCACGAGTGAAGAGCGTGTCAACTACTTCTTTACGTTTAGTAAAGACAACTTACATGAAGGTTTTGAGTTTATGAAAGCCGCTGCAGTAACACCGCTCTTCCTTCAACCGGAACTGGAGCGTGAGCGCGCAGTGGTCATCGGAGAATATGACCGTAATGAGGCACAGCCGTATTATTATTTGTACCGTGGTGTGGGTGAAAAATTATGGTATAAATATTACAGCAGAAAAAATCCGCTCGGTGAGCGTGATGTTGTTCTTTCTTGCGACCAGAAAAAAATGCAAACAATTAAGGACCGGTACTATATCCCCAACAATTCGGCATTGCTGCTTGCAGGGGATGTCCATCATGAAGAAATCTTCAAACTCGCGGAACAATACTTTGGCGAATGGAAAAGAGGAGACGATCCGTTCCAATTGTATCCGATTCCAGACCATCCGCCTTTGGTGAAGACGGATACGGTCATCATTGAAAAACCGGTCAATGCGATCACCCTTTTATTTGCATGGCAGGGCCCTTCTATGTCGAAAGACACTAAATCGACATATTCAGCCGATGTGCTGAGTTATATTCTTAGCCAGCAGGATTCTCAATTTCAGAAACGATTAGTCGAAAGCGGATTGTTTACATTTATCGGATTATCGTATTATTCACTGGACCATACGGGACCCATATCCGTTCAGGCACAAACGACAGCCGATAAATATCACGAAGCCGATAATGCATTATTTGAGGAGCTCGGCAAGTTGACGCAGGTCGATTATTACACAGAGGAACAGCTGGCGAATGCAAAGACGCAACTGGAAATCAGTGAAATGTATTCCCACGAACGCCCATCGAGTTTTGTTCATGGGGTGGGATTCTGGTGGTCTGTCGCACATGGATTGGATTACTATCTGAATTATGTCGATAATTTACGCAAAATCTCACGGAAAGACATCAATGAATATGTGAATAAGTATATTCACAACGCTTCGTACATAAAAGGTTTATTGATGTCTTCGGAAGACAGAAAAAAAGTGTTCCCACAATAAAAACGGTCAACGCAATAAGATAGAATTAAGGAGTGCATATATGAGAACGTATCGAATCCTCACACTGGCCGTTGTTTTTCTGGCATTACTAGTGCTTTGTACATTTAATGCAGTGGCTCAATCTCCGGAAGAGTTCTCTGTCAACGGCCTCAAAGTTGTTTTAAAAACAAATCCAACGAACGATATCATTTCGGTGAAACTGTATCTGCGTGGCGGTGTTTTCAATATCAACGACTCGACGCAGGGTATTGAGCCGCTCATTTTTGGGATTGCAGAAAAAGGGAGTAAAAAATATCCGAAAGAAAAGCTTTTTCAAATTCTTGACCGAACGGCTGCAAGCATCACACATTCTTCAACACACGACTATAGCTCTATCTCATTGCGTTGTCTCAAACACCAGTTCGATGAGTTGTGGGATGTCTTTATCGATGTTGTTATGAATCCCGCATTCACTGAAGAGGATGTAAATCTTGTGAGAAAAACAATGCTCGTCAATATCCGGCAGCGCAAAGACAACCCGGATAGTTATCTCAGGGAATTATCCAATGATTTGTTTTATCAGGGGCATGCTTACCGGTTGAATCCAGATGGAGTAGAATCATCTGTTTCGTCAATAAGAGTAGAACAAATGAAGAGTCATCTCAGCGAACATTTGAAGACGTCGAAATTGCTGTTAGTCGTGGTCGGAAATATTTCAAAAGAAGTTTTGGCGGAAAAGGTGAAGACCTCGTTCGGATTGCTTCCCAAAGGAGATTATTCCGTTCCTATGATTCTTCTGGTTCAGCATTCGTCCGCGGCCGTGAAAGTTGTAGAGCAGCAGATGCCAACCAATTATATTCGCGGAAGTTTTTCCGTGCCGAATCAAGCCGACCCGGATTATTATGCGATGAGAGTCGCTATAAATATATTAGGATACAGGTTGTTTGAAGAGGTGCGAACAAAAAGGAACCTTTCATACGCACCGAACTCCCGGATGGGGAATGAGTTGGTTAATCAGGCATTCATCTATGTCACGACCGTACAACCTGATACGACAATAAAAGTGATGTTCGCGGAGATGAAGAAATTGCAAACGGAACCCATCTCGGCAAAGGTATTAAAAGATCGTATTGCCTTGTTTTTAACGGATTATTATATGGGCAATGAAACCAACAGTGCCCAAGCAGAATTTCTTGCAAACTGTGAAATTGTTGGGAAAGGATGGAAAACAGCAGAATCATTTATTGAAAACATTCACCATATTACTGCGGCGGATATTCAACGAGTTGCAAACAAATATTTCCGAAACCTTCAAATGGTTGTCATTGGAGACCCAAAGCTTATCGACAAAACGATTTTTACTTCAATGTAGTTGGTGGATATCGTATGCCATTCAAACGCCTGTTTCTTCAACAGGCGTTTTTAATTTTGTTCCTATAGTTAGCCTCCC
>JBEKLV010000008.1:0-30458 GCA_050008835.1 Bacteroidota bacterium | reverse complement strand
TGATGTCATCACGGAAAGTGCCACCAAATATCTCGGTGGCCATGCCGACATTCTGGCTGGAGTTGTTGTGGGCAAGGAAGAGTTTATTAAGCGAGTGCGTGCGCTTGGAAAATATCATGGTGGTTGTGCCGATCCATTTGCGGCGTATTTGCTCGGCAGAAGTTTGAAAACGTTTGAGCTTCGTGTGCACAGGCAAAATGAAAATGCTCTTGCGCTTGCAAAAGCACTCGAGAAGAATAAAAGGGTGAATCAAGTAATCTACCCTGGACTTTCATCACATCCGCAATTTCAAATTGCAAAGAGGCAGATGACCGGCTTCGGCGGAATGGTTACGATTGAAGTTAAGCCGTCAAAACAGTGCTCGCCGGTCGAAACGGCGGCAAAGGTTTGCGATAATCTTAAAGTTGCTGTCAACGCGATGTCACTGGGAGGCGTGGAGACGCTCGTGAGCATTCCTGTTTATTCGTCACACGTATTTATGTCGGACGAAGAACTAAGAAAACATGGTGTAACCGCAGGAATGATCCGCATTTCTGTTGGTGTTGAAGGAGTTGAAGATTTAATTGAAGATTTTAAACAGGCCCTAAATAATATTTAAGGAAAAATATTTTGAAAACTCTACGTTCTCTTGTTTTATTGTTATCCATATTTTCTCCCTCGTTATTTAGCCAGAATGTAATCATTGTGGTGATAGATGGCGCTCGTTATTCTGAAACATTTGGCGCAGATTCGTTATACATACCGAATATCTGGAATCAACTTCGTCCCCTTGGTACTATTTGGACAAGCTTTTACAACGATGGACTAACAAAAACTGATCCTGGGCATACAGCAATTGCATCTGGAGTTTGGCAAAATATTGACAACAGGGGTATCGGTAGATCTGAACAACCAACTGTGTTTGAATATTTCCGTAAATATACAGCGGCTTCCGAGAAAACAACGGCAGTTATTGTTGGAAAACAAAAACTGGATATTCTCACGTACAGCAATCATCCCGACTATGGCACAAAATATAAAGCCCATTCATTCGTCAGTTCAACTGATACTGCTGTTCTAAGTGATGTAAAAAAAGATATCTCAATAAATCATCCTCGAATAATCATGATCAATCTTCCTAACGTAGATATTGCCGGTCATGCAGGCAATTGGAATGGATATCTTATTGCGTTACATATTGCTGATTCGTTAATTTGGAATCTCTGGCAAACTATTCAAGCAGATTCTATATATCGGAATACTACGACACTTTTTGTTACGAATGATCACGGCAGGCACGATGATGCTCATGGCGGTTTTAAAGATCATGGTGATGGCTGTGAAGGGTGCCGCCATATTCTTTGTCTTGCGGTTGGGCGTGGCTTCTATGCAAACCAGATTATCAAGCAGAGGCGAACCCAATGCGATATTGCACCGACAATCGGCGAACTTCTTTCCTTTCCAACTCCATTTTCAATTGGAACAAGCTTGCTTCCTGATGTTAGTTCCATAAAAGTTAAGATTCAAAACAAGTAATATGAAGAGTATTAGTAAGAATGCAAGACCTTTGTCAATTTTGTAATACGGAAATCAACTACAAAAAGACTTTGTAAATCTGGCAATTCTTAATTATATTTATTTAAGAAAGAAACTGAAGCGACAGCAACGAGTCCTGAAATCAGGGCAAAGGAGAATGAATTAATGCCACAACACAAATCAGCAGTAAAGCGAGTCCGTCAATATACAAGCCGCGCAGAAGGCAATAAAAATCGCCTCTCAAAGTTAAAAACGCTTGTGAAGAAAGTGCGTTCCTCTAAAACCAAGGAGGAAGCAAGTTTAGCATTAAAAAACGCTGGAAAGTACCTTGACCAACTTGGCGCCAAAGGTACAATTCATAAGAATAATGCTTCCAAACAGAAATCAAGACTGACAAAATTCGTCAACAAAATTAAGTAAGCTGTGTTGAGCGTGTTGAAATGAAAAAACCCCGATCTAAGTTGGATGGGGGTTTTTCATTTAGGGAATATAGTTGCCTAAAAATTCTAAAACTTTTTGTGAAAACATACCTTAGTTTTTTGAGAAACCGGTGTTTATTTATGCTCAGAGATACGGCTGACCTAATTATCAACTACTCTTTTTCTTTAATTCTTCCAGTTCCGCAATCCTTTTTTCGAACTTTTCTTTTTCCGCTGGCTTATTGCGCGCAAGTGTTTTATATGCTTTGATAGCATCGTCAAACCAGCCTTGTTTGGCATAAATTTCTGCAAGTGTTGGCGTCACAAAGCCCATGCCAGCTGGTGTATCTTGCTCGGACGCCGTAGGTGTTTCCTTTTGCGCAAAGTTGATAACGGGCGTGATCTTACCCGCATTTTGCAATTTGTTGGTAAGCTCTTCAATCTTATCCTGCACGCCAGTGGGAATTGAACCAGTCATCGGCAGTGTAAATTCTTGTGGTTTTTTAGGAATTTTATTGTTTAGATAATCTTCCATCGAAACCGTGTCTTCACCAGAGAGTTCTTTCGTACGCCGCGAAGCGTAACTCTCGAAAGATTCTTCTTCCAATGGTGCTGAAGTCATAGAGAAATTGATATCAGGAGTTGGCAGTGTAAAATTGAATCCTCCTGATGACTCCGTCGATGGTGTTTGTGTTGGTGCTGTTGTATTAATTAATGGTTCTGGCTGCGGAAAATTGAATTCTGAAAATGGCGATGTTTCAAATGTTGTCGGCTCTTCGACCGGCGGTGCATTTAATCCAGAACCAAATGTTTCTTCTGCTGGAGCCGCGGGAGATATTTGAGTTAATTCATCAAAGAAATTTGACGCTGGTGTGGCGATTGGTGTAGGTTCTGGCTGTTGGACTGGCACCGCTTGTTCAATTCCACCAAAATTAAATGACGACGCTGGAGCAACTGAAATTTCTGGAGTAGTTGAAACTGGAAAATCATATTGAGTTGCCAAAGGCGGTGTTAGTTCCGGTGCAACTATTTCTGGTGGTGCTTTCGGGGGCGCTATTGTAAGTGTTTCTTCCGCTGGAGGCGGCATTTGCGCCAGCAAATTTATCAGAGTTTCGTTGTTCGGTAGAAAATCAAGCACAAATTCAATTTCACGGCGCGCCTCCGCTTGCATATTTAATGCGGCAAGTGCTTTACCTTTAACGAGGTGTCCGGTTGTATAGAATGGAAAATTTGCAAGTCCCGCATCACATATTCGCAAAGCGTCTTGCGTGCGTTTTGCTTCAAGATAGTAATGCGCTAATTGAGCAAAGAGCGGCGACTTGGCGTCCGTTCCGACTCTCTTTTCCAGCACCGCAATATGCTGTTGAGCTGTATTGATCATTGTGTCTGTTGACGAAGTTTTCTTACCTCAAGTGCGTGTCTGACAGAGAGCCAAGAAACACATGCGAATCCCATAAAATAGAGCATCTGGAATGGCAATGCGGCTATCTCTAAATAGTATAATGATGAAATCACACCGAAGAAGCAATAGATAGCAAGAATAATTTCAATTGCTACCACCCAATCAAATTTCTTTTTGCTGGCATACATATTCTTTTTCCATGTGTCATTTTTGCCTTCGATAGCATATTTTGGCGTCCTTACAAATTCACTTTTACGCTTAAACAGCCCCTCAAACACAGCACGCGAATTGTTCACCGCAAATCCCATGCTGCCCGCCATAAAGAGAGGGAAGAGCATAATACGTCGACGCCAATCTGGATAAACAGCTTTTTGTGATATAAGGTAAAATAAGAACGATCCGATAAATGCGATTACAAACACTGACATCATGGCAAAGTACGCTTCATGCCCACCTTGTTGTTTGATGAAAATAAGGGGGCCGTTCAATATCCCGGCCAGAACAATAAACGGATAGACAATGTTGCTTGTCAGATGAAATGTTGAGTGAATCTTTATTCGCAGTGGTATATTAGACTTCCATACCTCTGGAATCATTTTGCGAGCAGTTTCAATAGCACCCTTTGTCCATCTAAATTGTTGCGACTTCAAAGCATTTACTTCCGCAGGCAATTCTGCCGGCGATGTAACGTCAGTAAGATATTTGAATTTCCAGCCACGAAGTTGTGCACGATAGCTTAGATCTAAATCTTCCGTCAATGTATCCGACTGCCAATTGCCAGCATCAAGAATGGTTGCCTTACGCCAAACACCACCCGTGCCGTTAAACTGGATGAAGAATCCTGCCTTATTGCGCACATCTTGTTCCACGACAAAGTGCCCGTCAAGAGCAAATGCCTGTGCGCGAGTCAACATCGAGTATTCGCGGTTTATATGTTCCCATCGTGTTTGCACCACGCCGATTTTTGGATCAGCAAAAAAATGAGGAATTGTTTTTATCAAAAAATCTGTGTTCGGGACAAAATCCGCATCAAAGATCGCGATGAATTCACCGCGCGCAGTTTCAAGTCCATGTTTCAGTGCGCCAGCTTTATAACCTGACCGGTTCGTACGTCGAACATGTTTAATGTCATACCCGAGAGTACGATAATGAGTTACGGCTTTCGCCACTAATTCGATTGTCTCGTCTGTTGAATCATCCAGCACTTGCACTTCCAATTTGTCCTTAGGATATTCAAGTGCGCATACCGCATCAATCAGCCGATTTGTAA
The DNA here is from genome assembly GCA_050008835.1 of Bacteroidota bacterium. GTDB lineage: Bacteria > Bacteroidota > Ignavibacteria > UBA10030 > UBA10030 > Fen-1298. Next base: position 25,852 of record JBEKLV010000008.1, on the reverse strand, counting down.
CATACATCTCATTGAACAGTGGGAGCTGTATAGTCACAACTGGCGTTTCTTTCAGAGGCGGTTGAATGTTCGCGATGCTACGCTGTTTCATGTAATGATACACCATCACAAATCCGTGTGCACCGAATGTGAATAGAATAAGCAATGAAATAAAATATAGATACATAACGAAATTCGAGAATGCTGGATTTTCGATAATTTCTTGCCTAAAGAAAAATACTGCGAGTGTCATATTACCATCCTGCGACTGTGTCGTTAAGAATATCTTCTGTTAATTTTTTGACTGCTTCTGTTACTCCCTCGTTGCGCTGCGTCAAACCGCCGCCCGAAGGATAATCTCCCCAGTTGCTAAAACTTTTTTCCCATATTTTTTTACGAAGCTTCAAATCCTGAAAAGTCATGCGTACCGTAACTGTGATACGTCGTTGTGTGACCTGTTCACCGCCTTGCAGTACCGATGGTGCATCTTTCACATCGGTTACCACACCTTCGAGCATACAATCTGCTGTGTTGCGATCTGTCAATTGAAGGGTATTGTCGTTTGTAAATCGATCTACCAATTGTCTCGTGAACGAATCTCTAAGTGCCGGGTCACCATATGCACTTTGATCTTCCACAATAGGAATCGCAATTGTTTTCAAATGTGGCGGTACCGATCCGCCTTTAAAAGAATAAGTACAACCAGTAATTAGCAATGAACAGGGAACGATTAACAATGAGAAAAGAAACGGGCTTATTCTTCTTTCCATTTTACTTTTTCATTTGTCATTGAAGTCCAAAATCTTTTATTTTTCGGTAAAGCGTGCGCTCGCTAATATTCAATTCTCTTGCTGCAAGACGTCGATTCCCTTTATTTCGATCAAGTGAGCCAGAAATCATACGCCGTTCCATCTCGTCCATCGTCAGAACACCATTGCCGTTGTGCGGTTGTATATGGTTGCCTTGCGATCCATTTGTGCCGGATATTATCCGTCCGGTTAGCAGTTCTTTCATCTCAATAATATTGGATTTAAGGTCCACCAATGCACGATAAATTAACTCGCGTTCTGCTTGTTCAACAGTTCTGTTTGATATAACCGGCAGATTCCGGTCTGTCACCACCGAGGGCTGTTCGCGAAGATATTTTCTCACGTCGTCCCCGTTAAGTCGTTTCCCACTTTCAAGAACAAGCATGCTTTCGATGGCATTTCGTAATTCGCGGATATTTCCCGGCCAGCTATAACTCATTAACAATTCGGTCGCATCATCAGTAAATCCGTCGAATTGAATCTTGTTTTTGTCAGATGTCTCTTTCACAAACTGTTCAACAAGCGCGGGAATATCTTCTTTCCTGTTGCGCAACGGCGGCAAATGAATGTTTACCGAACGCAATCGAAAATATAAATCAGGGCGAAAATGTTTTTGCTGAACTTCGTATTCCAGCATTTTGTTCGTTGCCGCGATGACACGTACATCTGTCCTGCGCGCTAAAGACGAGCCGACTCTCATATACTCACCGCTTTCTAGTACACGTAACAATTTAACTTGCGTAGAGAGTGGCATCTCTCCAATTTCGTCAAGGAGAATGGTTCCGTTATCTGCAATCTCAAAGTAACCGCGACGCAAATCCGCTGCACTAGTAAACGCTCCTTTTTCATGTCCGAATAGTTCACTTTCAATCAACCCTTCCGGAATTGCACCGCAGTTCACCGATACAAGAGCTTGCTGAGAACGCTTGCTTGCACCATGTATGGCTTTGGCAATAATTTCCTTGCCCGTGCCGCTCTCCCCGGAAATAAGCACAGTAATATCTGTCGGCGCTACTTGCTGAACGACATCAACAATTTCTTGCATCTCCGGCGATTTTCCAACGATGCCGTATGTTCGCTGAAATACTTCTCGATCCATCAACGTGAAACAACTATCGATGTTAGATTAAATTTACTTTTAATATCCGCGGTAAATCGCCGCGCTTCATCATACGTTTGGAATTCACCAACCCAAACTTTATGCAGTTTTTTTCCATGACTGACGATGGTGAAGATATTCGATTGAAATCCTTCTTTTTCAAATTTTGTTTTCAATTCGCTTGCATTTTCAAGTGTCGAAAACGCACCAACTTGCACGGTGAAGTTTGTTGCGAATTTCGGCACAGTTCCTTTGGGTTTCATCACTGTTGGCTTTTCTTTTACTGCTTGTTTTTCTTCTACCAATGAATTTTTTTCCGCTGCATATGCGGAGAATGGATATTTTTCCTTTAGTTGTGTCAATTTTTGATCGGCAGTTTTGTACAGACCGATAGAATAATAATATTGATAAAGTTTATAGAGCGCATCGTCGCCCCATTCACTTTTTGGAAAATTGTCTACAATATTCTGATATAGTTTTGCCGCTTCTGCGCCATCCGTGGTCAGCACCGCTTGCAAGTACATCACACCTGGATTGTTTTGATAGTTCGTCATCAGTGAAGGGAGCTCGGCTCGCACTGCTTCTGCTTGACCTTTCTCGATCATTTCGAGACGACGTCGAATATCTGGTTCGCTGTTGTTCGACTGTGTATAAAGTGCCGGCAGGAATAAAACGAGACCAATAATTGAAATGATAAATGTTCTAATAAGCATTCTCATGGCCTTAATCTTCCTATGCTGTGAGAATAACAAACTGGGGAAGTGAGTGTCCGGTTTTCGTCCCAAACAATGTTGCTGAATTTACTCGTTCAATGTGAATGCCAATGTAATCTCCAATGGCATCGCCGTTCTTTGGAAAGACCACCATTTTGTTTGTGTTTGTTCTTCCGCAAAATTCGTCAACGGATTTTTTGCTCAATCCTTCAACAAGAACTTCCACTGTATCCCCAATCATAGTTTTGTTCCGCCGAAGTGAAATATTACGCTGAAGATCAATAATTTCACTGAGCCGGCGGTTCTTAACGTCTTCGGGAACATCATCGCCCATTTGCCATGCTTTCGTGTTCTCTCGCGGAGAATATTTAAATGTATAAGCGCCATCAAACTCTACTTCGTGCAATAAATCTATCGTTTTTTTATGGTCGTCTTCTGTTTCAGTTGGGAATCCTGAAATGACGTCGGTGGTGAGACTTATATTGGGAATAATTTTTTTAATTCTACCGATGAGATTAAGATATTGATTTCTAGTATAAGTTCGATTCATCAATTCCAAAATTCTATCCGAACCTGACTGCACTGGTAGATGGATATAATTACAAATGTTATCTCGCGACGCAATAGTATCTATCAGCTTATCCGACATATTCTGTGGATGGGAGGTCATGAACCTTATACGCATTTTTTTATCGACATCAGCAACCTTGACAAGTAAATCTGCAAAGTTGAACGTACCATCGCTGTACGAGTTTACATTCTGACCAAGCAGTGTTGCTTCCTTAAAACCACGGTGGGAAAGATTTTCCACTTCTGATACAATAGACACCAAGGAACGGCTTCGCTCGCGTCCGCGTGTAAATGGCACTACACAGTAAGCACAAAATTTGTCGCAACCACGCATAATGGAAACCCATGCGCTTAGTACATCGGTACGAAATGGAATAATGTCATCGTACTTTTCTATGCGGGAAAGTTTTACGGCAATGCCTTTTTCACCGCTATCCGCCGCCTCGATAAGTGCTGGCAGCTTACGGTATTCATCCGGTCCTATAACGAGATCAATAAAATTTCCCAACTCCATCAACTCTTTGCGAACACGCTCTGCCATGCATCCTAGTACACCAACAATTACATTCGGATTCGTTTTTTTATAATGATTGAAATCACCAAGCCGCCCGACGATTCGCTGTTCGGCGTTATCGCGCACGGCGCAAGTGTTTATCAAAACAATATCAGCGCTTGATAGTGTCTCAGTACGAATAAAACCAGCTCCGTGCATAATACTGAGCACAATTTCTGTGTCTGCCATATTCATCTGGCAGCCGTAAGTTTCAATATAAAAACTTCGACTTGTTGGCATTTTTTTCTTTTGTTAGTAGATAATAATAATGAAACAATGGCAGACACACAACAAATCACCTGCATGATTAAAGTTAATTAATCTTAAAGAGATTGTTGATGTTTTCGCTCTTAACTTCTTGTTATATTGCCAAATCGGCAGATTACAAAATTCCATTAGTGAATTTTTTGCAATTGATTGAACACAAATGCTATTGTATATTGAAGAGAAGCCAATAAGCGAGAATAGAAAATCGACTTATGGAGAACTATTTTTAACATCCACAATTTGAAGAAATAAACAAGAAAGCAACATATGGCAAAAATTATTGATGAGATTAGAGCAAAAGCAAAACAACTCAAAAAACACATTGTCCTACCCGACGCAATGGATGAACGCGCAATTCAGGCAGCGCGCATCATTTTAGATGAACAGATTGCTAATATTTCTCTCATCGGCAACGAAGACGCAATTCGTGCAAAAGCGCAACAGCTCGGTGTCGGTTTGGAGAAAATACGTATTGTGGATCCTGAAAAATCAGAGAAGCTAACCGACTTCACTCATATATTTTTCAATCTTCGCAAAGCGAAAGGAATTCAGTTTGAACAAGCGCAACAAACGATGAAACTTCCACTTTTCTTTGGAGCAATGATGGTTCGAGAAGAAATGGCAGATGGAAGTGTTGCCGGATCACTATCGACCACAAGCGATGTGATTCGTGCAGGAATTCAAATTGTCGGAATGCCTGCTGGAATTGCAGTTGCGTCGAGTTTCTTCTTGATGGTTTTCCCACATATTAGTTATTCATATGCCGACTGTGGAGTAGTTCCGGATCCAACAGCAGAACAACTTGCAGATATCGCAATTTCTACGGCGGCAAATCATCGCAAGTTAACAGGTGAAGAACCGCGTGTTGCAATGCTTTCATTTTCAACAAAAGGAAGCGCTTTACATCCTTCCGTAGAAAAAGTACAGAAAGCAACTGCTATCGTAAAAATGAAACATCCTAATCTCATCATCGATGGAGAATTACAGTTTGATGCCGCAATTGTTCCTTCCGTAAGTGCAAAAAAGGCTCCTGGTAGTCCGATTGCCGGCACTGCAAATGTATTTATTTTTCCTGATCTCAATTCCGGAAATATCTGCTATAAGATGACACAACGGTTGGCTGGAGCGGAAGCATTTGGCCCGATTATTCAAGGCTTAAAGAGGCCATGCTACGATTTATCGCGAGGATGCAGTGTCAGCGATATCGTAACCATGGTTGCGATTAACTCTGTAGCGGGGGCGGTCTAACAAACACGCTTCTAATAGCGGCACACTCACTGCGTTATATCTGGAGCTAAGACAAGGAGCGGCATACATTTTTCAATTTTTGCCGAGGAATTATTATACTCTTTATGCTCTAAAAAAGTGCGACATATTGGTGCTTGTACAATTATTCTTTCGTTCTTGCGAGATGTACTTCTTGCAATATCAAGCGTAGTGAAATTCGGTGTGTATTCCCAAGATCATTTGCCTCGTCGAATTGAGCAAAAGCATAGTCGATATCTATCTTGCGCAGATGAATTCCAGCGCCAAGTGTAATTTGTTTTATATCATTATAACCAATGCGAAGTGCGATAGATTTTTTGTAATCAAATTCAAGCCCTATGTGCGGATCAAAACTTACGGGTCCAATGTGAGCAATAGAGGCAAACTGACGATTCTCAAATCGAATATCTACATCTGTGGTTGGCGCGAATTGTCCCCCAAAAAGATCTATAAAGTATGCTGTTCCTATTTTTAGAGTCGGTGAAATTAATTCGTTAGTACCGGTGGACCACGCTACCAGTGTTGTGGTAATGTCTTGCACATTTGCCGCAATGTACCAATTATTCTTTGGAGAATAGAGCAGCCCAATATCAAAGCCGACACCTGTAGCCGAATACTCTGCTATTGTCTCTCGAATTATCTTCAAATTGATTCCATACATCAAGCTGCTCTCAGAACGTTGAGCATAAGAAAAATATATTGCCCAATCTGCTGAGTTAAAATACGTAACTTTACTTTCATCTATTCTTACTGCATTTGCATATTGATCGCGCGGTACTGGATTTCCATTTGCATCAACCCCGGCATCTCTTGTGTCTGGAATACCGTCCACACCAAGACGCATCACGCTCAAACCAAATGTTGCATTTGTACCATAAGGAATTGCCACTGCGCCAAAATCATAGTTCTCCAGGCTGCCGAATCGTTCATCGTGCATAAGTGTTGCCTCTGGATAATCTATGCGCGCAAGCGCTGCCGGATTCCAATAACCTGCTGAAGCATCGTTAGCAAGCGCTGCATATGCACCGCCAAGCCCCAATGCACGGCCGCCAACACCTATTGAAAGAAACTCGCCTGCATATTTTGCAATTTGCTGAGACGATGCGAATTGTCCGAGCAATGCTATAAGTAAAATTAATTTTAGAATCTTCATATTCCACCTAATACAAAAAAACCCGACAATGTGCGTCGGGGTCTGACGACCGAACTTTCTCTAGTCGCGTGGTTCGGTTGATGACAACGTTCGAGACAAGTGACGATGCACAAAAAAGGCACAGCACAACTCTCTTACAATTGTCTATACGCGTTATTCCTTTCGTTCTGTAATAAGGTAGAAGATTCTATGAAAAGAATCAAGCTACTCAATGCGCTCTGCTCCTAACTCGCGTTTAAGTAAAGTGAGAATTGGATGTTCTTTTGTTTGCGTGGGATTTTGTGCTATTTCCATATCGGGGTTCTTCATATCTATAGATGAGGATGGTGTTGTTGTGTAAATCGCTTTTACTGGTATATCTGCATTGAAATGGAGAACTGGTTCTATGGCGACACGCTTACCTACCACCTGATGAAGGGTGCTCGATAGAAAATCTTTGTTCCGTTTAAGTGTTGAAAAATGATAATCGTCTGGACAAGAAATGCGCACCATGCCGTTGCGAACATCAAGAATACTTGTTTCCGTTAATGACGTCCCGACGGCAATATGTGATTTTGAAACATTGCTAACGAAGGCGGACCAATGTTTCGTTATTTCCTCGACAGACGCTGATTGAATCGTTGTCAGCTGTTCGGCTACTCGTTGAGAGGTTTGCTGAAATTCGACAAGCTTTGATGTTTCTGTAAGCTTTGTAGGATCTGTATCGATGAGAGATGAATAACTGACTGCAGATTTACTTTTCAAATATCCCGCACCAACCTCGCCTACAACTTTGAGATTGGAAGATGGAGACGTATTGCGTTGAGGGAATTCTGGGGAAGACTGCGATAAATTGATACTGCTATTGCCGTTCATTTTTTTTTTGAGCACATCAAGTTGTTGGAGCAATTCTCCGATCTGCACAGAGCTTTCCATTTTCGCCATCTGGATTAGTCCTGCTTCAAGCCGATATCGTGGCTGTGCTGCCCATCGAAGAGCTTGATCTAATTCGTTCGTCTGTTTGATATAACGCAACAGGTCTTGTTCTGTGAATTGATTCGCTTCCTTTTCATACCGCTTTTTATAATTCTCTGATACCTCAATGAGCTGAGTAGACTCGGTTGAGCGCACAATCAGTAAATTGCGAAGGTGTTCTGTCAGCCCGTTGACAAACTCGCGTAAGTCATAACAGCTTTTTATAACTTCATCAACTAATTGTATGGCGCAGTGTGTGTCGTGGCTTTTTAGAAAATCGGATACACGAAAATAAATTTCCTGATCGACAACATTGAACGCTTTCAGCAATTCAGCGGTCTTGATTTCTGTTCCGCAGAATGAACGTACTTGGTCGAATATGCTTTGTGCATCCCGAAGAGATCCATCGGCGCGTTTTGCAATTACCATCAATGCATCGTTTTCGATAATTATGTTTTCAACTTTTGCGATTGTTGTAAGTGTATCAATAATTTCTTCGACAGCGATACGCCGGAAATCGAACCTCTGACAGCGGGAAAGAATCGTCATCGGTACTTTGTGCACTTCTGTTGTTGCAAATATAAATACGACGTGTGTTGGTGGTTCTTCAAGTGTTTTAAGGAGCGCGTTGAACGCTTCCTTGGTTAGCATATGCACTTCATCGATGATGTAGATTTTATATTTGCCGCGGGTTGGTGTATAGCGAACAGAATCGCGCAGGTTTCGGATTTCTTCTACACCGCGATTAGATGCACCGTCAATCTCGATAACGTCAAGACCACGTCCCTCAATTATTTCCTTGCATAATTCACAGGTATTATCCGGATTTTGGTTGGCGGGGAAGAGACAGTTGAGAGCGCGTGCAAGAATGCGCGCTGTTGTTGTTTTGCCGCATCCACGTGTACCACTGAAAATATAAGCATGCGCAACACGGTTATGTGCAATCGCATTACGAAGAGTATTTGTCACATGGCTCTGACCAACGACATCGTCGAAGATCATCGGCCGCCATTTACGTGCTGTTACCTGATAATCCATTTCATCTCAAAATAGAAATTTATTTATGGAAGAATACAGAAATCAGAATCCAGAATCCAGTAGTTTTTCTTATTTATTTTCTTTCTTTTATTCTATTTCTGAATTCTTTAATGTCTTTCAACTTCTTACAGAATTCCAATCTTTTTTAGGAATGATTTTTTATTGGGAATACATATTTCATTGCTTCTTTAATTGTCTCAATCGGAATAATTGCCAATCCTTCCTTCACCTTGTCTGGAATTTCAGTAAGGTCTTTCACGTTCTCTTGCGGTATCAATACTGTCTTAATGCCGCTACGCTGCGCCGCAAGAAGTTTTTCGTTCAATCCACCAATAGGGAGAACATTACCGCGCAATGTAATCTCGCCTGTCATTGCTACATCATTGCGGGCTGGTCGGTTACTAGCCGCGGATATAATTGCCATTGCCATTGTCACTCCAGCGGATGGACCATCCTTAGGAATTGCTCCTTCTGGTAGGTGGATATGGATCTCGCGATTTTTGTTGAATTCCGGATTTACACCGAGCTTCTTTGCATTCGAACGAATGTAGCTCAACGCCGCTTGCGCCGATTCTTTCATAACATCGCCTAGTTGTCCGGTTAGCGTCAGGCGCTCTGTGCCGCGCATAATTGTTGCATCAACATTGAGAATTTCACCGCCAACGTTTGTCCATGCTAATCCGGTGACAGAACCAATCCGTGGTTGTGACTCGACTGGTTTTGTACGAAACTTCGGAACACCAATATATTTTTCCACGCTTTCTGGTGCTACTTGAATATTTATTTTCTTCTGCTTCTTTTCTGGCTTTCCATTTGCTTGTTTGGCAAGTACTATTTCCTTTGCCACTTTGCGACAGATAGATGCAATTTCACGTTCAAGATTTCTCACGCCAGCCTCACGTGTATATTCCTGAATAATTTTTAATATTGCCGCATCTTCGAAATGAACTTCATCATTCTTTAATCCATGCGCTTTAAGTTGTTTGCTCACAATATGACGCTTTGCAATTTCTTTTTTATCGTATTCAAGATATCCCGGCAATTCAATAATTTCCATACGATCTTGAAGCGGGGGCGGAATTGCGAAGCGGACGTTTGCCGTAGTGATGAACATAACTTTCGATAAGTCATAATCTACTTCAATATAATGGTCATTAAATGCAACGTTCTGTTCTGGATCAAGCACCTCTAAAAGTGCCGCTGATGGATCACCCCGAAAATCCATGCTCATTTTATCTACTTCATCCATTAACAGCACTGGGTTGACAACACCGGCTCGCTTCATTGATTGAATAATTTTGCCGGGCATGGAACCAATGTACGTGCGCCTGTGACCTCGGATTTCTGCTTCGTCGCGAATACCGCCAAGCGAAATTCGTACAAAATTTCTACCCAGTGCTCGCGCAATTGATTTTGCCAATGATGTTTTTCCAACACCCGGTGGACCGACAAAGCAAAGAATTTGTCCGCGCGTTTCTTTCACTAAATTCAGCACTGCTATATTCTCAAGAATTCTTTCCTTCGGTTTATCCAATCCATAATGATCAGCTTCAAGAATTTCTTTCACGTGCGCAATTTTCAAATCGTCTTTCGTCCGCTTCTGCCACGGTATAGCAATAAGCCAGTCTAGATAATTACGTGTAACGCCAAATTCAGGCGACATTGGCGAAGTTTTCTTCAGTTTGTTAAATTCCTCAAATGCCTTTTCTTTAGCTTCTTTAGGCATTTTCGCCGCAAGCAATTGTTCCTTCAGCTTAACCATCTCAGGCGAAGCTTCATCGTCACCAAGTTCATCTTGAAGAATTCTGATTTGTTCTTGAATGAAGAACTTTCGCTGCGACTTCTGAATGTTATCTTGTACTTTTGTGTCAATGTCGCGCTCGATTTTCAAAATATCTACTTCTGTACTGAGGATTTTTGAAAGCTCGTACAGTTGATCACGAAGCGTAGATATTTGCAAAATGCGTTGTTTCACTTCTACGCTTTGCACAATATTAGAGGCAATGTAATACATCTTTCGTTGTGGCTCTTTTATGCCGTCGTAAGCTATCAGTACTTCCGGCGGAATATTGCGATTGAGTCGAACATATTCCGTAAATAGTGTAGTTGCATGCCGCACCAATGCCTCAATTTCACGTCCTGACGGTGGATCGATACGGTTAACAATAATTTCTGCTTCAAGAAAATTAGGATTGTTAATGAATTTTTTGATGTTCGCTTGTGCAATGCCATCAACCAGAATTTTCATCAGGCCATTTGGTAATTTCAGCATTTGAAGAATCTTTGCTACGGTACCTTCTCTATAAACGTCTTCTTCTGTAGGTTCATCGATCGATGAATTTTTTTGTGCAACAAGTAAAATATTCTTGCCTCGAGCTAAAGATTCGTTTGCGGCACGAAGCGAGGACTCTCTTCCGACAAGCACTGGAAAAATCATATATGGAAACAATACAACATCCCGAAGAGGCAAAACAGGTAAGACGTTTGGAATATGGTCTAACGTTTCAATGTGCAGATTAGGATTATTGATATCACTCATATGATTGATTTAATTTTAGCTATAAAAACAAAAAGAGGGCACATCCACTTGTGCGGATATGCCCAATTATTTCACAGCATTAATATACCGAGGAATGGCGGGAGAGTCAAGGAACAAGAAAACAGATATATCACAGATGGGAAGCAAACCGATAAATCACAAATAGAATTTTTCGATTATAATACAAACTAATCGGTCGATATTAAAAGCATCGGCACCATTAAAACGGTCCATACTTGCTCTAGACTGTTTTTCACATGAAAATATATTTTAAATTTAAAATAGTCTATACAAAACTTTTATTTAGGAAGCGAACAAGTGGTGACGCCTCTTCGCAGATAACTGCAACTCTCTCGACCAGTGATTCACTATAGCACTTCGATTCCAGCAACGAAACACCGACAAAAAATTGTTTGAATTTCAACCAATCGGCCATCGGGTGATTCTCATCATATCCTTTCGGAATACGTTGCAGTTTTGACCAGTTGAATGGAGCAAAACGTTTTTTAAATCGTGGGTTTTCAACTATTGAAAGAAATTCTTCGCCATGTGAGGCAATTGCTTTACGTATTTTTTTAAGTTGTTCACTGTCCGGTATATAGATTCCGCCGCCAACAAAAAATTCACCGGGTTCAATTTGAATGTAATAACCTGAACCGATAAAACCCTTTGGCATTCCTCTCAACACAAAATGCGCTGCAATATGTGTTTTGTATGGAGTCTTGTCTGAACTAAATCTAATATCACGATAGATTCGGAAGATAGATCGTTTCGGGTTAAGATCGAACTCTGGAGCAAATTGAGTGAAGTGTGGTTGTAATGCTGCAATAAATGAAAGCATAGGAGCTTTAGCATCTTGTTCAAACTCTTCTTTGTGTTTTTCAAACCATTCACGATTGTTATTACGTTTGAGATGTTTTAGAAACTTGATGCATTCTTTGGGAAATCCCTCGAACGATGGATAGAGATCGAAATCCATTTGGGGAATCTTAGACACGATATCATCCTCCTATATAAAGTGTAAAATTATTTTCCTTCGATCGCGGATCGAACAAACCCATTTGATTTTATCAATCTTTGTCTTGCTTCTTCCTTCGAGACACTTGCTTTGATCATTACAAGAGCGGTCTTTACATGGAAGCTTGACTTCGTTAAATAATCTGTCGCTTCTTCGTACGAAACACCTGTAATTATCATAACAATGCGTTTTGCTCGCTCGCGTAATTTCAGATTCGTCATTTGAAGATCGATCATCATATTCTGGTATACTTTTCCCAAACGAATCATTGCTGCTGTTGTTATCATATTTAGGACAAATTTCTGAGCTGTTCCAGATTTCATTCTCGTTGAACCCATAATAATTTCAGGTCCAACTTCCGGACAAATAGCAACATCAACCGCAGAAGCAAGATTAGAAAATTCTGGCAGATAAAAGCTGGATCGCGGGTTTGTCGTTACATATAGTGTGTGTGCACCACGTTGCTTCGCTCGTTTTATCGCACCTATAACATAGGGTGTGCGAAGACTTGCCGCAATTCCGCATACTATATCATTCTCTTTAATTTTTTTATTGTCGATATCGCGTGCGCCATTTTCTTCATAATCCTCCGCGCCTTCTTGAGCGCGGAACATTGCTTTCTCTCCACCGGCAATTAATCCTTGAATCATTTCTGGATCTGTCCCAAAAGTCGGCGGACACTCAACAGCATCCAACATTCCCAATCTGCCACTTGTTCCGGCGCCAACATATATAAGGCGCCCATTATTCCGGAATGCTTCAACCACAAGTTCAACGGCTTTCGCGATATGGGGTATTTGTGTTTCAACTGCTAACGCTACTTTTTTGTCTTCATTATCGATGAGAACAAGAATTTCTTCAGTTGAACAAGAGTCAATGTCCATGCTCACAGGATTTCTTTGTTCTGTCAACAAGTATTGAAGCTGATCAAAAAGCACTTTCTCTTTAGACAATTTCGTGTCTTTCTAATGAATAATGAATTTAGAACTGGACTATTAATATTTTTTTGTCAGAAGCAATAAGCTGTTCCAATCCGGTAAATGCAAGATCGACAGAATTTATATTCACCCTGGGGTGTTGCCGCTTCGCCAGGTCAATTTCCTGTGTCAAATCGCCACCTTTGAATGCAATAAGCGCGGGTGGTTTAAGTTCTATGAAACTACTGCTGACTGTATTTTCAAGTGAATCAGAATAATTCTGTTTTTTAAGGAAGTTTATCGACAAAGTAATTAATTCGTTTAATTGACAAACTGCTCTTGCAATAGCAAAATCAAATTTATGAAAATGCTCGGGTTGAATACCAATTTCTTCTGCTCTTCCCCATATTACATTTACATTTTTAATTTTCAAATCCTCGACTATTTCTAAAACTGCATTTGCTTTTTTCCTTGTTGCATCAATACAAAGCAAAGAAATGTCTGGGCGCAAAATTTTTAATGGAATACCGGGCAATCCACCGCCAGTACCAATGTCAACAATTCTGCTTCCTTCCATTAATTTTACTCTAAACAACGGTGATACACTATGGAGAATGTGGTAAGTCCAAATGTTTTCCTCGTCTTTTCTAGAAATCAAATTGATTTTTTTATTCCAATCAAGAAGCAAATTTACATATTGATCTAATTGTCCTAACTGCAAATCCGTTAGCGTAAATCCATTCCTAGTGCATAGTGTTCGAAACCATAATTTCTTTTCAGATTGCATTATTCTTTGCTCTAATTTAAATCATTTGTTCCACGTGAAAAACGATAGATTAATTTCTGAGGTATACCATCAATACGGAAATATCTGCCGGTGTAACGCCGCTAATTCTGGATGCTTGCCCAATGGAAAAGGGCTGAACCTTGACTAGCTTTTCTCTTCCCTCTGTTGATAACGATTTCACTTGAAAGTAATCTATTTCTTGCGGTATTTGAAGGGAATCGAATCGATTAAACCTTTCCACTTCTTCCTTCTGTCTTTTGATATAACCATCGTACTTTAATTCTATTTCTATTTGTTCAACAACTTCTTCAAATAACCGATCATCACAAGAAGATCGAAGCTGTGAAAAGAATGCTGTAGAAGTTATAAATTCATATTCTGTAAAACTTAAAAAGTTAATATTTGTCCGTTTTAAGAGTTTTGCTAATTTTTCATTTTCTTGAATAGAGCCGGCATTCGCATCTTTTAACAACGGGTTTGCATCCTTCGGTGTAACAGAAAGTCGATTGGAAAATATAAGCCCCTCGTTTATTAATTTCTCCTTTTTTCGCAACCGTGCTAGCATTTCATCAGGAATCAACCCAAGTCTGTGTCCAAATTCCATCAACCTCCGATCTGCGTTATCCTGGCGAAGTACAAGGCGATGTTCTGCGCGTGAAGTGAACATTCTATATGGTTCTTCAATGTCTCTGTTCACTAAATCATCAATCAAAACCCCAATATACGACTCAGATCTTTTGAGAATAATGGGATCTTCATTTCTAATATACTTTACGGCATTAATTCCTGCCAACAATCCTTGCGCAGCGGCTTCTTCATATCCGGATGTTCCATTAATCTGCCCTGCAAAAAACATTCCGCTAATAAGCTTCGTTTCTAAAGAAAGTTTTAGTTGATGCGGTGGAAAATAATCATATTCTACAGCATAACCGAGGCGCAACATTTTTACATTATGTAACCCTGGAATAGTGCGTAGTCCCTCGGCTTGAATATCCGCAGGCAGACTTGTTGAATATCCGTTAACATATACAACATTTGTGTCGTAGCCCTCTGGTTCAAGAAAAATGTGGTGACGATCTCTATCTGTAAAGCGGTTGATTTTATCCTCAATTGATGGGCAATAACGGGGGCCTATACCTTTGATTCTACCCGTGAAGAGTGGTGATCTATCAAACCCTTTCCGAAGAACTTTATGTGTTTCTGTGTTTGTATAGGTTAAGAACATTGGAATAAGCTTATTGGTAATTTTCGAATTTTGAAATGAGAATGGTCGCGGGTTGGTGTCGCTTGGCTGTTCTTCAACCTCAGAAAAATCAACGCTATTTTTATCTATCCGGGGTGGCGTTCCAGTTTTAAGCCTTCCATGTACAAAGCCACGTTTTTTCAAATTATCTGTCAGACCTTCGGCAGAAGGCTCTGCATATCTTCCCCCTACAACGCTTTGTGTCCCGGTGTGCATAAGTCCCCTTAGAAATGTGCCGGCACACAGAACAAATGTTTTACATCTAATTTTGGTTCCATCTTTAAGAACAATTCCCTTAATTACAGAAATATTCTGTAAATTCTGATCTTCGACGTCGATATCCCATACTGTTCCTTCAAATACTTGAATACTAGGCTGTTTTGTAACACAAAGTTGAGCTTCCCGTGAGTACCACTCACGATCATTTTGTGAGCGTGGCGACCAAACCGCGGGTCCTTTCGAAAGGTTGAGCATACGAAAATGAATCCCTGTTGCATCTGCAATTCTTGCCATTTCTCCACCAAGAGCATCAATTTCTCGAACAAGGTGTCCTTTGGCGGTTCCACCAATAGCAGGATTACAAGACATTCGCCCAATTGCGTCTTTATCTAAGGTTACCATTAAAACATTACAGCCCATTCGCGCGGCAGCTAAACTTGCCTCTATTCCAGCATGTCCTCCACCAGCCACAATAACATCATAATTTGTATGCTTTAACTCAAACACACTTTATACTCCATTTTCGTTTCACGTGAAACCGAAAGCTATTTACCAATGCAGAATTTTGAAAAGATATTATTCAGTATATCTTCTGTAGTCACAATACCAATAATTTCTCCTAATGAATCTATCGCGGCTCTTAGATCAACCGCAATAAATTCCTCGCTTTCTCCTGTTTTTAAAGATTCTAAGGCAGAAGTCAGATTTTGCTCTGCTTTCAGTAAGGCAGAATAATGCCTCTCGTTTGAGATAATTACAGATTCTTTGTCTTCCACCTGTGTTTGATCAAAAACCTTTTGTAATAATACATCTTTAAGCTTCTCGATGCCTATGTTATCTACGGCCGATGTCTCAACCACAAGAATTTCTTCTGGAATACATTTTAGCAGAATTCTTTCAGCTTGAAGATCGATTTTATTGTTTGCAACAATAAGTTTTTTATGGTGTTTTTTATTCGCTGTTTCAAGGATATTTAATTCATCTTTTGTTATTCTTTTTGTACTGTCATGTACTAAAACTATAATATCCGATCTTTGTATAACTTTCCATGTTTTATATATGCCTTCTTTTTCAACTGTATCTTCCGTCTCCCGAAGCCCGGCTGTATCAATCATTCTAAATAACACACCTTCGATTGTCATTTTCTCTTCGATAAAATCTCGCGTTGTGCCAGGAACGGCTGTTACAATAGCACGATTTTCTTTAAGCATTACGTTTAGCAAACTTGATTTACCAACGTTTGGAGCTCCAATCAATGCAACACGAACTCCTTCACGCCATACTTTGCCATATTTATAGGTTCTCAAAAGATGATTTGTTTCTGATATCCCGAGTTTTAATAAATTCTCTACTTTCTTTTTATCGATAAGTGCTATATCTTCTTCCGAAAAATCTAATTCTAATTCTAAGAGTCCAAGAGACTGCACTAATTTTTCACGAACTAAGTGGATTTGTTTTGAAAGAGTACCCTCCAACTGATCTAACGATGTCTGACGTGCTTTATCTGACTGAGCTTGAATAAGATCAGCAATTGCTTCTGCTTGAGAAAGATCTAGCTTGCCATTAAGAAATGCCCGTTGAGTAAATTCACCTGGCTCCGCAGGGCGCACGCCGGTTTCCAATATACATTCCAACACTCGGCGAGTCACATGAATTCCTCCATGACAACTAATCTCGACCGTATCTTCACCCGTGAACGATTTGGGTGCGCGAAAGATTGTACATATAACCTCATCTACAGTTTCACTTTGGTTGTTAATTATGCGTCCAAAATGTGCGGTTTGACTTTTCGCTTTTGCTAAGCTTTGTCTTCCTTCAAATCGACTATCCACTTTATAAATTGCCGCTTCACCGCTGACACGTATTACCGAAATCGCTCCCTCACCTATTGGTGTCGCAATTGCGGCTATACTATTTTCTAATCTTCTTATCACTTTCTTTTTTCTCCGAAAGAAATGTACGAAAAGCTGTGTCCTTTCACAATGCTATAAAAACAAAACGTCCCTTCAAGCAATGTTGACGGGACGTTTCAATAAAAAACTATGGTGTAATTAGATTACTTTTTTAAGCGTGGTATATCTTTCGCAAATTTAAATATTCCTCCACGGGTTTTCTTTTTCAGTTCAACTTTTCGAAGCGGTTCGTCATCATCCTGCTTGTTGATTAGCACTTGCTGTCCAATTGCAAGCACATTGAATACAGCATAATATAAATTTAGACCTGATGGAAAACCATTAAACAAGAATGTCATCATAATTGGCATCATCCACACCATGGTTTTTTGGCGCGGATCTTTAATTGTCATTTTTTGTTGTACGAACATTGTTATACCCATAATCACCGCAATGCCACTAATGTCTTGAATACCAATAAGCGGCATTCTGAATGGCAAGCGATAAATAACATCGGGAATTGAGAGATCCTTTATCCATCCAATAAAACTTGCTTGCCGCAATTCTATAGCTCCGCGAAATACCGCATATAATGCGTACATAATTGGCATTTGCAACAATAACGGCAAACATCCGCCTGCAGGATTAACGCCGTATTCTTTGTACAAATTCATTATGGATTGATTCATCTTCTGCGGATCATCTTTATATTTTGTACGCAACTCATCCATCAACGGTTGAAGTTTTTGCATTTTCTTCATCGATTTCATTTGACTCTTAGACAACGGGTGCATTGCTAGCTTAATGAGAATAGAAAAAATAATAATCACTAATCCCCAATTAGGCACTACATAATGAATTGCCGTGAATATTGGCAGCATGATATATTCTGAAATAGGGCGAATCAACCATGCCCACCCTAAACTCATTATATTTTCTAGTCCTTTATTGTAGGACTTTAATAGACTGTGTTGAAGCGGCCCCAGAAACACTTTGAATGTGCTCGACTCATTTGCCTCTCCCTTATATGGCATTTTTAAGGAAACCTCATATGTTTCTTTTACACCATTGTCTGGCATTGCAGAGCGATTTCCTTCTAAGTAAGCACCATCGCTTGTGTTTGTTATGGGGATAATTGCGACGGCAAAATATTTATTGCGTGAAGCAACCCAATCTATTGTGCCGGAGAATTCCTTTTGTACTTTTTGATCAACTTTTGCAGCATCTATTTCTGTGAGTTCGTTTCCAGCATACGCATATGCTGCTGCAAAACCAGATTCGTCAACACTGTTTTTTTCTGCATAGCGAATCCCATTTTCCCAGGCAACCTCATATTGGTAGTTTGCAATTACTGAGTTCAAATTATGCAGCTGTATTTCCGTTTCGAAACCATATTCTCCATTACGGAATTTCATTTTCTTCACAAGCTTTCCGCCGTTGGAGGAGGGAAGTGTAAATATTATTTCAAATTCAAAATTTCCTTCTATTTTTACAATATTGTTTGGTGCCAGCACATCAAAATAGAGGTCTTTTGTATTGATCACTCGTCCGTCGGATGTTGTTAAAAGAATAGCGAAATCTCCATTTTGCGAATAATCAACGAGTTGAACCGGGTGTCCATCCCATGTCTTAAAATTTTTAAGTTCCCACTTTTTAATTACGCCTCCTTTTGACGAAACCTCTGCTGAATATAAATCCGTCTCAATGGAAATAATTTTTTCTGTACTCTTTGCACGATCAGAGAAGAATTTTCCGTAAGGGTTGGTTTCTTGTCTTTCTTTCGGCTCCGGAGGTTTCTCCGTCTTTACTTTGATCGTATCTTTCAATTGCCCTTGTTTCGCAGTTTGCTCTATCGTTTTTGTTCTTTGCACGGGCGAGTTGAGCCACATCCACACAACGAGCACAACGAAAATTAATACAAAACCAATCGTTGATTGTCGATCCATAAGAATTTATACCTCAAATTTACTTGTGAATAATTAAGGAACTGGGTCGTACCCACTTGACGCACTAAGAGGATGACATTTTGCAATTCTTTTAATAGTAAGCCAAAATCCACTTATAATACCATGCGTTTCAATTGCTTCAAGAGAATAATCTGAACACGAAGGATAAAAACGACAATGATTAAACGGTAGGAGCGCCGAAACGAAGCGTTGATACAGTCGAATTAATAAAACAACCGAGTGCTTCATATCATTACTTTGGTTAAACGATATTAATTATTGAAGAGAGTTCTGTAAATGCCTTGTTTATGGACGTGAAAGGACATTTTTTCGTCGGGCTTTTTATGTCGCCATTATATAAAAAAACAATTTCTTTTAATATTTTAAAATTGACATGCGCTAAAAAATCTTCTTTCTTCGTTCGAAATGCTTCTCTCATTATTCTTTTTAACAGATTGCGGTGAGCTGCTTTTTGTATTCCTCTTGTTACTGCAAAACCTATGCGTAATCCTGTTTGTTTCGATGGTGACAAACAAACAAAAGCTTTTATGGGTATGCTTTCATACTTCTTACCACGAGTTATTACTCTCGTAAAGGATCCAAACCCAGTAAGAGTTTCTATTGATGGTTGTAAAAGAGGCAAGAATGCCTCGTCTTTCCGGCAGGTTTTTACTATTACTTTTCGCTGCTCACAGAAAGTTTTTTTCTTCCTGCGGCACGTCGTCGGTTAATTATTTTTCGCCCATTTTTTGTTGCCATTCGTGCGCGAAATCCATGTGTATTTTTTCTTTTACGCTTATGCGGCTGATATGTTCTCTTCATTTCTATAGACTCTTTATTATGTTTCGGTTTTTAGCTTGATAAACTTACAAAAATATTGGTGTATAAACAAGAAAACATACAAATCGAAATTTATATTGCACTACATTGTTAATAATACTTATATTGTAAAAATTCCTCTTGCATACTTGCACCATTGGTGCTATAATAAAGCCCGTTCACTAAACAAAATATCGTTGTTGATAACTTGTTAGGAACTTATCTCTGGTAAATATTGATGTTTGTGCTGAACGGCAATGTTTTAAAACATTGTTTATTTTTTTGTTTTATTTGTTCTATTTGCATCCTGTGTATATAAATGTGGATAAGTTGTTAGCTCTGTTTTTTAGATGGAGAATGCCATGTTGTTAACTGCTCAAGCTGGCCAAATTTCTGATGCTCAACTTCTTGCAAACCAAACATGGGAACGTTGCCTAATCATTATTAAAGATCAGGTTTCTTCATTAAGTTATAAAACATGGTTCCAACCTATTATACCTCTTCGTCTCAATGGTAAAGATTTGACAGTTCAGGTTCCTAGTCAGTTTTTTTATGATTGGTTAGAAGAACATTACAATACGCTTATTCGAAATACTATTACAAACGTTATTGGAGAATCTGGAAAACTGTATTATTTTGTTGCCTCTGAAGAACCTGTATCGACCCAGCCGGCACAACCTGAACACAATACAGCCTCTCCAATAACCGACTCAACACGTACACCCTTTGCGCCGCATGTGCCTCTCCGAACGGAAAATCTTCAATCTGTACGGAATAATTTAAATCCGCGCTATTTGTTCGACAATTTCATAAAGGGCGATTGTAATCAGCTTGCTCGTGCCGCGGCAATGGCGGTTGCAAACAATCCCGGCGGTACTTCATTTAATCCTCTCGTTTTTTATGGCGGTACTGGTCTTGGAAAAACACATTTAATGCACGCACTTGGAAACCATGCGGCAGTTAACGGCAAAGCAAAACGAATTGCTTATATATCAAGTGAAAAATTCACAGTTGATTTTATTGAATCGGTACAAGGAGATAAAGTCACCGAGTTTTCTTCATTTTACAGAAGTATGGATTTACTGATTGTTGACGATATCCAGTTTTTTGCCGGTAAGGAAAAAACTCAGGATAACTTTTTTCACACATTTAATGCCCTCTACCAGCTTGGTAAACAAATTGTTCTTTCTTCCGATGTTCCACCGAAAGAATTGCATGGACTAGATGAGAGGTTGATTTCTCGTTTTCAATGTGGATTAACCGCAGACCTTCAACCACCCGACCTCGAAACACGCATAGCCATTCTCCAGAAAAAAAGTGAGGAGAATGCTTTAGAGCTACCACCAAACATTATTGATTTTATTGCATCGAATGTCACAAAAAACATTCGCGAACTTGAGGGATGTCTCATTAGTCTTCTTGCGAGGGCATCTCTAGAAAACCGTGAAATTGGAATAGATCTTGCTAAAGATGTATTGCGCGTTGTTGTTAACGATATTCGTACACCTTTAACTATCGAGCAAATACAAAAAACTGTTTGCGAGTATTTTGACATTCCTGTTGACCTTTTACGTGCTAAAACACGAAAACAGGAGGTAGTTGTCGCTAGGCAGATTGCAATGTATATTGCAAAAGAAATGACTAGCTCATCACTCAAAACTATCGGTATGCATTTTGGTGGAAGGGACCACAGCACGGTTATTCATGCTTGTCAAGCAGTAGAGGAGTTTCTAAAAACCAACAATAAACACAAACAGCATATCGATCAAATACGAAGAACTATTGAACTAAACAAATAGTGTTTAGCAATATATTTTTATTTAAACTGTTGATAATATGTTTGTTATTGTTTTTATAGTGTTAGTAAAAATTTTTTTTATGTCTTTTATTTCTATACAACAAAATTTGTTAATAAAATACTTCTTTTACACATTATACAAACAACACTTTTTCTTTTTATAGTATAGCATTATATTTGTTTTATTAGTTTCTTTTAGTTTCTTATTGTTTATAAATATTATCCACACTGTTATTATAATTATTATTTCTTTTAAAACATATTAATTATATACACTTCTATTTATTGTGTCTTGCTTAAAAATTAAGTAAATTCACACAAATAAGAAGATAATGTATTATAGGAGTTTTCGTAATGAAATTTACAATTGAAAGTAGTGAACTCCAAAAAGCGCTGATGAAAATCAGTGGCGTTGTTCCATCTAAATCAACACTTCCAATATTGGAGAATATTCATTTCTCTCTATCAAAAAACTCCCTTAGACTTATTGCTACCGATTTAGAAATTTCCATGTCGGCAACATTAGATGTAAAGGGAAGCGAAGATGGGTCAATCGCCGTACCAGCTAAAAGAGTTATGGACACTTTAAGAGCACTACCAGAAACACAGCTTTTATTTCATGCAGACACCACAACAAATAAAATTCAAATGATTACCGATAACGGAGAGTATGATCTGATTGGTGAAAAAAGTCAAGATTATCCAGCTGTTCCTGAGTTTAAAGGTGAAAGCGAAATTGTATTTGAAGGATCTTTAATTGGATCAATGATTTCAAAAACTATTTTTTCTGTAAGCACAGATGAGTTACGCCCTTCAATGACTGGATTACTTCTCCAACTCAAAAAAACCGAGATGTGTGCAGTAGCAACAGATGGCCATCGTTTAGTTCGAGTTATATATTCAAACATCAAACAAGCAAAACCACATAAGGATATTATTGTTCCTGCAAAAGCTCTTGTGCTAGTGTTAAAAGCTATTGAGAGTGGCGCTAATACTCTCTCTGTTAACACTACACATATCAAATTTTCATTTAAGAATTTTACGCTTACTTCAAGATTAATTGAAGAAAGTTATCCTAATTATGAGAGTGTAATACCGCTTGATAACGATAAAAAATTGTCTGTCGATAGAAACGTATTGTTAGCGTCAGTACGAAGAGTTTCTCTTTATTCAAGCAATACGACACATCAAGTTCGATTTTCTATGAGAAAAAACGAACTAAAAATTACCGCAGAAGACATTGATTTTGGTGGCGAAGCACGAGAACATATCGCATGTGGATACGGCGCAGATGATTTAGAAATCGGTTTTAACGCGAGCTATCTTATCGATATTCTATCTCACATCGATTCTGATGAAATCGTATTTAGTTTCAGCAGTTCTGTAAAGGCGGCAATCATTACGCCGGCAACCATAAAAGAAAATGAAAATGTATTAATGTTGGTTATGCCCATGCGCCTCAATGTCTAACCAGATATCAAAAGATGCTGGCGTTATTGTTGATAGCCCCATTCTGAAGAAGAACTGGGGCTATCGTGTTGTAAGTAAGGTAATCTTGGATTGAAATTACAACATTTAGTACTCGAAACATTTCGTAACCATGAAAAAACCATTGTTGATTGTTCCCCGGGGGTGAATCTGTTTTTAGGAAACAATGGTGAAGGAAAGACAAATATACTTGAAGGAATCTCGTATCTTTGCCTTTCAAAAAGTTTTTATGCTGCAAATGATACGGTGGTAACGAATGTTAACAATAATACATTTGCTGCAACAGGAAGCTTTATTTCTGAGGGCAACATATTTTATGAAGTAAGAGTAACTTTTGATAAACTTCAAAATCAAAAAAAAATTATGGTGAATAAGACGAAAGTCGACAAAGCGTCATCTCTCATAGGCAGGTTTCCTGTAGTAATTCTTTCACCAGAGCAAAGTTCTATTACAGTTGGATCTCCGTCGGCCCGTAGACGTTTTGTGGATTTTGTTATCTCTCAATCGAGCATAACATATTTAGAATGTCTTATTAATTACCGGCGAATATTAAAGCAGCGAAACAAAATTTTATCGGATATAATAATTTCGCGTAAAGAAAACAATGTCGCTATTGAGACATGGAACGAAAATCTTGTTAGCGTTGGCGCTGTTCTTATAAGGAAACGCATAAATTTTATTGAAGATTTTCAAAACTTTGTGATCAATTCGTATGTAACCCTTGCTGGGAAAACAGAGAAGCCAGGGATTTCATATTTGCCGTCATTTGAATGTCCTGCTAGCGATATAGAGGCGATTGAAACGGTTTTTCATCAAGCGCTTCAAGATCACTATCAAGAGGAGCGTCGCATCGGATATTCACTTGTTGGACCACACAGAGACGAATTCATTATAAAAATTGACAAACTTGATGCACGGAACTTTGCGTCTCAGGGACAGCATAAAACATTTTTAGTTGCGCTAAAACTAGCAGAGTTTTTTTACTTAAAGGAAAAATGTAACGAGACACCTATTTTACTGCTTGACGATGTTCTTAGTGAAATGGATGGAAGTCGATCTCAGCGACTGTTAGAAGCGATCGCCGAACTTGGTCAGGCATTCATTACGTCAACCGATGAACGAGCACTCAACTGGATGCCGATTATTTATTCTAATCCAAGAAAGTTCTTTGTAAGACAAGGTAAGATTGATCGTGTTGAAGACGCCACATGCCTCTGCTAAAACTATTGGTTCTGCAATAGACGAACTAATTAATAGCTTAGGAATTAAAAAGAAACTTCAAGAATACGATGCTGTTGTTTGTTGGGAAAAAGTGGTAGGAGAACGCATTGCGCAAATGACAACGGCAACGCGTATTCTGCAGGGTGTTTTATTTGTACATGTAAAAACAAGCACGTGGAGAAATGAACTTACACTTAGAAAAAAAGAGATAATAGACAAACTTAACACTGTAATTGGAACCGACATTGTCAAAGATATAAAGTTTCATTAAACCAAGAAATCAAGACGGAAGCGACGTGAAAGAAGAAAAAAATAAAAAGGCAGAAATAAAGAGCAATGGTTCAA
This sequence comes from Bacteroidota bacterium, assembly GCA_050008835.1. Taxonomy (GTDB): domain Bacteria; phylum Bacteroidota; class Ignavibacteria; order UBA10030; family UBA10030; genus Fen-1298. The sequence continues at coordinate 1,219 of JBEKLV010000008.1, read as the reverse complement.
GCGACTACAATGCTAACGATATCACCGTACTAAAGGGATTAGAAGCTGTGCGTCGCCGTCCTGCAATGTACATTGGCGATGTCAGTGCGCGAGGGTTACATCATTTAGTGATCGAAGTTGTTGATAACTCTATCGATGAAGCGCTTGCAGGGTACTGCAAAAACATTATTACAACGATTAACGCCAACGGATCTGTTACCGTCGATGATGATGGTCGCGGAATTCCGACCGACATACACCCTGAAGAGAAGCGTTCAGCGCTTGAAGTCGTTATGACAATGCTTCATGCAGGCGGTAAATTTGACAAACATACTTATAAGGTTTCCGGTGGGTTGCACGGTGTTGGTGTTTCCGTGGTGAACGCGCTGAGTGAATGGCTGGAGGCAGAAGTAAGCCGTGACGGGAAAGTGTTTTATCAAAAATATAAAAAAGGTGATCCAGTTGCGCCCGTAAAGGTAATTGGAAAAACAGATAAAAATAAAACGGGTACAAGAATTACCTTCATGCCCGATGGAACAATATTTAAAAATCGTGTTTACAAGTTTGAACCTCTTGCTGAACGGTTGCGCGAGTTAGCATTTCTAAATCCCGACGTAACGCTGATTATTAAGGACGAACGTACAAAACCAAAAGAAGAAGAAACCTTTCATTTCAAAGGTGGCTTAACCGAGTTTGTTAAATACATTGATTCAACACGTCCGTCCATAATGAAAAAAGTAATGTACGCGAAAGGCAGCGCAAACGACGAGAACGGACGAACAGTTGAAGTAGAGATTGCATTCCAATATAACGATCAATACAACGAAAACTTATTCAGCTATGTCAACAACATAAACACACACGAAGGTGGAACACATCTTGTCGGATTTCGTACGGCATTAACACGAACATTGAATAATTATGCATCAAAGAACGGCATTGTGAAAGAAGGAGGTGTGCAACTAACAGGGGATGACTTCCGCGAAGGATTAACAGCGGTGATCAGTGCCAAGGTACCAGAACCGCAGTTTGAAGGACAAACAAAGACAAAGCTTGGCAACAGCGAATTGAAAAGTATTGTTGAATCAATTTTTGGACCGGCGCTTTCCGACTGGCTAGAAGAAAATTCTTCAGATGGTAAGCGCATTATAGATAAATGCCTGCGTGCAGCAGAAGCCCGTGAGGCTGCAAGAAAAGCGCGCGATTTAACAAGGCGGAAGAACGCATTTGATGGCGGCGG
>JBEKLV010000079.1:0-10880 GCA_050008835.1 Bacteroidota bacterium | reverse complement strand
ATTTCGATAAGGCTATTCAACTTTACCAAAAAGCAATAGAACTCAATCCGCAATATGCTAATGCTTACAACAATTTGGGATTTGCTTATAACCATAAAGGCAATGTCGATAAAGCAATTCAACTTTACCAAAAAGCAATAGAACTCAATCCGCAATGTGCTGATGCCTACAACAATTTGGGGACTGCTTTCTTCGACAAAGGCAATGTCGATAAGGCTATTCAACTTTACCAAAAAGCGATTGAACTCGACCCACAATCTGACATAACCTACAGCAATTTGGGGGCTGCTTACAGCGATAAAGGTAATTTCGATAAGGCTGTTGAGCTTTATGAAATATCAATTAAACTCAATCCACAATATGTCAATGCATACTATAATTTGGGGGTTACTTACAATAAAAAAGACAATCTTGATAAAGCTATTGAGTTTTACGAAAAAGCCATTGAGCTTAGCGAAAAAACAATTGAACTCAATCCAAAAATATTCGAAGCCTATTCCAATTTGGGAGCTGCTTACGTCAAGAAAAGCAATTTCGATAAGGCTATTCAGCTTTATGAAAAAGCAATTGAACTGAAACCGAATGATGCAAAAAGCTATCTTGGCAGAGGGTACGCAAAGGCTGCTCTTAATAACTATCAGGGAGCTATTGCTGATTACACAGAGGCAATATTTTTGAAACCGAATGATGACGCTGCCTATATTAAGAGAGGGTACGCAAAGGCTGCTCTTAATGACAAGCAGGGAGCCATTACTGACTTCACTGAGGCAATCAAGCTGAAACCGGATGATGCCTTCGCCTACAATGGCAGAGCAGGTATAAAGTTTGACCTCAAAGACTATCAAGGAGCTATAGCCGATTGTACTGAGGCAATAAAGCTGAAACCGGATGATGCCATCGCCTACTACTTCAAAGGGGTCGCAAAGGCTAACCTTAACGACTATCAGGGAGCCATTTCTGATTACACTGAGGCTATCAAGTTGATGCCGGATGATGCGGACGCTTATTATTACAGGGGCAGTGCAGAGTCTAACCTTAAAGACTCTCAGGGAGCAATTGCTGACTATACTGAGGCAATCCAATTAAAACCGAATTTTGCCGATGCCTTCGCTTATAGGGGGAAAGAAAAGGTTATTCTTGGTGACTATCAGGGAGCCCTTGCTGATTTCACCGAGGCAATCAAGCTGAAACCGAATGATGGTTCTGCTTTTATCTGCAGGGGGATAGTATACTTGAATCTTGACCATAAAAGTGAAGCAAAGGCGGATTTCATGAAAGCAATAGAACTGGGTATTCGTGTTCCTGATTCTTTACTCGATAGGTGCAGGTAATCTTACATAACTATAAAGTCTATAAAGCAGCCATAGAATAAACAGGAACAATAGAGATTAAACCAGAAGAGGATGCCAATGTTTGAAAAATTAAAATCCTATATTACAAAAATTCTTAACGCAAAAATGAAGGGGAAGATTTATATTCACTTTGACGGCAGTGGAAAATGGGAAAATGTGAGATGGGGAATTGAATTGAATAATGAGACAAAATTGAATGAGGATTTGATACCATAATAAAAATTGTTTATTCACTATAATTATTTCTTAAAAAGAAATTTTATGATTGCGAAGATATATCTGAGTGAATCTCACCGACTTATTGTTGTTATAGTATCAATTTGCATAATACTTTTTTTAATTGTAGCAATATTGGAAAGTTATTATGTAGGGCTTCAAACAAAAAGAGAAACATTAACACAATTAGAATATTCAGCACAAGAAGTAAATCAAGCCATTAACTATGTTGACCATTGGAATGTTCAGAAGTATAGACAAACTGCTATAACTGCTCCTCACTATTATGTTTTTGACAGCGACGGACAAATTATCGACATTGAAGGATTCATTCCTAATCTAATCCCTTTTCAAGTCTATCCCATGGTATTGGAATCTGGTAAAACACAATTTTTCAGAACTCGAACGGGAGATATATGGCGGCTTTTATCGAAATCAGTCAAAGGTGGGTCAGTTGTCCTTGGAATTTTTAATTCAGAAGATACCATGAAAGACGATAAAAAATTGATTTCGTGCGCTTTAAAATTTGACAATTTGACGGTCGACGAATCCGTACGTTTACCAGCGCGTGAAATATCCGAGGATGTAGAATTTGCTATCATAGATAGTCTCTCTGCTCTCCTAAGACAATGGGGTGGAGTACCATTTGAACTGGATAAGAACATATTTAAAAGCTTGCTTCATGATTCTATATTTCAAAAAGACATTGGAGATATAGAATATCTTGCATTAGCGAAACCGGTTGTCAACCAGTCTGATGGAAAGATTGCAGGTTTGATTTTGGTTTCAATTGATATTACTCTTCGACAGCAAGCATTGCGAGCAGAAAAAACCTTTATTTTTATATTTGCGGGAATTCTATTTTTTGGTGTAATAATAATTTTCATATCATTATTAATTGTTCAAGAAAGACAAAAGAGAAAAAGACGTGTGCCGGTTGATAAAGCACTGAATTCTAATGAGGATGTTACATTGGAATTTAAGGAAACACTTGAATATGTGGACAAGGAATCATTACAGGCAATTGGCGTTCCAGCAGATAAGCTAAATGATGTGCTAAGTCAAAAACAAAGAGACGTCCTCCATTCATCATTAAAAACAATTTGTGCATTTCTTAATACAAATGGAGGAACTCTTTTTATTGGAGTAACCGATAAAAAGCCAAGAGTGGTCAAGGGGATTGAAAGGGATTTAAAACTTTGTGGAAAACAAAATGAAGATGGATTAGAGTTAAAGTTGAGGGACTATTTAAGAACTCGTTTTCATTCATCTCCATTAGGGAAAACCGATATAAGATTTGAAACCTTTGAAGGTAAAGAAGTTTGTGTGATTGACGTACAACCGGCTTCAAAAAAAGAGCCAGTAGATTTGGAGGGAAAGTTTTATGTTCGCGATGGAGGTCGGACACTCGAATTAAGTGGGCAACTTTTAGCGGATTGGTTGAAAGAAAGATTGCGCGGCTAATCATAAATCAATCTTTTAATATTGATTGTTTATTCGGTAGAAATTCGCCAACACAAAATACAGGATTTACTTCTCTTCATTGAGAAGAATAATAGCCCAATATGCACAATCTATCAAGTGCAAAATTGGCATAATAACAAACGGAAGGTTCAACCATGAAAGTTGTCAGGATGGTGTTATTGATTGTGTTTTTCGTTTTTGGTATTGGTTGTTCAAAGGTTGCTTATGATTTGTCACAAAAAGTAGAAACAGGGCAGCCAGGTGGCTATAGCGTCGACTCTGATAATGGAGATAAAGGTGGCTATGGTGTTGCAATTGGCGCAGGTGGTGGAGCACTTGGTTTTTGTATTTTAGCTGGTATGTGTTTCTGCTGTTGTACATATCTTTCTAAGCCTTAACTAAAAACAAAAGCAGATAAATGTGGTAACCAAAACACGAAAGGCTTTTGGCGAAGCCTCTACCAAACGCTTGGGGCTTTTTGTCTTAAGGAGATAGAAAGTGGGCAATAAAGGGAACTTGAATCTACTTTATAGAGCATTAAAGATGAGGGATAAACTGCTATTAGCGAAGGGAAAATTACTGAAATCGACCGCCTTAAAGAACTCGATGAAGAAGTTGGCAAGGAGTTGCCGAACAAACTCTAACTAATAGCGATATAGAAACAGAAAAAACGATAACCAAAACACAAAAGGCTTTTGGCGAAGCCTCTACCGGACGCTTGGGGCTTTTTGTTTGTTGGGAGTAAAAATGAAATTTAATGAAGACTGGTGGAAGAGTGCCGGAGATTATGGTGTTGTACCCGGAAAATATGAAGAAGTATGCGTTTCTTTCCCAGAAATGGCAGCAATGAAATTTAAGACAAATGACCAAGTTGAGGATGGATATATTGACGCTATACAGAACGCACAACGCAGGGGTAGTAAAGAAGCATATTTTGAAGGAGAGGTTTTACGATATAGATGGGAAATAGCTCACAGACTAAGAAATGGTTGGCCACCTATAGAACCAATAGAAGCACAAAAGAAAAACGAAGAATTATTTGATGAACTCAACAAGGAAGGTGTAAAAACAAAAAAAGAACATACAGATAATAGAAATTATCTTATTAGGATTTCTCTGGAACAGATAGAGATATTTAAAGAACAATATGATATTGAGAAATTTAACCAAGCTGATGAAGATAGTCGCGATAAATTCATTATCGAATTAAAATATTGGATTAATAAATTTGAAAGTGATATAAAACTCAATCGTCAAGATACTTCCCTAAAAAACAAATTTCTTAATTTTACAGAGACCGAAGCATTTCAACATCAAGCTCAATTAGAAACCATCAAAACGCTTCTACCATTTCTTAAGTCACAACTCAAAAATGCAGAGTTAGAAAAAAGTCGTAGCGGGATACCGAAATTGCGCAAACATGCCGTAATCCCATTGGGGACAATGACAGTCGGAGAATTAAAATTAAGAATAGCAGAACAAATTCCCGAGTTTGTAGAAATAAGTCAAGAAGAACAATATGAGTATATAAATAAAGCTCAACAAAAAATTGCAAAACTATATAATGATGCAGGCAAAAAAGAATACTTAATGGATACGACGACTCTTCTCTCATTACAGAAACAGACAAAAAAAGAGAATGAGGAAAAATATTTACTGCTTATGCGGCAATTGGAGACCAATTTACATGATATAGAAAATGCACCAATAAGTACATCACAGGCAGAAAAGCTGCGATTACAAAAACGAAATATTGATATAAAGCTTAGTATTACAGAATTTCAACAATGGTTTAGAGAAAACGGGTTAGATATTCCTCAATATCCTTCTAATAAAGGTGGAAATGATAGTACTAAAGAGCAAGTCGAGTCAAATCAAGAAGACACAAAGCAAAAAGTTGAAATAGCATCGAAGACGATTTTCGTGCCTGAGCAAGACAAGGACACACATATTGCTAATCTACAAAACAAAGTGGTTGAACTATTAAGATACAAGAAATTTAAAAAGCTAACTTTGTCTGATGAGGAGTTCAGAACCATTGTAGATGAGCACCGAAAGAAAAATGGAAAAATTAACTACTCTGAATTAGGAATAGCTTTAGGTGTGAAGCATCCTACAGCAAAATCGTGGTGCAAAAGCAGAGGTATTGAGTAATTGAAAGTAACTTTCAAAATCAAACTTTCAAAATGGGCACGAAAATGTAAATTGTAAATGGCATTCAAATAGCCTATGTGTGGGTAGCTCGAAGGATATATATACTTCGTAGCTACCAGTGATATAAGAAAATTCAAGCTGAATTCGGAGAGGTCACTGGCTCTGGGTTCAGCTTTTTTGTTGCCTAAGGGCAATAAAAAACGGGATGCTCAAGTTTGTGGCTTGGACAACCCGTTAAAATCCAGAAAGGATTTTGTTATGCTACAATCCAATATACAAAAAATATTTTTAAATCCAACAAAGCATTCAAATGTTTGGACGGTAGAACTACGTCTCCCATTTGAGACCCGTTACGTGGGAAAATTGGACAAAGCCGGAGAAGGAACTTTTCTCTGCAAACGAAAGGAAAAGCATCTTCACCGGAAGACTAATTCGCTTGGCGTCAACCTTGAATTGCTTCAACGGTTCGATTTCAGATGGGTATGTATAGAGTATTGCGGTCGCAAACTCTTTACTACAAAACTATACCTTCTCCATAATGGGAAAGTATTCACATTTGATAAGTCTGGTTTTGAATCACAAGTCTTCCTTGAACTTGATGCATGGGGACAGGAAAAGGCGGTGGAATTTGAAAGGCAATTATGCAGTCAGGTTAATTTGTTCGAGGTGGCTGCATGAGTGTGATGGAACGGAGAGAATTGACAGAGCGGGAGGTGTTGGCAAGCCTCCTGCTTCTACCCTCTACATTTGAAGAATTGCCTGAAGGATTTAGCAGTGATGCTTTTGAATTTCCTGAATACAAGCAACTTTTTGAATCTTTGAATGAGGAAAGGAAGAAAGCGAGCACAGCTTTAGACCTTAAAGAATACTTGTTGCATTTTCCAAGCCAGCGGAGTTTGATTAATGATGTTACATATCTTGCAATCCCACTCAATGGTAGACTCCGAGGAAAAGCCCTCGGCTTAATGAATCACAGGTATCCAGCTATCGAAGATGATATTGAAAGGAAATTAACAACTTCAAGAGAATATGAATCAAAGAAAGAATTCTCCTTTGAATTGCTTAATGGAAAGGACATTGCAATGATGGAAATACCTCAACAGAAATTTCTTATTAAAAATCTAATCAGCGAAAACTCTTTGAACATACTTATGGGTGAAGAGAAATGCGGAAAAAGTCTCTTTGCTATGAACTTGGCTTTATCGGTCGCAATTGGTACAAAGGAATGGCTTGGATTTGAGATTATGAAACAAGGGAAAGTGCTTTTTTTAAATAATGAATTAACCTCAGCGGATTTTTACAGGAGATTCAAGAAGATGGTGGAAAGACTTCCGGTAGCAGGAGATGTTTCAAATTTCTTAGTACCAAAGGAAGTGCCCTCGGTTGACGAATGCTGGAAAACTTTAAATGAAACCTGTGAGATAGAAAAGCCCTGTTTGATTGTATTGGATTGCCTTTATTTTGCTCATAACAAAGACGAAAATGATAGTAGCGAGATGAAAGCACTAATGAGACAGCTTCTTTCGTTACGGGATAAATACGGGCTTGCAATATTGGTTATCCATCATACAAAAAAGGGTTCACGGTATCAAAAGATGCACAATGAACAAATGCGAGGTTCTAATGTCTTTGGTGGAGTTGCAGATTTAACTTTACAAATACGACGGTCGAGCAAAGATGAATCAAAAAGAATTTATAAACCACTGAGGGGAAGGGAATTACCGGACTCTGAGTTGAAGTGTAGGCTTCTTTCCCTTGACCCTGAATCTCTGTGGTTCAAAGATGAAGGGGTAACGGATGAAGCAGAGCATATTGCCAGTACCGTACAGACAGCAGAAGCAGAAGTGGATTTCAAGGCGATATTTGGAGAAGCAAAGGAGCTTTCACGAAAGGAGATTATTGAACGATGCAAACCTACGGGATATGAAGAAAGAACCATAGACCGGCTCCTGAAGCAAGCAAAGGAAAAAGGAATTCTGAGAGTTCCGAAATACGGATATTACTCACTTTGACACTTCGACACTTTGACATCCCTATACAAAAAGATGTCAATGTCAAAGTAAGATAGTAGATAGGTACACAATTCTTGTCTATCTCTCTCTTTTTTCCTTAACCACTTTGACTTAGACACGTTTTTCCTTAGGCAATGTCAATGTCAAAGTTCCTATATGGAGAACAAAGAGAATGGATTATCATTGAAAAAAGGTACGAAAAAGTGAATAAAACGTACGAAAAATTACAAAAAACATCACGAATCCGGTAAAAAAGTTACTAAGAAGTGACTGAAAAAAAGTATTTAGTGGCGAAAAACAAAATAAATTTTGAACTGCATAGAGACTGAAAAAGTAAAGCAATCATTAGAGAATAATCAACTTTTCGAGAAAAATTTTCATCAGGTGTTATTATAAAACGTTTACTTTTTAGGAAAATAAAGTGGGTGGTTCTGGTAGTGGTCGTTCTGGCTGGCGTCCGGTTGTAGAATACGGATTAAAACTTGATTCATACAGATTGCAAAGGCAAGGTCTATTGAATATTCACGAATGGGGGGTCTCATCCGGTTCGTTAGTATGGTCTATAACTTCAACCGGAGAAAAGGTCGCCTCCACAGGTTATTCAATAAATTATGGCAATAGAAGTATGACGCTCGATTACACTAAAACTATAGATGGTGAAAAATATCCGGTTAATGATATTGTTTGGTTGTTAATACAAAAGACAAATTTTGGTGGTTCTCGGTTTCTTTTTCTCTGTCCAAAATGTGCTGCAAGGGTAGCAAAACTTTATTTACCTAATGGTGCGCTCTATTTTCGCTGCCGTAGATGTTATAACCTCACATATCAAAGCAGTAATAGCAGCCATGCATTTGATTCTCTCTTCTGGAATTTAGCATCTGAAACGGGTGTTCCGTTTAAAGCGGTTAAAGAAGTTCTAAAAAATAAATGGTAATTATCACAAAGTGTGATACGAAACTTTACTGGAAATCTTCTTGCCTTCGCCGTCATTGTTTAATATCTTTCAAGTGCAGATAAATTCATTCATCATTCCGGAAAATAAAATGAGTGTAGAATTGCCCTTTATCTTTTGCAAGCTACCGGAACGGCTGAATGAGGATAGAGGGCTTTCCGTTTTTGTATTGGTAAGCACAGCGCAAACACTGCAAGCAAAAGTGCAAGCAATTTTCTGCGCAAAAACGTGAAAAGTCTTTGAGTTTCCTTGCCGGGATGGCGGAATTGGTAGACGCACAGGACTTAAAATCCTGTGTCCTGCAAAGGGCGTGCGGGTTCGAGTCCCGCTCTCGGCACAAAGCTGTTGCTACTATTGAAGTTAGAAAATTGAAATTTTTACTTCAAAAACACCTGCCTTAAAAACCCCATAGTGTTCCTATTTTGTTCCTATGCAGTCACCTCATTCACCCTTTTTGAGGAGGATGCAATGTATCTCAGCAAGCGAACAAACGGAAATTATTATGTCTGTTTTCTTAATAGCTTTGGAAAGTGGCAACGAGTCACAACCAAGACTAGGAATAAAATTGATGCAAAAAGGTTCTTAGATGAATTTAAGAACAGCCAGAATCCTTGTTATCAACATCTAACCTTATCACAATTCTTCCAAAAGTTTCTTGAATACTCAAAAATTCATCACGCCAAAGGAACTACAGCGAAAGCAACTTATGCAATGAGGTTCTTTATTAAATCAGTTGGTGATAAATATCTTCATAAGGTAACAGCCCTTGATATTGAAAGTTTCAAAGCTGATAGGTTGAAGAGAGTAAAACCGATTTCTGTAAACATAGATCTGCGGACCGTGAAGGCAATATTTGAATTAACAGTTCGATGGCAGATCATCGAAAAGAATCCTTTTAAGTTCGTTCGCCTTCTAACTATTCCCAGCCGGAGACCAATTTATTTAAACAAAGAGGAGATGAAGATCTTACTGGCTGCAATTCCGAAACAATGGTTTAAGAATGTCGTTCTGTTTGCTGTTAACACAGGTTTAAGAAGGGGGGAGATCGCTAACCTTAAATGGGACCAGGTTGATTTATCTCACAAGGTAATATATATCATTAATTCGGAAAGTTTTCACACAAAAACCGGCAAAGAAAGAGTTGTTCCTCTTAACATTGTCGCTATTGGAATATTAGAATCATTACCACATAGATCAGAATATGTGTTTGTAGGTGAAAAGGGTTGGAATCTGGACTTGGTAAGAATCTCACATCTTTTTAAACAAGCTGTAATCGCATCTGGATTAGAAAAGAAGTTACATTTCCACAGTCTCCGTCATACTTTTGCTACTTGGCTTGTGCAGAATGGGGTTGGAATCTATGAGGTGCAAAAACTACTTGGGCACACATCCATTGTCGTTACTCAAGTATATTCTCATCTCTCTGGTGGAGAATTGCATAGCGCTGTAGATAGGATAACTTTAAATATGAACTGATTATAATATCACGCCCTACCGTAAAATCACCATTCGGGTATCCACGGTAAGCGAGTAGGGATAAGGAATGAGATGATAGTAGGTATATAAACTTTGCCATTTCCACTTTGCCAAATCCCCATAGAATACGTGGCAATGTCGAACTAACTTTGCCAGTTTGCCAAACTCTATAGGGAATGTCTAAATGGCGAAGTTGGATCCCCTCCAATAGTTTGAAATCGAGTATTTCCTAAAAAATTACCTCCGTTCCCATAATGTTTCGATTCCAGCGGTTCTATGGATCAGAAATATAAAGCCCCAGATGATGAATGTCTGGGGCTACGAAAAAGAGTAATTGATAAAACCCTTATCGTAACAATAGGAGTTTCCTCGTCATCGTATATGAGCCTGCCGTGAGTCGATAGAAATACACATCACTCGGAAGTGTCCGAGCATCCCAGGTCGTTGAATGTTTCCCTGCTTCCTGTGTGCCCTCTATGAGCGTTGCGATCTCCTTCCCGAGCAGGTCATAGATCTTCAACACGACATGCATACGTTGTGGAATGGAAAACTCGATTCTCGTTGATGGGTTGAATGGATTGGGATAGTTCTGTGCCAGCTCGAATCCAGCAGGAAGGTTGAGACTCCGTGATGGAACATCAGTGATAATTTCTGACAGCGGACGTCTCCAGAGTCCGATGCCATTGACCACTGTCGTTGTTCCTGCCAGTATATATTTCCCGATGACGGCCAATGAGCTCACATAGATCTTTGACATATCGAATCCCGTATTGATCCCGCTCCACGAAGATCCGTTGTCAGTAGAGAGAAAGACCCCTCTCCCGCCACCTACGACAAGGTTGATCCCGCCGCCCGTTCTCGGAAAAGAAATGAGCGCATTGACGTTCAGGCTCGTCAGACCAGTATTGATCGCAGCAAAATGTGATCCATTATCTGTTGAAAGGAACATGCCGCCGTCCCACGTTCCCGCGAACAAATTGCTGCCGTTTATCAGGATTGCGGTGACATTCAAACTCGCGAGTCCGGTGCCAGCCAGGTGAGTCCAGCTTGCACCTTTGTCGGTGGAGAGGAAGACTCCGCCGCCGTACGTTCCTGCATAGATGTTCTGTCCGCTCACACAGAAACACCACATGAGCAGGGTCGTCAGACCATTATTGGCAGTGGCCCAGTTTGCTCCGCTGTCCGTCGTGTGAAGAATACCGTCACCGTATGTTCCTGCAAACACCTCACCGCCGACACCTGCGAATGCATACA
>JBEKLV010000078.1:0-10901 GCA_050008835.1 Bacteroidota bacterium | reverse complement strand
ATCAATGCATCGGTGCCGGAAGCACATCCAATTCCGTGATTCACATTCAAGTATCGTGCAATTTCATTTTCGAATTCCGATACTTCCTTGCCAAGAATATATTGACCAGACCCAATAACGCGCAGGGCTGTTTCATCAATTTCGGTTTTTATTTTTTGATACTGACCAACTACATCGACCATGTGAATAGGTTTCATTAAGATTTCTTTCAAGCTAATTCCTTAAATATTTATTTACTTTTTCACTTTATTAAGCGTGCCCTTTTCCTGCAATCATTACATAAATAGTGTTAAAAAGAATTTTCAAATCCAAGCGCCACGAAATATTTTCAATATAGAATAAATCGTACTTGATCTTTGTGCGCACATCTTCCATATTCTCGTCGTATTTGTGTTTTACTTGTGCCCAGCCGGTAATTCCAGGACGTACGCGATGACGATGATTGTAAAGTGGAATTTCTTTCGTCAATTTATCCACGAAGAATGGCCGCTCAGGCCGTGGTCCGATTAAACTCATATCTCCCTTGAGAACATTGATAAACTGTGGGATTTCATCAAGATGCGTTTTCCGAAGAATGCGTCCGGCACTTGTAACACGAGGATCATTTTTCCCGGCCCATATTGGGCCAGACTTCCTTTCAGCATCCAAGCGCATCGAGCGAAATTTTAATATTTTAAAATGATTACCATTCTTGCCAACACGTATTTGACGATATAGCACAGGACCTTGAGAATCGAGCTTAATGAAACACGCAAAAATAAGCCATAGCGGAAGTCCGACAATTAATATTAAAAAGGAAAAAAGAATATCGAGTGTACGTTTTGCTACTTCTTCCCACGGCTTCATCAACTGCGGGCGTACTTCCATAAGCGGCAAGCCATAAAGAGAACTGATTCGTGCCTGCCCGCTGACAATATCATATAAATCCGGCATTATCTTCATACCTACGTCAATAGAATCACATTGACGCAGGATATCGGTAAGTTGTTTTCGTTCGGAGGGATCAAGTCCAATCAGCACTTCATTAACTGCGTGCATTTTAATAAGCGCCAATAATTCCTTCATCGTTCCCAAAATAGGAATGCCTTTATAGTCTATTTCTTTCGTACGAAAAGGAACTGCACTTTTTGCGCCTACTTTCACAAATCCAATTACTTTATAGCCCAACGCAGGATACCTGAGTACCATATCACACAATTCAAATGCCTTATCTGACCAGCCAATAATAATTGTGTTGCGTAGTCCGACTCCGGCTAATAGTAATTTCCGTTGAACAAATCTTCTTGTTATTCTGCCGGTTATGACTAATACCATTAGCACAAACCAATATCCAAGAATCAGAAGCCGAGAGTGGACGATTGTTTCACTGGATGTATCATCAATAAAAATCAAAAAGAATAAAATCAATGTACCAATGATGGTTACCCTAACAATCGTGAGAATCTCATCGATTCGGGATTGTTCGTACCATGCATGATAAAGACCAAAAATGCCAAACCACATAAGCCAGTATACGCAAACGAACATCATCGGTAATATTAGTTCCGGTTCGATGCTGTATGGAATCCATCCGCTACGCACGCGGAAATAATAATAAGCGAGATACGCAAGATTGATAGTGAAAATATCAATCAGCAGCGTAACAATATGTTCACGGCGAGCGTTCATTAAATCGTGGCAGTATGATGCATCAATATATCCAAAATTTTTTCTGCTGCATGACCGTCGCCATAAGGATTCTTGCCAAGATCATGCTTGATATTTCCTTCAATTGTGCGCTGAACTGCACTAATAATCTTCGTAACATCCGTACCTACAAGCTCAGACATTCCAAGATCTACGCTTTCCATTCGCTCAGTTACTTCACGCATCACAATGCAATGCCTACCAAACGACGGCGCTTCTTCCTGGATGCCACCGGAATCGGAAAGCACAAATTCGCAGTGTTTCATCAGCGTGAGCATTTCAAGGTACGGAATTGGTGGAATCAACATTACATTGCTGGTTCTCCCTAACATTTCATGCACTGGCCCTTTGACATTAGGATTTAGGTGAACAGGATAAATAAATTGGAAATTAGGATATCGCAAAGCGCATTCATGGATTGCTGTACAGATATTTTGAAATCCACCACCGAAGCTTTCGCGCCTATGAGCTGTGATAAGCACAAATGGTTGCTTTAGGTTCGGAAGGATCCGCTCAAGTTTATCAAGGTTATGCTTCTCTTGAATTAAGCGCAACGCATCAACGACTGTATTGCCAGTGACGTATATTTTTTCCTCCAGCACTCCCTCGCGACGTAAATTTTTCTGTGCCAAAGCTGTGGGGCAGAGATTATATTTTGCCACTACTCCAATGAGCCGTCTATTACATTCTTCAGGATATGGTGCATCTAAATTAAATGTCCGTAACCCTGCTTCAATATGCGCGACCGGTACTTTCATATTAAACGCGCATAGCGCTGTCATTGCCGCAGTAGTTGTATCACCCTGCACCATGACTACATCCGGCTTTACTTGCTCTATCACCAAAGGCAATTTCGTGAAAACCGATTCGCAAATCATATTTAATGTTTGGTTTGGACGCATAATTTGAAGATCATCATCCGGTTCGATTCCAAAAATTGACAGGGCTTCCATTGCCATCGTTTTATGCTGGCCGGTAAGGCAATAGATAACTTTAATATCTTTTCTTTTCCGCGCCTCAATTAAAACAGGTGCAGTTTTTATAATCTCCGGACGTGTACCGGCAACAAGAAGAATGGTCTTCAATTCAGTCTTTCATAGTATTCAAAAGCACATTTCTATAAAGAGCAATAATTCTCTTGAAATAATATTTTTCTTCTGTAGCTCTTCGTGCCCGTTTGCCCATTTCCAGCAGTGCTGTTCTATTTTTCATGGCAGATAAAATCACATCGACAACATCTTGAGCTTGATATGATGTGACAACCCAACCGATATTCTCTTCCTGTACAACCGTCGTCAGCTCCGACTCAGGATCAGCTATCGCCAGTATCGGTTTTCCAGCTGCCATAATATTATATATCCTACTGGGTACAGATATACCAGCCATTGCGGGAATAAACGATACTACAGCAATGTCACATGCATTGTGTACATCTGATTGTCTTTCTCGGGAATAATAGGTTCTTATAATAACATTGCTGAAGTTCCTTTTTTTCACTGATTCAGTTAACCATTTTTTCTTTGCACCATCTCCAATAAACAGGAAACAAATATCGGTTTTATCCTTCAGCAATTCAGCACATTCTAAGAGTAGCTCCACATTATGTGTTCGTCCTATATTTCCGACATACTGAACAATGAATTTATCGTTAATGGACAGTTCTTTTAAAATCGTATTCTGATCAATATTTTGGGGGGTGATAATATCTATATCTCCCCAATTGGGAATAACGATAATTCGATCGCGTGTGCCAGAATACTTCTTGCTGAGACGATGCGACATGTCTCGTCCCAGTACTATGATATGTTGTGAATATCTGAAGAGAATATTTGTCATCCAGCGCAGAATTATTGTGAATGGATTCTTCTCAGATAGTATTTTTGTTGCAACCAGCACATCTGGATACAGATCAAACATCAAGACAGAGTACACCGTGTGTTTCATCCAACATGCAAGCGCAGCCATAAAAGGAAGCGCTGGAGGATTCGTGACAACAAGCACGTTATCATCCCGATGCAAGTTCAAAAGTAGCCTGAAGAATATTCTTATACTCAACGAAATTATATTGATCAATCGGAGTAAAAGGATATCTTTGTTGAAGCCGGAGGAATTAACTCGTTCGATAAAAACATTATTCCGAATAGAAACCGCTTTTTCTGTCACACTCTTTCGGTCTACACATCTGCCGCAGAGAATATGAACTTCTTCAGTTTGCGCTAAGCCCTCTGCTATCTGAGTGAGGAGATGCCCTGTTGAGTTTTCATCAGGAAAGTAAAATTCGGATATGAGCCAAAAGCGTTTCTTCATAATATATTATGATATTTAAGTTATAGACGTCTTTGGATCAGCATGATCAAACCAATGGTCATCAACCAATGCATTGTAATATAGACGTATCAATTCGCTATAGTGCTTGCGTACCATCCGACCATCGTAGCGTAAACCGCTGAAAAGGACATAAAAGGAATAAATTCCAATACTCATAAGCACAAGGACAATAAATTTCCAAGACGAATAATTTTTTTTATAAAACAACAAATGTCCTCTGTTCATATTATGGAGAACAAATGGATTGTCGATCTCTTCATAATGAGCGCCCAAATGAATAACGTCTCTTGTGTGAAGGAGTCGAGAATATTTTCCCCTCCTTGCAACTTGATATCCAAGATCTGCGTCTTCTAAATACATAAAATAGCGATCATCAAAACAACGAACATCAAAAAATAGCGAACGTTTTATCATAAAGAAAGCACCAGAGACAAAATCCAGCCGGTTGTTCTGATATTGATTAAACCTCAGCCAAGGAAGTATTTTGAGGAGCAGAGTTTTCAACCCGGTTAATTGTAAAAATCTCATGGTTAAATTCGGAAACCGAAAATAGGATGGCTGCAATGAGCCATCTCTATTAAGCAATTGACAACCAACAATACCCGCATGAGAATCTTTATTAAACATTTCGACCATTGCCGGAAGAGGATTCCCACGTAAGACGAGATCACTATTTACAAACAGGAGAAATTCCCCCTGCGCTTTTTGCGCTCCAATATTATTTCCTCCTCCAAAGCCAATATTAATTTTATTCGAAAAAACACGTACTTGAGGAAATTCCCGTTGGATTGTGTCAGTCACTGGTTCAACAGAAGCGTTGTCCACAAGAAGTATTTCCGTAGTCGGCATAGCAAGATACTGTACTATCCCTGCAAGCGTATTCCGCAATACCTCAAGGCGATTATAGCTAACTAGAATAATAGAAACCTTAGGATTTTCTATCATTATTCGTCTTTTAACGTGTTTCTTTCATTAAATTTCCCAAGTCGATTCTTTAAGAAATGCAGCATCCCTAGAAAAGCCATTTTACATTTCTCTATCTTTTGTTCCTCAAAACAAAAGATTTTTATTATTTCGTTACCAGCGTGAGAGAATTCCTTCATCGACCACATTGGATATTTCTTAAAGTATTTTCTTGCAATTAACAATCTATTCCTAGATTTGTAATATACTCTTATTGGTGGATAGTTATAAACAGCTACGCGTCTAAATAACATTTTTCTAACAATTAGCGAGCCCAAATGATGGTTCATCAGTGTGTTGCAAAGCTGAACAACTTTGAAACCATGAGAATGAAGTCGCAGGCAATATTCAAAGTCGACATAATCGATAAAGAGTTCATCCATAAACGGACCAACCTTCTTATATATGTCAAGATTTAGGAGGGTTCCTGATGTTATAGTAAGAAATATTTCTTTCGCGTCTTTTGATTCCGATGGAGCGTTATAGTTATCATAGACATGATATGGCGAAAGAATTCCGATATCCATTGACGAATATTTCGATAAATATGCAGCATACTCGTTCACTACATTGGGCGTGATTTTCCCATCCTGATCCATCATAAAGAGATAATCATATTTTTGTTCTACTGCTAAGCCCGCACCGATATTTAGTGCTCGTGCTATCCCTACATTATTTCCATTCCATCGGTAAACTACATTTTTTAAATATTGAATCTGATGAACAAGGATTTTGTTTTGATGTTCAGAATTATCAATGACAAATAATGTTCCAACCTGTTCTTGATAGGAAAGGATATTCTCGAGGACCCTCTCCGACGGATTATATAGAACAACAACACCTGCGATCCGAATCATAAGAGATAGACTCTGAAAAATATTACAATGAAATGCTGATCAAGAACCATGTTTTTCAATTTGTTTACTAACCTTTCACCAAAATTGACTTTAGTAGGCCATTATATTTATTTGTATTATCTGTCGTTGAATGAAAAGTTATAAATTATTAAAAATATTAACAGATATCGGGAAATATCTTATTGTGACTATAATTTTAGACAATTTTGGTAGTCTTAAAATTCTGATGGTTTTTGAAGTTTAGTGAGTTCTACTATGTTGTATAATAATCCCACATCGAGAATCATAAGACAAAAAAGGTCATGAACCGGCGTAATCACCCAAAAAAAACTTCCAACAACTAATAGTAATAAAGAACCGAAAAAACCAAGCGCAAGGACATAGAGATTAGAGTTGACAGACAAACGAACACTTTTAATACTTAACCTTACTGCTTGAAAAACAAAGACAATCCAAGCAATTCCTGCAATTGTGCCTGCTTCTGTAAACCCCTGGATATATTGACTATCAACATATCCAATTTTATCTCCTGCCTTTGCTAGTTTTAGTGTAAAATAATCAATTCGAAAGTTACCGACTCCGATTCCTAGAATTGGATTGTTGATATATAACATTACGGCTTTTCCCCAAGCACCCAAACGAAGAAATAATGATGCGTCTTTTAATGAATGGTCACTTTTTGTCTCACCAAATCTCAGCGCTCCTGCAACCGCCCCTTGAAAATAATCACTTTCGATCAAACCAAAAAAATTTGTTGCCATCAGCAGAGCTATAAATCCGACAACAAATCCTAATACTAGAATAATTTTCCCCGCAACCTTAGGTTTTCTCCATAAAAACAGAATTCCAAAGACAACAATCAAAGCATACATCCATGTCCGAGTCTGACTTACAAGGAGCGCCAGACCAGCAACCGGGATTGTAAATAGTGCTAAGGTTCTAAGAGCTTTTTGCTCTTTAAATTCCAAAGCACATACTGCAAAGATCAATGTTGTAGCAACATATGCAGCATATCCACTACCCCATCCGTATACCCTTGTAGATTGTTTCAACTCTAAAGCATTGTTGATAAATTCACTTATGCCTACAAATGACGTTATCAATCCACCGATAATAAGAAAGAGAAACACTTGCCTTATTTTTTTCTCACTTTTAAAGTTGGTGATAATAAGCATAAAGAATAATAATAATATTTCAATATATCTGACGATCTGTTTAATGCCTACTTCCAGATCACGTGCTACCAGCAAAGACAAAATTGCCGTAGCAATTATTATTAAAAAAGTGACGAGAAACTTTTTGGGAAATACAATACGTTCTTTTAAGAGAAGAATTCGGCATAACCATACAACAAAAATAATGAGGAGGACAAGCTCTGCAATATTCAGCTTTGTACCGGTTTCTTCAAGAACATAAGGATTTGCAAGTGTAATTGGAATAAAAAGAAGAGCAGCTTCAAATTTGATCAAAGCAGTTATTAATACTATTACAATAAACAAAGAAAAGAAAAAGAAGAATTCCCATTGAAAAATGACACTGATCAAATAAAATGCAAGAATAGTAAATGTCCCTAAGTAAATAGTATAGGGAACCTTCTGAATATCTGAAGAGTAAGGTTCAATAAAATACTCATGATCAACATTTAACATTTTTATCACTTTTACCAGATTATATGCTTTTCATCTGATGCGAATGCAGTCGCAAGGATGCAAAGTCTGCACGAATTTTATTCATCAAATCAGATAGTAATTTATAGAAAACATTGTTTTGTTTTTTCCCATCATTCCAACTGTTAATGAATGTGCAAAAAATAATAGAGCTTAAGAACCCAATCGCCAAGCCACCAAAAACAATAAGAATTCTTTGAGGTCTGGTTTTTCTTTCAGCAGGTATTGCTCGATCGAGCACTACAACCGCTGGCGTATTCCACTGTCCTTCTACCTTTGCTTGCTCATATAGCGAAGTTATATTATCTAGAATCTTATATTGAGTTTCGACATCACGATATCTTCGAGAATATTCAATACTAAAGGCAGGATTACTGCTGAGAGGTGAAAAAATGTTCGATTCATTTTCAGATACAGTCGTCCCAACGCTAAATTCGTTTAACTTCTTTTTCAGTTCCTCGATTTCCAAATCTGCAGCTCTCACATATGGATGATTTGTCGAGAGGGTCTTTTTTAAAACATTTGCTCGTACTTCGCTAGTTATAAGTTCTTGTGCAAGTTCAGCAGTAGTATTTATGTATGCTTTAGTTTGTTCTGGTAATGAAATAATACCGGATCTTTTTTGTATTCTTTTCAATGAATCCTCTGTATTTGCAAGATTATACAGATTACTCATGTATTGTGTATTAATAAATTGTTTGTTGCCCTGCACAGACTCCGCTATTATTTCAGAATTAGTCTTATTGAGAATTTCTACGAAATAATTTGCCATATCTGCTGCACGTTGTCGATCTTTATCATAGACCTTAATAAAAATATTCCCTTCCAACACTACTTTAAATTCTGTATTCTTAAGAAGTTCTTTTATTGTATTTTCGATAGGGTAGGACTTAATGTCATATACATGCACAAGATCAAACTTTTGAATAACACTCAGAAGCACTTTATTGCTTTTAAGAATAGTGACACAACGGTCGGTTTCAATAGTGCCTATTGCCTTTGAAAAATATTTTCCATAAGCCGAATTTCTAAAACGCGAGAATGTTCTCAGGGATGATGAAACGTTACCTAACGTTCCTAAAAGACGGGGTTGATCGATAGGAAATACAGATGCAGTCGACTCATACCAATTGGGCATGAGTAGGGTAACAATTAGTGTTATGACTGTAGAAAAAATGACGCAATGAATAATAGTCTTCTTGTACATCATCAAAACAAAGAATAGTCTCCAAGTTGTATTTGGAGATCCTAAATATTTGTTTTCTTTTTCATCCAATGCTTCTGAACCTCTATCCTACTTTATATATCTACTACGATTAACGTCCCTTATTTAAACTGCATCACAACATTATCAAACTCTTTTTTTGATGAGTATGACAAATAATTTCTTCCTACAATTCAAATTGAACACTTGCACCACCTCTTATATTGTTTCCCCCGTCACACCAACAAATCTGCGAGCTAGAGAGCTGATCATTTCCCTCTCTCCGACATCCAATACAAAGTACCATGAAGCTATCGCATAAAGAGCTATTATCGGCGTAGAAATAACCATTTTGATAATAAATGTTCCGTTAAGGAAAGATAATCCAATCAAAATACATAACAGGGAAAAAACAAAAATAATACAACGCTTTAATCTAATATCAAAGAATTTCTGAAAATTAATAAACTTTATTGATACTGAAAAAAGAAGCATTGCATCAAAAGTAACTCGGATCGTCCATGCTATTGCTCCTCCAACGATTCCCATGTTCTTCACTAGGAACCATGTAAGTGGTGCGTACAACAATAACTCAATAAAATGAAATTTAGCTGTTATATCAGGACGTCCAAATCCCTGGATAAGAGCAAATGGAATTTGCGCTAATGAGTTTACCAGCATGCCAATTGCTAGGATTTGAAGAATCAGCATGCTGTTTTCTGCAAATTGTAAGCCCAACCATAAACGTAGGATGTCTACAGCAAACAAGACTACTGTTGCAACAAGAGGACCTATTACTACGAGGAGCATTTTTACCGAGTGAGAGTACAAACCCGTCTGACTTTCACGCACAGCGGCAGCCACAGCACTAAACGATGGAAACAATGTCATTGCAAAACTTACTGGCAGAATTGACAACCTCATTACCATTTCATAAGGTGCTGTATAATATGCAACTGCAGCGACTGAAATTAGTGATCCGATGAGAAAACGGTCAAGATAGAACAAAATAGGGCTCACAAAATTAGATATGCTAACCCACCCTCCAAATTTAAGTAATTGGCGAACTCGATTGAATCCAAAAGAAACATTCATTCTAAGTATTGGAAACACTCGAAAACATAAAAGGAGGTATACCAACGCACCGCACAATCTAGAAATCATTAAAAGAATAATAATTCCTTGAATATCGAAGCCTACAATGATTCCGAAAACTGGTAGGAGGAACGATAATGAGCTAAATATGGCGATTACTATATTTACGTACTTAAACTGTTGTGCAGCTTCAAGTGTCCCTCTGAACGCCGTAGAAACAAGAACTATGGGACACGAAACCGCAAGTATGAAGAATATCGTTCTTGCTTCTTGAATCATTCCTGGGGAGATCCTAAAAACACTTTCAGCAAGAAAAGACGCCATACTGGCAATTAATATTCCGCCAACAAATCCCAGAACGAGATTCATCCAGCATGAAGTCCAAAATAAACTTCGAAGATTTATTGTTATTCCGTTCTTTAGTTCCTCTGAGATAAATTTCGTTGTAGCACGTCCCAATCCCAAATCAAAAATGGCAAAATATCCGAGGACCATCCAAGCAAGTGAAAGGATTCCAAAACCCTCAATTCCCAATCCTTGGACAATAAATGGAATCGCAATTATTCCAACAATAATCGGAATGATTTGTCCCATTATATTGAGTAAAATATTGCGCGCTCGAAGGCCGTTTCCCGCTCTTGCTTGGGTTACTGACTTATTATTTTCTAGCATTACGCTTCCATTTTAAGCCGAACCAATCAGATCGTACGTTATTGAAAATTGTATCGAAACGATCCGAGTCAAGAGCATAAAGTCTTTGCATCCAGACGTATAGAAAAACCAGAAGAATTGCCAAAGCAATAGATATAAAAAACGATAGCAACAGATAGATAGACACTTTTGGTTTAGATTTTTTTTCTGCGGGAAACGCTTTATCAAGTATCAAAACAGATGGCGTTTGTCTATTTTCCTCTACCTTAGCTTGTTCATACAGCGGTGTAATTAATTGAAGAATTTTATATTGAATTTCAACTTCGCGAAATTTTCTGATATACTCACTACCAAGATCTGGAATTTTATTAAATGGGACAAAAACATTCATCGTGTTTTTGGAAGTTTGTAATCCACTATTCATTTGTGATAATTTATTTCGTAGCTCAT
>JBEKLV010000077.1:0-11009 GCA_050008835.1 Bacteroidota bacterium | reverse complement strand
CCGCCTTGAAGAAAAGAATGTTGTTCTTTAACGATTTCATTTGGTCGAATAACCGTTGAATCTCTCCAGTATCGTTCCTGTATAGTCGGGAATCTGTCATACTTTGATGCGTCGACAAACAGCGTAAGCCAATCAGCAAGTACAGATTTCGCTCCAACACCCAAACTAAAAGTTCTTTCGCCATCTAATGAAGTTGAGCGCAAAGAAACTGACGGAACGAAAATATTTATCAATTGTAATTCCGCTTGTGCAAATAGAGATTTTTCAGTTTCAATATGGAATGGAAGTGTTCGTGTGGAATCGCTCTGCCGTCTTTCTAAATTTCCACCAACTGTCAGATGCAAGGGATTGAATGAAAGGTGCTGCTGGAGACGGACTCCCCAAAACGATGCTTTAGTCGAATCATCTATATTCTGATAAAGTCCATTTTGATAATCTGGTGGATTCCAATATTCTCGTTCAAGAGTGCTGTAATAGAAACTCACTTGCGTGATGGAAGAAGAATCTGAGAATATACGTGCGATTGCTGAAAGTGTCTCATCGCGACGTGAGCGCTCATCGTGTGCATATTGATTGAATACTATTGCAGTTGCCTCATCGAAAAGCGACGCCGATTGTGATGGATCCACTCCACCATTAAGCCCGTTACCGGCTTTCGTATAAAAATCAGTAAGCGCAATATTCAAACGATCAGAGAAATTATAACGCAGCCGCGTGCGTACATTCCATGCATCCAAACTCGCATTTGCATATCGCCCCACCGTAACGGTTCGTTGAAAACCAATCATCAAGTTCAAGCCGCGGGCAACATTCTGTGTGAAGAGACCATCGGTTAAAAGAGCTCCCTCTGGATCCTGAACAAATCGGAGTTTCGTTAGCGGACGGTAACTGTTGTATGAACGCGAAACGAAATTCAATGCCGTGCCGTCTTCGCCAGATGCCAAGATCGAAGTTGAGCCGGAAAGAATCTCGGTATGGTCGATAAATTCCATCGGTAAGTCTGCAAGATTATATGTGCCGGTTACCGGATCGTTCATCGGGCGTCCATCTAATAAAATTCCGATGCCGCGTCCATCAACACCAAATGCGTTGAGTTGTCCCCACTTGCCCGCTTCACCCAAATCGCGATAGAAAAATCCGGGAAGCTTCCAAAGCAAATCTCCAACGTACTTTGCAGCGCTCCACAAGAATTGTTTTTGATGAAGAACGTCAGTTGTATCAACTTCGTCAATGATTTGTCCCATTCCAGGAAGGAAGCGAATCCGAACAGAATCAATAACTGTAGAATCAACGTGTGCTGTTGATGCTGAACCGATTCCTTTTTTGAGTGTGTCAACAATGGATTGAGACTTCCGCGGCTCTAAGACGATATTAGGACTTGTTGAATCTGCGTTAACTATAGATGTCTGGGGAAAAATAGGCAATGTTTTTGTTTCGGTACGTTGCGCTGCTACGAGTGCAGCAACAAAGAGTAAAAGGATAACAAGTGCAGAAATACGGATAATGAATTTCAAGATTTAATCGGCTTTAGGTTCGTGGATTGATTTAAACGAAGGTGCTGTAATCGAAGTTTGATAATTTTTCGGGAAGGATGAAAGTGCAGCGAGCGCTTTCTTATCGTTTTCAAAAAAGCCATACATCGATGAACCGCTGCCGCTCATCAATGAAAACACAGCGCCCATCTCGATTAACTTCTTTTTGATGCGGTTGAGTTCAGGGTAAATTTTAAAAACCGATATCTCGAAATCATTTTGAATAACTGATGCCAATTTTTGAGGATTGGATATTTGTTTCACAAGCTTGATCTGCAATCCGCTTGCTTTTCCATTACGCTTCACCACAAGGTGATCATAAGCCCACGCCGTAGAAATACGAATCAGAGGTGTAACAACCGCAATCCAAAATGGTAACGTTAAAGAAAAAAATTCTAAAATTTCTCCGCGTCCTGTAGCGTACGCAGTTCCGCCATTGATGAAAAATGGGACATCCGAACCGATTTGTGCTGCAAGCACACGTAATTGATTATTCGATAATTTTAATTCCCAAAATTGGTTTAAGCAGCAAAGCACTGCCGCGGCATCGCTACTGCCGCCGCCAAGTCCAGCGCCAACAGGAATATTTTTTTTCAAATGAATCAGTACACCTTGTCGAACATGTTTTTCTTTTTGCAGAAGGTTTGCAGCACTAAGGCAAAGATTGGATCCGTCGACTGGAACAAGAATGGAATCAGCGGTCATCGCCACTTTGTCGTGCCGTTGCAATTCAATTTCATCAAAGCAATCAATTTCGTGGAAAACTGTTTCCAGATCGTGATAACCATCCGATCTTTTATCGAGAACATTAAGCCCGATATTAATTTTTGCGTATGCGCGGAGTTTCATTTTATTTCATCAAATGTCAGCAATGCAAAGAAATAATCTGCAAAATCTTCGCCTACGACTGCATCCCGGTAGGACTACAGCGGACATGTGAGCGACCAAAGTAAGCACAAAGGAAAATAACGGAATTACGGAGCAGATGCAAGGTATTGAATAGCATTAGCTTCTTTGATTGTTCCGGCATTTTTTCGTATGTTTTTTAACAAACGAGCTTGAACAGTATGAATACTCCAAAGACGAAATCGATAATCATCAGTACAATTAGCATCGGCGGCAATCATCCATTGGTGCTGATTGCAGGGCCCTGCGTTGTCGAAAACCGCGAGATGATTCTTCAAACGGCAAAGACTATACGAACAATTGCGGAACGACATCAGATGCCATTCATCTTCAAGTCTTCTTACAGGAAAGCAAACCGCGCGAGCAGCAATTCCTTTGCATCAATTGGAGATGAAAAAGCTCTGAAAATTCTTGCGGAAGTGAAACGCGAGTTCGGTGTGCCAATTTTAACCGACATCCATTCCCCCGCGGAAGCAGCAATAGCGGCTGAGGTTGCAGATGTATTACAAATTCCAGCATTCTTATGCCGACAAACAGAATTACTTGAAGCCGCTGGTAGAACGGGTAAAGTTGTAAACATCAAGAAAGGCCAATTCATTGCGCCGGATGACATACACCTTGCCGCTGAAAAAGTTGCCGCCACAGGCAATGATAAAATTCTACTTACGGAACGCGGTACAACTTTTGGCTATCACAATCTTGTGGTAGATATGCGATCTTTACCGATAATGCGAAAATCCGGATACCCTGTAGTGCTAGATGCCACGCACTCTTTGCAGTTACCGGGAAGCGCAAAGAATCAGAGCGGCGGTCAACCCGAATTTATTTTCCCAATCGCTCGTGCCGGTGTTGCCGCTGGCTGCGATGCACTTTTTATAGAGACACATCCGAATCCTGCACAAGCTTTAAGCGATTCAGCCAGCCAATTAAAATTAGATCTGCTGGAAGAATTAGTAAAACAAGTGAAAGCGATTGATGATTTGGTGAGGGTATTTTGAATGAGAACGCCGTCTCTTCTTCAAGGAGATTGTTCGACACTTTTAGAGCGAGCTACATTCTTTTCGCTCTCGAAAAAGTCCGAAATCCATTTAACTTTCCTTGATCCACCGTTCAATCAAGACAAAGAATACAACGAGTGGGATGATGACATGCCAGAGAAAGATTACTGGCGATGGATGGCAGATATATGTGCAAAAATTCATGCACTGACGACTGACGGCGGTGCAATTTATTTTATGCAGCGCGAAAAGAAAACAGAATCTGTATTGGAATGTCTCCGCAAAACCGGATGGACATTTCAAAATTTAATTATCTGGAAAAAAAAGACATCGGCAGTTCCAGGAATAAACCGCTACGGCAAACATTATCAGATTATTGCATTTGCGACAAAAGGAGATCGACCTCGAGTCTTTAACCGACTAAGAATTGATCCGCCATTACCGCAAGGATATAAAATAGAAAGAGAAAATGGTTTGTACGTAACTGATGTGTGGGATGATATACGCGAATTAACATCAGGGTATTTTGCCGGCGACGAAGCATTAAGAGACGCCGATGGCAATCGACTCCACAAACAACAAACGCCATTACAACTCCTTGTAAGAATTATTCTTTCTTCAACTAACCCAAACGATTTTGTTCTTGATCCATTTGCCGGTACCGGAACAACGCTTGTTGCGGCGCAGGGATTAAATCGTTTATCCGCTGGAATTGAACTCGACAAGAAAAATGTTAAGATCATTCAGCGTAGAATTGATGAAGAGCGCGAATCCGACAGCATTACAAAATTCTATAAAGACTACATTTGCACAAAGGATTTAGACGATATTTGGGGAAACAGTTTTCCAAAACTGAGTTTAAATGGGCTAAGTAGATCGAAAAAATCCAGAAAACAGACAACCCTGTTTGAAAGCCAGACAAGTTTATGAATAATTCGATTTATCATTTTTTTTCACATCTCGTTGTACAAAAGACCGATCTGGCTTCTATCAGGCATCTAGATAAGTTTCGTTTTGATGCATCGATGCTTTCTTGTAAAAGCAAAGGTAAATCTCCCGACCTCGCTATTCGCTTGAATGCACATGGCAACATTTTTTCCGGTGGCGAATTAGTTGAATTAAAAGATAGTGCAAGCTTTTCTGTTTCTTCGTTCAACTCAACTATTCCTACAGGCAGCAAACCAATTGCCGACCTTATTATGGGTAAAAACAATATCATCCGAGATCAAATGAAAAAAATCGGTGATGACATTGAATCTCTTCCTATCCGTGATGTTTTCTACTTGGTCAGGGGAAGGAAAAAGAAAGCCATTAAGATTTGTTTAGTTCATGGAAAATTCTTCGAGACTGTGCCTGGAGAAATGCTTATCTCTGATTCCTTTCGGCAAGCATTTGAGGAACGGATGAAAGAAGCGGGAGAAGAATTCTCTCAAGAGTTCAAAGAGAAGATCACAAAGTTGTTCAGCCATCAAGATACATTCAGCAAAGTTAGGACAGTAACGAAAGCTTCTGTTCGTCTCAGGTTCCGAATTATGACTGAGGTTTTAGCTGAAGGGAATATCCTCAATTCCACAAAATATCCTCAGATTAAAGATAACACGCTCAATTTCCTAATTCCATGTCATTCAACAGAAGAGGAAAATCTCCACCGTAAACGAATGAAACAAGCTTTCAGTGAGTTTGGCGTTGGTTCTCTTTTGAAAAACTTCGATATTTTTACACTCAAGCATTTGCTCAACGGACCATTCCTTGTTTTTCAGACAGCAATTAAATAGAAACTATGGCAAAGAAAATATTATCTTTCAACCTTGAGCATATTAAACTCCTTCTCCTGGACGTGGATGGTGTAATGACAGACGGAGGATTATATTTTTCCAACTCAGGAGATGAGTTTAAAAGATTCAACTCCCAGGATGGATACGGCATAGCTAAACTTCAGCGAGCCGGCATAAAAGTCGGTATAATCACCGGACGATTATCAAAGATCGTTAAAAGACGAGCAAAAGAATTAGAAATCACAGAAGTATATCAGAATTTTAAAAATAAAATAGACGCATATAAATCCATCAAAAAGAAATTTGATCTTACTGACGCAAACATAGCGTATATCGGTGATGACGAATTTGATCTTGCTGTGCTGAAATGCGTCGGATTTTCTGCTGCGCCGGCAGATGCTATGCCGGTCGTGAAGGAACAAGTGCATTATGTCTGCACATGCGGCGGCGGCAATGGCGCTGTGCGTGAAGTCATCGATTTGATTTTAAAGAATCAGAGGTAACGAGAGAAACCTATGAATGCAAATGCCGCAATTGAAAAGGGAAAAGAAATCATCCGCATAGAAGCTGAAGCAGTTGCAGCTCTTGAGTCGCGCATCAATGAGAATTTCGCAGCGGCGGTTGATCTTATTTTCAACGCAAAAGGGCGTGTAGTGATTACCGGCATGGGAAAATCCGGCATCATCGCCAGAAAAATTGCAGCGACGTTAAGCTCTACCGGCACACCTTCCGCCTTTATGCATCCCTCCGATGCCGTGCATGGCGATTTGGGGATGGTCACACCGGACGATGTTGTGATCTTCATTTCTAAAAGTGGCGATATAGTAGACCTATGGCAGCTTTTGCTGAGCTTTCATCAACTTGGTGTGAAAATTATTGCGATCACTGGCAACGTTAACTCAGCACTCAGCAAACAATGTGACATTGTTCTCGACACGAGTGTCAAAGAGGAAGCGTGTCCGTATGATCTTGCACCGACATCCTCTACTACCGCCGCACTAGTTATGGGCGATGCGCTTGCGATAACGCTTTTGCAAAAGCGTAATTTCACACAAGAAGATTTTGCAATGTTCCATCCAGGTGGCAATCTCGGTAAAAGGCTACTTTTAAAAGTCGAGATGATGATGATCACCGGTACAAATGTGCCAATTGTCAAAGAAAGCGTTTCGCTTTCCGATGCTATTATTGAAATCAGTTCCAAAAGATTAGGCGCTACGTGTGTTGTTGATAACGCAGGCGTTCTATGCGGCATCCTCACCGATGGCGATCTTCGCCGTCTGCTTCAAAGAACCACGAACATCATAAATCTCACCGCTCGCCAAGTGATGACGAAGAATCCTAAAACCATCCGCCGGAATATTCTCGCTGTTCAGGCGCTTAAAGTAATGGAAGCATTCAAGATCACACAATTGATCGTAGTGGACGAATACCAGCATCCTATTGGCGTATTGCATCTTCATGATTTAGTTGAAGCAGGATTAGCCGGAGAACCCGGAACATGAAATCATTCTGCATTTGTGTATTCTGTGCAGTCGCACTTTCATTCTTTGGTTGTGAAGAGAAAATTCTGCCTTCTGTTATTTCTACTATTGATAGCCGGACGCTCCCGCAACAAGAAAGCTGGAACAGCACTATCGTTGTGTCAGATTCAGGCCACATCAGCGCCATCATCGTTGCAGGATACATTCGTGTGCTGGAGTTGAACCGACAAACAGAAATGAGCCAAGGTGTGAAAGTGCGCTTTTTCAACCTCGAAGGCAAACAAACCTCGATACTTACGAGTGACGAAGGAACCGTGGACGAAGCTACGAACAATCTTGAGGCGCGAAAAAACGTCGTTGTCGTTTCCAGTGATTCATCGCGCATGACTACCGAGCAATTATTTTGGAATAATCAGCGCCAGCTTATCTATACACCGGAATATGTGCAAATCAAGACTGTGAAAGAAAAAATGAATGGACACGGATTTGAATCGGACCAAAGTCTGAAACATTACCGCGTCTTCCGTGTCACCGGGCAGACAACAGCGGAATAATGTTTATGCGTCTCCGTCTTTTATATTCTGCCATCACAATTGTTTGTTTCATAATTCCGGTACTGGCTCAGCAAAGTAAAATCATCGAGCTTCGTCATGCCGATATTCTTAATGGCATAACCATAAACAAGGAAGAAGTGCGAGAATTAATCGGTAACGTCCATTTCGTCCAAATTCCCTCAGAGGGTGGATTAGTAAAAGTATGGTGCGACACAGCGTTTCGCTTTATGACACAGAATAAAATTGAATTGTACGGAAACGTGAAAGTCGTCCGGGACAGCATTACCATCCGCTCGAAAGAAGGTGTTTACTATGCTGAACGTAGAATGATGGAAGGAAAAAAGGGTGTACAGCTGGAACGCGGCAAGACATCTCTCACTGCACAGAACGGACAATATTTTGTGGATGAAAAACGTTCGTACTTTATCGGTGATGTTATGCTTGTAGACACTTCTACAACAATCACATGCAATGAGATGCATTATTTTGAGGCGGAGACTCGGTCTGTCGCTATCAGCAATGTGCATGTGTTCGAAAATACTAATGGCGTAAATATCTATGGCGATTCGCTTATTCACATCGAGCAGAAAAAATTTACTCTCGTGTTAAAGCAGCCACGCTTAGTGAAGATAGACACTTCCGCCAGCGGCATCATTGACACTATGGTAGTGGTCAGCCGTGAGATGCAATCTATTCAAGACACTGCAGAACGTTTTGTGGCAATCGACAGTGTGCGCTTTGTGAAAGGCAATATGTCTGCAAGATGCGGCAAAGCAACATACTTCGTGAAAAACGACCTTATCGCACTTCAAACACATCCTATAATTTGGAGCGACGAAAATCAAATCACTGGCGATTCCATTCGTATCCGGATGGAGGACAAACAAATCAGAAGTATGTGGGTTAAAAACCGGGCCATGGCAATTTCCCGCGTAGACACAGCTCTGCCCAACCGTTTTAACCAATTAACGGGCAGGGAGTTGACAATGTACTTCCGTGCAAATAAATTAGAACAAGTGGATGTACAGAAGAACGCAACGAGTCTTTATTATTTATTTGACAACAAGGAACCGAACGGCGCCAACAAGTCCAGCGGCGACCGCATCTTCATCGATTTCGTTACAGGCGAAGTGGATCGAATAAAAATTGTTGGCGGCGTGCAAGGACAATATCTTCCTGAGAAACTGATTACTAAACACGAACAGGATTACAATCTTGACGGTTTTCGGTGGTACGAGAATCGACCAATTCGGCAGGGCATACATATCATTGGCGAATAGCATGGCACAACAAATCAATAAATCTATTTTACGAACAAAGCGGCCTGTCGCATCGACAAAAAACAAAATTGTTGTGCGGCATAAATCACAAATAACGAAGACACATAAAACAAAACCAGATGTAAAACGGGCGCGTCAAGTTTCAATCGTTACAGTTCCACAATTGACAACGCCTGTCGTGACTGCGCCAATAGTTCCCCAAATCGTTCTTCGCTCAGATGGATTGGTGAAACGTTACAAAAAACGCGCGGTGGTAGATGAGGTTAGCATACAAGTGAAGCGGGGAGAAATTGTAGGCTTGCTTGGACCAAACGGCGCTGGTAAAACGACAACATTCTATATGATTGTCGGAATGATTCGGCCGAATGCCGGCAAAGTATTTATGGATGAAGTCGAGATCACTAAGTTGCCGATGTATAAGCGAGCTAGGAACGGCATCAGTTATTTACCGCAAGAGCCATCTGTGTTTCGACGATTATCGGTGCGGGATAATCTTATGGCTATCCTGCAAACCACATCGCTCACTCGTGAAGCGCAGGAAGAGAAGTGCAATCGGTTGATGGAAGAATTTGGACTTACGTATATCG
This sequence comes from Bacteroidota bacterium, assembly GCA_050008835.1. Taxonomy (GTDB): domain Bacteria; phylum Bacteroidota; class Ignavibacteria; order UBA10030; family UBA10030; genus Fen-1298. Next base: position 1,896 of record JBEKLV010000077.1, on the reverse strand, counting down.
CGGAAAGCAAAGGTTATATACTTTCTGGCGGTGAACGTCGTAGGACGGAGATCGCTCGTTCGCTGGCACTTGATCCAAAATTTATTTTATTGGATGAACCATTTGCCGGTATCGATCCCATTGCCGTAGAAGACATTATGCAGATCGTCATCAAACTGAAAAACAAGAATATCGGTGTACTCATTACAGATCACAACGTGCATGAAACGCTTTCCATAACGGATCGTTCATATTTACTGTTTGAAGGAAAAATTTTGAAATCCGGCACAGCGGAATTTCTTGCCAATGATCCTGAAGCAAAGAAATTGTATCTTGGAGAGAACTTTAAATTAGATAGATACGAATAGCAATTAGTAGTGAGCAATGATAAGGGATTGATGACCAATAACTAATAACAATTTAATCAATTATCTATATATTCATTCATTAACCGCCAAACATTATGATTATTGTTTTAGAAACAGGTACAACCGAAAAACAAATTGAAGAAATCATCCGCGTTCTGCATGATCACGGATTTGATATACATCGCTCCACTGGCGTACAACATACAGTTTTAGGCGCTATAGGCGTTCATCCAGAGTTCGACCACAGGCAGATTGAACTACTGGATGGCGTAGCAGAGGTTGTGCGCGTTACCGAGCCATTCAAACTTGCTAGTCGTGCATTCAAACGCGAAGGATCCGTGTTCGATATTGGCGGAGTGAAAATCGGTGGACCAGAAGTTATTGTCATGGCAGGACCATGCTCTGTCGAAACCGAGGAACAAATTTTTAAGATTGCAAAATATGTCAAGAATTCAGGCGCAAAAATATTGCGCGGCGGCGCGTTCAAACCGCGTACATCGCCTTATTCCTTTCAGGGACTTGGTGAAGATGGTTTAAAACTCCTGCGCTCAGCGGCAGATGAGTACAAACTGAAAGTCATCACAGAAGCGATGGACAAAAGTCAGATCGATCTCGTAGAGAAGTACGCAGACATTTTGCAGATTGGCGCACGAAACATGCAGAACTACATGTTCTTGAAAGATCTTGGCAAAGCATCAAAACCGATTATGCTAAAACGCGGCATTGCCGCAACTATTGAAGAATGGCTAATGTCCGCAGAGTATATTCTTGCAGGCGGCAACGAGAAAGTTATTCTCTGCGAACGCGGCATCCGAACATTCGAACCCGCAACGCGCAATACTATGGACATAAGCGCTATTCCGGTCATAAAAAAGAAAAGCCACTTGCCCATCATTGCCGATCCATCGCATGGTGTTGGTATTCGCGATAAAGTGATTGCAATGGCGCGCGCCTCCATTGCTGCCGGTGCGGATGGTATAATCGTAGAAGTGCATCACAATCCTGACCATGCATTATCGGATGGAGCGCAGTCGCTCTATCCTGATCAGTTTGCACAGATGATGAAAGAAGTGCGTATGATTGCTCAAGCCATAAACCGCAACATCGAATGAGCTCACCAACGATAGAACAAAAGTCGCTTCCCTTTCAGCGCATCACAATTATCGGTGTCGGACTAATTGGTGGGTCATTAGCACTTGCCATAAAGCACCGCTTCCCTCCTGTTCAAATTATCGGTGTCGATAAACCGCAAATTCTCAAGCGAGCATTGAAACGAGATGTAATCGACATAGCCGAAAGCTCAGTGGAACGAGCGGTACGTTCTGCTGATCTCATTATTATAGCCGCGCCAGTTTTCGCAATTGCGAAAATTCTTCCTATCGTTGCCAAAAACATATCACCTCATGCCATTGTTACCGACACAGGAAGTGTAAAACGAGCAATAGTTAAACAAGCTCAAGAACTTTTTCCCGATGGCAACTTCGTCGGTGGACACCCAATGGCAGGTTCAGAATTCTCCGGCATCGATGCAGCGCATCCTTTATTATTT
>JBEKLV010000076.1:0-11234 GCA_050008835.1 Bacteroidota bacterium | reverse complement strand
ATTAGGTGTTCTTCTAGTAGCGATTGTTGGGGTATGGATTTTCCGCAAAGGACCAAAAACAACTCAAAAATAATAATTGTTAAACAGAGTTTGTTTCGGAAGTGAATAAAATAGTACATCAGGTGATGATGTGCTGCTAGTTTGGTTTTGCGGTATATCCTATTTTAATATTTTCATATCGTTAGATTGCGCATGAATTATGAATTCGCTAATTATCCGCTGTTTATGAATTCATTTATGAACATCAATGATAAAATTTTTTATTTTATCGAAGTTTCCAAATGCTATTACAAGTTATTTTTCTTTGATTATCATTTGCATACTTTTTAAATAAAAATATCCACAAATCTCCATCAAATCATATTATATTTTGGAGTCTGCATGACCGGACAAATATTGAATGTGCTTATTGTAGATGATGAACCTACATATCGAATTGTTCTCGCACAAACGCTAAAAGGATGTGGACACACCATCGAATCTTGCGAGACTGGAGATGATGCTATCAGTCTGCTCCAAAAGAATAAGTATGATGTTGTGCTTCTTGATTATAAAATGCCAGGAACAAGCGGTATCAATGTGCTACAATGGATGTACGGAATGAAGATGGATATCCCAGTAATAATTATTACAGGTTATGGTTCGGAAGAAATTGCTCTTGAAGCATGGAAGTGGGGAGCGAAAGATTATTTTGTAAAGGGAAAGTCTGATATGTCTCAACTTCCAGAACTTGTCCTGAAAGTATATAAACAGGTAATCTCGGAGCGTCAACGAAGATCAGAATAAACCAGCACCATCCAGGTAGTTGCCCTCGTTTTTTATACATGTGCTATATGTTTAATATCACGCTGAATATTCTACATACGAATTCAGCACGATAATGTATTTTCATGAAGTTGAATTGATTTCTTCTTTGGTTTGTTGTACACTATTAATTATAAACAATTGCATATTCACTTTCGGTATGTGATATAACTATGAATACACAATCACTTCATGTACTTGTGGTAGATGATGATCATCCCTATAGCGTTCTCCTCAAAAAGGCCCTTACTGAACGGGGACATTCCGTAGTGATTTGTAATTCAGCAGAGAATACGTTGTCCTATTTGCAAAAGGAACAATTCGATATTGTACTCTTGGATTATAAAATGGAGGGCATCAGCGGAATTAATGTATTACAATGGATGTATGGGAAGAAAATGGATGTTCCCGTAATTCTCATTACTGGCTATGGGTCGGAAGAGATTTATGAAGAAGCGTATAAATGGGGAGCATCAGAATACTTCGTTAAAGGAGAGATGGATTCTATACGACTCCCTGTAATGGTAGAACAAGCGTATAACAAACATCAAGCGCGGAAAAAAAGATTGGAATAGAAAAAAAGCAAGAATTTGGAAGATCGCAAGAGACGATAGATATGCTTGCTTTGCATGGTTTTCAGAGATGAAGGCTATTTTTGAACTCTGAAGAGATTAGCAATGCCAGCTGCAAGAAAAATGATATTCGCTAACCACGCAGTAAAAAGGGGGTTAAGATCGCCATTGTAGCCAAATACTTGACTAGCTTTCATAAAACCCAGGTAAATAAAAGTAACTGCGGTGGCAATGCCGAATCCAAGTGCTGCGCCAGTGCGGGGTCTACTTGCAGCAAATGGTACACCGAAAAGCACCATAATAATACTCGCAAAGGGGAACGCAAGCTTGAAATGATACTCCACTAACCATCGTGCTACATCCTGTCCTGCACGCTGCTGATTTGCAATAAACTCCCGCAATTCATAATAATCCATTTCATCAGGAGTCCGTTGTTTTTTTTCTATATCAGAAGGTGTTAATGAAAGTTTTCCAACCGTCAAACTATCGAATGACTCAAGAGTCTGTGCAGAATCAGGGAAGCTACGTGTGGTTCCATGAAGTAGAACCCAATTCCCTTTTTGTACTTCATCTCCACTGGGTTGTATCCATTGCATTTGTAGTGCATCGTACCTATGCCGTAAGATGGTCATATCATTACTATCGAAATCCTGAATGCTAATCTGCCGAGCGCATTTAGCTTGCGTGTCGTAGTAATTAATGGAAACGATGCGTGTTCTGCCTTCTTGAAAAAGAATATTGTATCGTACATTTGCTTGTATGGAACGGTTCAAATGAGTTCGTTCAATATAGAATTTTTTCTGATTGGCATATGGAACTACCCAACCATTGAGATAAATGGAAGCAAAACAAATGACAAATGTTACGACTAGAAAAGGTACCATGATTCGATACAAACTGGTCCCACTGGATTTGATAGCGGCAAGTTCGTTCTGGCTAGAAAGCCGGCCAGTTACAAATAATGCCGAAAGCAGTACGGCAACAGGAATCATCAGCTTGATAATATCAGGAATTGAAGCAATGTAGTACTGCACAACAATGCTTGTTGGTGCTTGCGCGTCAATGAAGTCATCCAACTTCTCCATCATATCTATAATAATGAAAATAAAAATGAATGCCAGTAATCCGAAAAGAAATACTATGAGGAACTGCCGGATGATGTAGCGGTCGAGTATCTTCATGTCTCCTCCGGTGAACGAGAATCCGACCGCCACGATTTTGGAATCAACCGAGCGAGTCGTGACCAATCAATAGTGGGGTTCTCTCTTGCTGTCCGCACAGTCAAGTATAATCCAATGATTCCCAAAACAATATTCGCGATCCACATTCCAACCCAAGGATCAAAATAGCCCCGGTCTGCGAGATTCTCGCCTCCTTTCAGGCACGCCCAATAAAATATAAAAAAACCCAAGCTAAGACTTGCGCTCACGCCGAATGTTCCACGCCGCGACATAATGCCAAGCGGCGCACCAATAAATACGAAAACTATACAGGCAAATGGAATGGAAAATTTTTTATGAATTTCTACTAAATATGAGCGCACAGCTCGTTCATAAATATTGATATTAAAAAGATCAGAACGGACTGCCGCTTGCTGAGAAGGATCTGTTTTTATTCCATTAAGGGGCATCGTGAAGATCACAGAGGGTTCAATGGATTTCTTGACATCTAATATATCTTCCTGTCGCTTGCCAGTGAGTTCTTTTAAGTGATGTTCGATGTTGGTCTGCAATGTTCGAATGCTGTCCACGTAATGCGACATCATTTGCACACTCATCTCACGGTCACCACGAGAAATATCTGTCTCGCGCGAGCGCTGGAAGTTGAATCCCTCTGCATCCATTACAATCCTATGTTTTTGAAATCGGATAACGCGATACTGGCTTTTGATTTGATTATTAACCTGATGAATTTCACCATCCGATAAATCCATAACAAGTTTTCGATAATCGGTAGAAAAGGAAATCGTTCCTCGGTGCGCTGTGATTGTGGAAGTCATCATTGTATTGGAATAGTCGAGAATTGTTACGCCTTCGAGATCATTAGAATGCTCGAATGTTTTCCTAACTAAAATGCTGTGCCCTTGCAGCAGTTGGATGAACATTCCAGGCACCAAAGTCAAGGTTGGTTTCTTATGAGAAATATCGTTTGTCAATACTTTCGTACGGTGATTGGCGTCCGGTAATACATCGTTATTGAAGCTGATCAAAAGAAGACAGACCACTACGGAAGCGGCAATTACCGGTGCAATCATTCGGTAAAGACTTACACCGCTTGCCCGCATTGCGGTAATCTGACTTGTAGAAGCTAATCCGCCGAATGCCATTAGCGTTGCCACAAGTACACCCATTGGTACGGCTAGTACAAGCATCCATGCAAGGTTGAGTGTAATCAATTCAGCGATAACAGCTGCACTTAAACCTTTTCCCGTTAGCTGGTCCAGATATTTCATAAGGTATTGCAGCAGAAATATACACATCATCAAAACAACGGAAAAGATAAATGGTCCGATGTGCACACGGAGGATATGTCGCCAAAGTATAAACATCTCATCGAAATATAACGAGAATGTCTGCTCTTTACAAGTTTCATATATTGCCTTTGCCCTTGATGGTACGTATATTTCTAATATATTGGATAGTTGTGGTTTAGAGGTATTCCTTGCACGCAAAGGAATTAAAATGATCGAAAACTACGTTGAAGCGCTTGGGATTGGGCGCTTACTTATTGCACAATTGCAGCGAATAATCTCGACTCTCAATGTGGATGATCCTCTATGACGAAAAGTAGACGAATTATTAGAGATGACATTCTATCAAACACAAATTGAGATGTACAGTTTACAGGATTCGATGGATCGATTGCGGGAACAACTGTGTGTCATCAGTTCACTTCAGAGCGGCTGTGTCTCAGCGATGGACGTGCAGACTATCATACTTCATGCGCACGAATTAATTCTGCAATATACAGAGGTTGAACTAGTAGCACTATAAGAAGGATAGCAGAAGCAATGGTAAATCCCAAAATATTGATCGTCGAAGATGAAAACATCGTTGCGAAAGATCTTCAGAAACGGTTGATGAATCTCGGATACAACATTGTAGGCATCGTTTCGACAGGCGAAGAAGCAGTTAAGAAAGCAATTGCAACATCACCTGATTTAGTATTAATAAATGTCCGTTTGAAAGGGGGGATGGATGGAATTGAAACAGCTTCAGCACTTCGGTTTCAGTACGGAATTGCTGTGGTGTTCCTGAGCGCGTATGCTGATGACGATACGCTAAGACGTGCCAGTAAAACGGAACCGTTTGGATATATTCTCAAACCATTTGAAGAACGTGAACTTCATACTACAATCGAGATGGCTCTATACAGAAGAGAATTAGACCGGAAATTCAAAGAGAATGAAACTTGGTATGGTACGACGCTTCGAAGCATTAGCGAAGCAGTCATATCTACAGATACATCGGGCACAATAAAGTTTATGAATACTACAGCGGAAAATCTTACGGGTTGGAAAATGAGCGAGGCGCTTGGAGAAGATTTGCTGAAAGTATTCCGTACCGCAGAAAAATCAACAAAGCTTAACTTTATAAACCCGGTCGATCAAATTCTAAAGAACAAAATTACAGCTGTGCTAAAAAACCATGATACGCTAATTTCACGCGAAGGAAAAGAAATTCCAGTTGATGAAAGTGCATCACCAATTACAGATGAAGTTGGAAATATAGTTGGAGTTGTATTAGTTTTTCGAGATGTTTCGGAACGTAAACAGGTTAAAGAAGCGCTAAAGGCCTCGCAGGAATATGCACAGAGCATCATCAATAGTTCACTCGATATGATTATTGCAAATGATAAAAATCGTAACATTATCGAGTTTAATAAAGCCGCTGAAGAGACTTTCGGTTATAATATTAAAGAAATCTTGGGAAAACATGTAAGCATCTTATTCGCTAATCCTGAGGAAAGCAATAAGATATACAAAACGACGGTAGAACAAAGTCGCTGTGTGCAGGAAGTTGTGAACAAGCGTAAAAATGGTGAATTATTCCATAGTTTACTGTCGGCATCTGAACTAAGAAATGCAAAAGGTGAAATGATTGGTGTGATGGGAGTGTCGCGCGATATTACAGAAAAATATCACGCCGAACAAGCGTTACGCGAAAGCGAGGAACGATACCGCACTCTTGTTGAACTCTCACCTGATCCAATTATTGTTCATACCGGCGGCAGGTTAGTATTTGTCAACACAGCCGCTGTACAAATATTTGCTGCAAAGTCACCGGACGATTTAGTGGGGCGATCAGTCGTAGAAATGGTCCATCCGGATTATCGTGTTATTGTTAAAGATCGAGTCCTACAGATGCTAAAGCTGGGAAAACGAGTGCCAACTATTGAAGAGAAATTTATCCGGCTGGATGGAACAACATTTGAAGCAGAAGTTGCAGCGATGCCGTTTTTGTGGGAAGGAAAATTTGCTATTCAAGTTGTGCTGCGCGATGTAACGGAGCGAATTAAAGCCGAACAGGCCATACGTGGTTCGGAAGCAAAATACCGATCGCTCATAGAAAACGTGCTGGATGGCGTTTATCAAACAACTCCAGATGGGGAAATTTTAACAGCAAATCCGGCTTTGGCTCGAATGCTTGGGTACGAATCTGAAACCGATTTGTTGCTTCTCAATATTGAAAAAGAACTCTACATTGATTCAGAAATGCGGCGACAGTACTTAAAACTTCTCAATAAAGAAGGGCGAGTCAAAAACGCCGAGTTCAAACTGCGACGGAAAGATGGTCAAATTATCGATGTGCTAGAAAATGCCCGAGTGGTTCGGAGTCGGATTGGTGATATTTTATATTATGAAGGCACGATTACAGATATAACAGAATTGAAGAATGTGCAAGAGGCATTGCGAATCAGTGAAGAACGTTTCCGCGCGTTTATCGAACAAAGTGCCGAAGCGATCTGGTGCTTTGAATCGTCTGAACCAATGCCGGTCAGTTTATCCGAAGAAAGACAAATTAAATACTTAATGGAAACGGGTTACTTAACAGAATGCAACGATACAATGGCTAGAATGTACGGTCTCGAAACTGCCGAGCAACTTCTTGGAGTGAAAGTGAAAGACTTGCTTGATCCGTCAGATCCAGCAAATATTGAATATCTACGCTCGTTTATCCGCTCAAATTATCGGCTTGTCGATGCTGCCTCTCACAAAATTGACAAAAAAGGAAAGTCGCAATGTTTTTTGAATAATATGATTGGTGTCGTTGAAAGAGAAAAACTTGTGCGTGTGTGGTGTACACAACGTGATATTACGGTAAAGAAGCAGGCTGAAAGAATCAAAGGAACGGCGGCATCAAAAAGTCAAAGAAATAAAAAGCGTTGACATTGAATCAATATCACTAAGGTGTAGAGAATCAACTCTTAATACTTTATTGTGGTGATCATTGTCGCGATACTGCATGGTGACAGAAAATATCTTTTATGACCAAGAATGTGAATGAAAAAGAACGACTTCAAGAACTTCACGACTACGAAATTCTTGATACTCAACCTGAAGCTGAATTTAATGCACTGACATCCATAACGTCACAGATTTGCGCTGTACCAATTGCGCTTATAAATCTTGTGGATGCGGAAAGAGTGTGGTTCAAATCGAAAGTGGGATTTAATGGACAAGAAATGCCGCGTGATCAATCGTTTTGTAATGAAACAATAAAACAAAAAGGATTGCTCCTTGTTGAGGATACGGAAAAAGATGCTCGTTTCTCATCTTTGCCTGTTGTTACACATGGTCCGAAGTTTCGTTTTTATGCCGGAGCGCCGCTAATAAGTCCAAAAGGAAATGTGCTTGGCACACTTTGTATCTTGGATACGAAGCCCCACGCATTGACAGAAAAACAACAGTCTGCTCTTAAAGAATTGAGTCATCTCGTTGTCTCGCAACTTGAATTGCACCGCAATGTTCGTAGGTTGAAAAAAACATTGGCTGAAAAAAAACGCATAGAGGAAGAGTTGCGGAACAGCCAACAAGAATATAAACACATTATCGATTCTGCAAACGAACTCATTTATCGAATAGACGAAAACGGTTTAATCACATTCTTTAATCCCATTGCAACTCGTTTGCTAAAATATGATGAAAATGAGCTCATTGGTCATCATTACCGTGAATTGATTTATCCGTCGTATCGTAAGTCTGTTGAAAGATATTATGGTGTACAATTTCTAAAAAGAATACCGGTAACGTCTCATGAAGTTCCGGCTCAGGCAAAAGACGGTAGTATTGTGTGGCTTGGGCAGAATGTGTACTTGATGTTTCAAAGCGAAAAGATTATTGGGTTTTCTGTCATTGCTCGTGACATCACTGAAAAAAAACGTGTTGAAGAGCGAGTTGCGGAAAGTGAACGTAAATTGTTGACTATTATCAACAAGGTAAATGAAGGAATTACTTTAAATGATGAAAGTGGATTTTTCGAAGTATTTAATCCTCGTATGGAAGAACTCACCGGCTATTCCATAAATGAAGCAAACGACAATCCTGATTTCAGTAGATTGCTTTCTTCAACCGAAGACGAATATCGAAGGATGCTCTCTAATCAGAAAGAGTTAATAATTACAAATAGAGTACAGGAATCGGAAATTGCGATTCGTTCAAAATCCGGTGAAAAGAAAATTCTCTTAATGTCTTCTTCGATGATAAAATATAGTAATCGGAAGATGATTCTCAATGTTTACCGTGACATTACAGAACACAAGAAAGCGGAGCAGGTGATGCGCTCAAGCGCAGAACGATTCCGCACATTCTTTGAAAACAATCCGATACCTACCTGGGTGTTTGATCTTGAATCCTGCCGATTTCTAGAAGTGAATAACGCAGCTATCAAGCACTACGGATATTCAAGGGAAGAATTTCTTTCAATGACTATAATGGATATTTGCTCTCCGGAAGATGCCGAGAGAGTGCGAGAGACGGTTGAAACAATTAAAACGATAGAGTCCAGCACGGCGGAAGCCAAACATTACCTCAAAAATGGCACTGTGATCGATGTATATCTTTCTTGGCATAATTTAGATTATGAAGATCATAATGCAGTGTTGGTTGTTGTACAGGATATTACTGAATCCAAACTGGCACATGAAGAGCTTCAGCACGCAAAGGAAGCAGCAGAAATTGCAAATAAAGCAAAAAGCGAATTTCTTGCCAATATGAGTCACGAAATACGAACGCCGATGAATGGTATTATTGGAACAATCAGTCTACTGGCCGATACTCAACTAACAGCCGAACAACAAGAGTATGTAGAAACTATACGCTTGAGTGGAGAAGCCTTGCTTAATGTCATAAACGATATTCTTGATTTCTCGAAAATTGAATCGAATGAAATTGAATTGGAAGAACATCCCTTCCGCATTGAAACTTGTATCGAGGAAACCTTCGATCTCTTTGCCATTCAAGCTGATCAAAAAAACCTTGATCTCATATACTGGATTGATGAAAAAGTGCCGCAAGTAGTGGTGGTTGATGCAACACGATTACGACAAGTGCTTGTGAATCTCGTTAGCAATGCTATCAAATTTACTGAGAACGGCGAAATATATATCGATGTATCGAAGGCGTCTGAGAAAGACGGTAAAGTTGAACTTCTCTTCTCTGTACGAGACACAGGCATCGGCATTCCATCTGAACAAATTCACAAACTTTTCAGACCATTTTCGCAAATCGATTCTTCTTCCACAAGAAAATATGGCGGATCAGGTCTTGGACTTGCTATCTGTGCACGCGCTGTCGCTTTGCTCGATGGACATATCTGGGTTGAAAGTAAATCCACAGAAGGAAGCACATTCCGCTTTACGATCAACGTATCCGAACACATCAAAGATTCGCGAGAACGGAATTTATGTCTACCTTTAATTAACAAGACAAAAAAGGTGTTAGTTATCGACGACAATAAAATGTGTCGTCAAATAATAGTGAACTTGTTGCTGGAATGGGGATTTATTGCACACTCTGCCGCAACAATAGAGGAAGCTCTTTCCTTTATGAAAGATAATCAGTCGTTCGATATTGTAATAGCTGAGCAAACATTCACAGATTACAGTGGAATGCATTTAAAAGAAGAAATACGCAAAGCAAACGGAAAGTCAGATGTTGCCTTTATTATATTAGCTTTACGAGCGAAACGTGATCAAATCGTTAGAACAAATAATGAAATTCTTCATGTGGTTCTAAAACCTGTTCGGCATCGCTTATTATACGATGCGCTTGCTGCAATAGTAAAGCAGTTAACAGGTATGCCATTATCATCATCTACTATTGGTGTATCGCCGGAGAAGCGCGCTGTCCTGCCACCAATGAATATATTAATCGTGGAAGATAACATAATTAACCAGAAACTCATCGTGCGTGTTTTGAAAATTATTGGTGAGGAAGTAGATATCGCGAATAATGGATCGGAAGCATTGGATGCAGCGCTCAAGAAGAAATACGATATAATATTGATGGATATACAAATGCCGGAAATGGATGGTTATGAAGCAACACGGCGTATTCGTGCCGATGTTGTCAAGGCTAATCAACCGATTATTATTGCATTGACAGCAAATGCTTTGCAGGGCGATCGAGAAAAATGCATAGAAGCTGGAATGAATGATTATTTGAGCAAACCTATTCAGATTGATGAAGTCAAGCGTATTATAAAAAAATGGTACGAAACAATTCACGATCAATTCTAACGAGAGAATAATATGCCCACAACAGACACAACACCTTTGAATCCTCTTCTTACACGACTGCAGGAATTGGAGCAGGAGACAGATTCAGAATTTGTCATTGAATTGATTGATATTTATATGAATGAAACACCGAAACAGATTCAAGCAATTGCAGCGGCATTGACAGCGCAAGCCTCCGCTCCGCTTATGATTGCTGCACACACGCTCAAAGGAAGCAGTTTGAATCTTGGTGCCAAACAACTGGGCGCTCTTTGCCTGAAATTAGAAGAATTAGGACGCGCAGGCAAGTCGATCCCCGAAGGCAACAATATTGCGGAAATAGAGAATGAATATGAGAACGTCAAAACAATGCTGCTTGCGTTTAAGCAAAGCAAACAATAGTGAAGCATTGCTATTTTGTCCATGAACGGTGCTTGCAATTTAGACTTCTTTTCGCTAAATTTTTCAGTGAATGATATGCTTATAGAAAAGGCATTTGGCATTATGAACGTAGTTTTTTTCATATACCCCTATTTAAAACCCTCCTGGAGCCATATCGAACGGTTGTAACCATTCTGAACTGGCTGTTAAAAGTATTTTCTATTAATTAAACGACTAACGAGCGCTCGTGGTTCCGCATAAATTTATTATTCGGATGGGAAGTGTTGGGTGGAGTAGTGCGCTGTTCGCTCTGGTTCTTTTCTGCCAGATGCCGACTGAAGCATCTAACATTCTGTTTGTAGCAAATGACGATGAATATAGATTCGTTGCCGAATCGGATTCGACGCTGTCACAACAGCAACACCTAGGCAAACTCTCTCGACGTGCCAAAGCTGCACAGCGGCGCACATCGACTAGTCCGGTTAGTACTGTCTCTTACGATACTTCACGCATTACATTAGCAGCAATACGTGCACTTCCACGGGATTCTTCTGCAAGACTTGCACAATTACAATATGTCCGTAAAGATAAGCCGGCTGAGGATGGTACGTATCACAAAGAATTTCCACTGTTCCTTTCAGATCCGCTCATAGTCAAGCATCAAGCAATTTTGGATTCCACAAAATGGGTGTACCGCCTTCGCGAAACTGTGAATGACAAGGATACGCGCCTATCAACCGAAGTACCTTTTGATGAATA